>JBCCEL010000415.1:0-4754 GCA_039030315.1 Pseudomonadota bacterium
CCAAAAGCCGCGCCGGAGGGCGGTTAGCTCAGTTGGTAGAGCACAGTGTTCACATCGCTGGGGTCACTGGTTCGAATCCAGTACCGCCCACCATTCAATCGGCCCTTGTTCGGGTCGTTCTTGAGGTGGTCTCTTTCTTTCCGTGATTTCAGAGGGTTAAGCCGGTTAGAGGCGAAGTATTGGGGTCAAGAGACAGAGGAATTGGCTCGAAAAGCCGCATTTCCCGCATTCGTCTCCGTTTGCCTTTTTGGGGAGCCAGAAGTTTCGTCAACGCGATGATTGCCGGGATGTCGGTTCTGAGCTGAACCCGAGCAGTTCGCGCTGCTCCTGCCAATTCAGAGGCAGGTCCTTCAGCTTCTTGAGTCGCAGCGCAGTCAGGCTCTCAGGCTGATGCCCCTGAAGGATTGCCAGCACGATGTCGGGAGCCAAGGTGGCAAGCTTGAGTGTGCGGCTCAACTCCGAAGGATCGGCGTTTTCAAGCTTCGCCAGTTCCCCAGGCGATGCAGCCGCTCCGGAGGTCAGTAGATCATAGCGCCGGTGTGCAGTTGATACGAGCCTGATCAATGCCGGGTTTGGTTCGGGCCTCCTGGCTTGGTGATCGTGGAGTATCATCCGGGCAGCAGCCCCTCGGCGGTCAATTTGGATGGAAACTTTGATTGTATGCCCGGCGAGGTGACTAGCGGCATCGAAGCCGTTCCCGCCGGTTCCGATGGCTGTTTCAAAGAGAGAGGCGAGCGAAACGTGTATGGCGAGCCGATCTGCAAAGACGTCAACCCGGCTTATGATCTTATGGACAAGCTCTGCGCACTCGGCCAGCCCCTCCGGCGCCCCGCGGAGCTTGACAGCTGCACTCTGCGTCCACTCAAAGATTGCCCGCAGTGCATCGACGCCGTAGCGTTGCGCGCCCAATGCCTCCGCAACATGCTTGGACCCGGCAAACCAGTCCGCGAGCGCGTTCGTCACCATGCGCTCAATCCTCCTTGTTGGCAGCCGAAGCGCATGCTGATCTGATGCGCGACCCCGGCAAAGCCTGCTGGAGACATAGTAGCTGTAGGACTTGCCCCTCTTGGTTGCCTTCACGGTTACCAACCGGTCGCCCCGATCGTCATAGAGCAAGCCTGCGAGCAGCATTCGCTCAAGCGGGGGACTCTGGGCGGAGGGGCTATATCCATGGCTGCGAAGAAGCTCCTGGACGTCGTGCCACGCTTGATGACTGACGATAGCCTCGTGTTGCCCGGAATAGAGTTCGCCTTCATGCGTGATCATCCCTGCGTAGATCGGATTGCGGAGCAACACGTAGAAATTGCCTCGGGAGACCGGTTTGCCGCCAGCCACGGTGCCGTCGGTCTTCCGTCTGACCTTGGAGCGGATGCCACGCTGATCGGCTTCGCATTTGAGCGCAGCGACCGAGCCCAGTTCCAGATAACGTTGGAAGAGCCAACGGATACTCTCTGCCTCTTGTTGATTGATGACGAGGTGCTTCTCGACGGCATCATAGCCGAGGGGCACCGGACCTCCCATCCAGATGCCCTTCTTCTTGGAGGCGGCGATCTTGTCCCTGATCCGCTCAGCCGTCACGTCTCGCTCGAACTGCGCAAAGGAGAGCAGCACGTTAAGCGTCAAGCGGCCCATTGAGGAGGTCGTATTGAACTGCTGTGTCACCGAGACGAACGACACCTCGTGCTCATCGAACACCGAGACCATCCTGGAGAAGTCTGCGAGCGATCGGGTCAGTCGGTCGATCTTGTAGACCAGAACCACGTCTATCCTGTTCTGCCTGATGTCCTGCAAGAGTTGCCGGAGTGCAGGTCTCTCCATAGACCCGCCGCTGAAGCCTCCGTCGTCGTAGCGGGTCATCAAGACCTTCCAGCCGAGTGAGGCCTGTGAGGCGACAAATGCCTCGCAGGCCTCTCTTTGCGCATCCAGTGAGTTGAACTCCTGATCGAGCCCCTCATCGGTGGACTTGCGGGCGTAGATCGCACAGCGCTTCCTGGTCATAGGCCAAAGAACCTGGGGCCGGACCATCTGGCGCCGGTGATCTTTCGTGCGATGGCAGAGAGGGACTTGTATGTTTCTCCGTCGTGTCTAAAGCCGGTGTCCGGAACATCAACGGCGTAGCTCTTGCCATTCCACTCCCGGATCAGTCGTGTCCCAGGTGCTGGGCGTTGGGCTCCTTGTGCCCGTGGCTGTCCGGGCCCTGCCATCCGCCTGCTGGAGAGCTGACGTTTATACTTCGGCTTCAGACCACCCAGCAGCCGGCACTGGGCGCGGTGTGCAAGTCCTCTTTCCAGGAAGCGCCGTTTCACGCCCTTCGGAGGCGGATGACCGAAGACCTTGATCCATCGGACTGCGAGCTCCCGTCTTGATAGACTGCAGAGTTCATCAATGGTTTCTCCGACCCGCTTGAGCTGGCCCGGAGTTGTCATCGCTCTGCTTTCTCCGGTTCAGCGATCCGATAGCGGCGTTGGGCCTTGTCATCGGTCTCGCTGAGAAGGTTGAGGTTGAGCTTCTTGCGCACGGTACCGGAAAGGAACCCGCGGACGCTGTGGGCCTGCCATCCCGTGGCCTTCTGCAGCTCGGCCAGTGAAGCCCCCGATGTCCGCCGCAATAGCTTGATGATTCTTTCGGACTTGGTGGGTGCCTTGCGGGCTTTGGTCTTCTGAGCTTCTGCTGGCTTTGCCATATTTTAGATCCTTCTGTTCCAGGTTCAGCGCCCGGAGGGGCGCCGGTACTGCCTGAAGCCCGGAGAAGATTCCGGGCTGATGAGCAGAAGGCTTCATGCTCAGCTCTAAGGTCCATGCATGCTTGCTTTGGCTGGGAAGTCCAGTGGAAATGAGCGCGTTCAAGAATGATGCAGGCTGCTTTTCTTGAGGACTTTAGGCGAGACGTTAGCGGCACCGAGGCTCACAGCCAGAGCAGAAGATGCCGAGATGTCGATCGCGCTGCGAAAGGGCATGTCGATCCCACGGGACGAAGCGAGCCAACTTTGGTCTCAAAAGTCTCAATTGCGGTCACAATGCCGGTGCAAGAGTGCGCTCAGAAGCGTCCGCTTCTTCCGTGGGTCTGAATGGCAAGGTTGGCGCGGAAAGCGGGAATTAGCTGCAGAAGCGAACTTGCCGATCTATCTCCCCCAAAGCGGACATTCGGACGATCATGAAAATCTGCACTTCTCCACGCCGCCGCAAGACGCCTCGGGGGCGATTGTGTTGAAAAAGTCGGTGTTTTGGAGCCGATCAATGGGACGGCGGGCTTGGATTGAGAGGCCCCGTGCCCCTATGCGGGGCTTGGTTGCAGTCTCCGGCTGTGGAGCTTTGCCATTTTCCTGAGGTTTTGGGCGATTGCGGCGAGGAGGAACTCGTCATTGATGCCGGTGGGGCCGCGCAAGCGCAGTTGGCCGAACTTCATGATGCTCTTCAGGTGAGCGAACAGCATCTCCACCTTCTTTCGCTGATTGCGTGAGGAGATGAACTCCTCCGTCTCAGCAATCCGGCGTGTATAGTCGCGGGCGTTCTCATGGATCGAACGCGGGATCTTGCGCAAGGGTTCCTTCGGGCAGCACCAGGGTTTGAGGTTGCAGGACGAGCAATCGGACTTCTTGGCATAGTAGCGGTGAGTGCCGTCCTTTGACGGGACGGACCTGGCGGCGCGGCCCTTGGTGCGGAACCGCTTCAGCTCTTTGCCGCCGGGGCAGATGTAGTGGTCGGCTTCAATATAGTACTTGAACTCATTGCGCGCGAAGACGCCATCGGTGCGCTGGCGCTGCTGGAGCACGGGGATGTGCGGCTCGATGTCTTTGTCCTCCACCAGCCAGTGCAGCATGGCGGCCGATCCGTAGGCGGTGTCCCCCATGAGCTTCCTCGGCATAATCCCATGTCGTTCCTTCACCCGTTCGATCATGCGCCGGGTCACGGTCAGTTCTGCCGGCCGGATGGCCGTCGATCCTTCCACATCCACGATGATGGCGTTGGCGCAATCGACCAGATAGTTCAGAGAATAGGAGTAGTAGGCCCGTCCGGAGCGGAAGGTGCGGGTCCAGCGGGACGCCGGATCGACCGGAGAGAGATACTTCGGCGGCAACTCGCTGGCCGCCCCGAAGGCGGCATCATCCAGCGTGTCGAAGTACTCCTGGACGGCCCGGCGATGCATGACCTCCGGCGGCAGCGGTTCGGTGCCGAAGTCGCCTTCACCGCGATTGGCATTGGCTTCGATCGTGCTGGCATCGACTGCAAAGCCATCCCCGCCAACCAGGCCATCGGCAATGCACTGGCGCACGATGGTCTCGAACACTTCCCGAAAGAGCCCACTCTCGCGGAACCGCCCATGGCGGTTCTTGGAGAAGGTGGAATGATCCGGCACCTCGCCTTCGAGGCCCAGCTTGCAGAACCAGCGATAAGCGAGATTGAGATGAACCTCCTGGCACAGGCGGCGCTCAGACCGGATGCCGAAGCAGTATCCCACGATCAGCATCCGCACCATCAGCTCCGGATCCACCGACGGGCGCCCGATGGAGCTGTAGAACGGTTCAAGGTGCTCGCGCACAAAGCCAAAGTCGCTGATCTGGTCTATCGCCCGGAGCAGATGACCCTCGGGCACGTGGCGTTCAAGGTTGAACTCGTAGAACAGACTGTCCTGCATCACCTGCCGGCCGCCCATCATCGTCGCAACTCCCCACTGATTGCTTCAATGAAACCCTTGAATCAGCTTCCCGCGAGCCGTTCAACACCCAACTTTTTCAACACAATCGGGCAGAAGCG
>JBCCEL010000416.1:0-4750 GCA_039030315.1 Pseudomonadota bacterium
AATTGGCGATTTCGACGGTGACTTTACCGATGACATGCTGTGGTTCAATCCGAACGCTTATTCGGTCGGCCAGTGGGAGATGAACAACGGCAACTCGACGTGGGATTTCATAGGAACGGCCGCGGCCGGTTGGGAGGCTCTCGGCACCGGCGACTACGATGGCGACGGAACCGACGACATCCTGTGGAACAACGACCAGACCCGTCAGGTCGGCCAGTTCGAGATGAACAACGGCAACTCCACCTGGGACTACATCGGGTTGGGCGGGCAGGACTGGTTCATCTTCGCTTGAAACCAGATGAGTTCGCAGTGAAAGTGGACGAATGTAGACGGCTCAGGATCAGAATTCTTCCCATGGAAACGTGTCCAGCCGTTCAGCGCCGCTCTCTGTCACCAGCACTTGCGTTTCCAGCTTGATGCTTTCCGAGCCTTCCTCGGCCATCAGGCTTTCGACGCAAACGACCATGCCGGATTCAAACTCCCCGTCATAGCCGTGTTCAAAATCCGGATGGAGGAGAACGCAGGGCCATTCGTCGGCCATGCCGACGCCGTGGAGCGCGAGGGTGTAGCGGTAGGGCTGATGCCGTTCGGGAATATGCCAGGATCTGCCGTTGAACTCGTCGAAGCTCAGGCCCGCTCTCAGGAGCGCAAGGTTGTGTTCGATCTGGTCCAGAGCCTTGGCGTAGAGCTCCGCCTGTTTTGCCGTCATCTTGGTGTGGCCGCAGGTCCAGGAGCGAGAGAGATCGGCGCAGTAGCCGTAGGGACCGACCATGTCCGTGTCGAACGAGATCATTTCGCCTTCGCGGCATACATAGTCCGAGCATTCAGAATACCACGGATTGGTGCGCGCGCCGCAGAGCAGGAGCCGGGTTTCCAGCCACTCGCCGCCTGACCGGGCGTTCTCGAAATGCAGCTCCGCCCAGAGTTCCTGTTCGGTGCGTCCGGGAAGCGAGTTCTCATAGATGCGCGCCATGCCGGCCTCACAGACCCGGATGGTCCAGCGCATCAATTCGACCTCTTCGGCCGACTTGATGGCCCGGGCGCGCTCGGTGAGTTCCTGACCCTCCACGCAGACGACCTGCAAGGCTTCCAGTGCCCAGATCCCGGGTGGTTCCAGCTTGTCGACCGCAATGCGCCTGTTGCCGCGCCCATGTTCCTTCAGAAGATCGGCAATCTCGGCTGCCCATTCGCGCACCCGTTCTTCGGAACGATGGCCGGCGCTCATGTAGATCCAGCCAATGGCCTTGCGGACATCGGTGATGGCCGGACGGTCGTCGCACAGGTGAAACGCGCCCTTGAATTCGAACATGACGGCCGGGCCAACCTGGAAGATCAGGGCGTAGCGGACCGCGTTGTGGGCGGTCCAGACCTGCATGTTCGAGATATCGAAGGCGTAGCGGATGTTCACCGGATCATAGAGCAGCAGCGCTGCGCAATCATGCAGCACCAGCTGTTCGCGCAGGCGTCCGATCCGGTATTCGCGGGCAGCTTCCAGCGTCGAATGGGGCAGTGGGCTCTTGAGCGGTTTGTCGGCGCCTTCAGGGTTCAGATAGGCCTGCTTGCGGGCGTCCTTGAACACGGTCAGGCGGCCCGGCCGTAAAACCTGATGCGGTCCTCGTCGCTGAAGATGACGCCGGGCCGCTCGTAGTAGGAAAACACGGCGATGATGCGGTCGCGGGCACCTTCGATTGTGCTTACCCGATGAGCTGTGTTCTTGCCGCGGAAGACATTGAGGGTTCCGGCGGTCAGGGGAACGGAGCGGACTTCCTCATCCTGGCCATCAAGGAGACGTGCAACTCCGTCATAGTTCGGATCGTCATCCGTTCTGAGGCCGCTGCGGTACTGAAACTCGCCGCCGGTTTCCGGTGCCTGCACCAGCAGTGTGGTTGTGAATTCCGACCGGTCGAAATGCCAGTTCAACGTCTCGCCGTCCCGGTAGGTCATGACGTTGACCCGGGCCAAGGGGTCTTCCATCACGTAGAGCACGGGCTTTCCCATCACTGCCGCGAGAAAGTCCGCGAGCGGCGGCCACTCATAAATCCGGGTGAGGACGAAGCCCCTCATCTGGTCGCCGCAGATCTTGCGGTTACTGGTGCGCGACTTCCTGAGAGCCGGATGATTGGCGGGGAGGCCTTCGATCTTGGATTTGAAATAGATGTTGTGCAGCTGGGTGTGCGTGTAGGCATTCGCTTCAAGTTCGGGCACAACCTCAGCCACGCATGTCGACAGCGCTTCCGGGCGCACAAGGCCCGGAAGATTGAACATGCCGGCTTCCTCCAGCTCCGCCTGGCATCGGGAGACAAGAGCCTTTCCGGCCTCGCCCGCCAGATCCTGCAGCGGAAACCGTTCAAGGTCGAGAATGTCCTCCATGGCCTAGCCCTCCAGGGCCGTCTTCAGCCGGGCCAGGAGCTCGTTCTTCTTCTCAGGATCGTCCGTGGCATCCAGCTTACGGGAAAGGTTGAGCAAGAGGGCGGCGTATTCATTCTGCCAGTCACGGGTGACCTGGCTCATGGGCACACGCTCAGCGCCGCGGCCCTTGGAGGCCGGGGTTCCAGCCTGAAGCTCGAAGCTTTCATCAAGCGCCGGGAGGTAGATCCGGCCCTCGTCCACACCGCGCTCTGCGATCTTGCGTTTCAGCTCACCCCTGGCGTCGTCCTCGCCGTGATTGAGAAATATGGCGCCCGGAACCGGGCAGCGCTCGAAGATCCAGTCCAGCAGCTCGCCCTGGTCCGCGTGGGCGGAATAGTTGCCGAGGCTGCGGATACGGGCGCGCACCTTGACCTCGCGCCCATGAATGCGCACGTCCTCGGCGCCGGACCGGATGATCGAGCCCAGGGTGCCGGGGGCCTGGTAGCCGACAAAGAGCACCGTTGCGTTCTCGCGCCAGAGATTGTTGCGGAGATGATGCTTGATGCGGCCGGCATTGCACATGCCGCTAGCGGAAATGATGATCGCGCCGCCCTTGAACTTGTTGATGGCCTTGGAGTCGTCCACGCTTTCGGTGATGTGGAAACTGGGATGGCGGAACAGTTCGTCCGGCGGCAGATCGATATCCGACATGTCGCCGGTGTGCTGCATGAAGACCCTGGTGACCTTGCTTGCCAGGGGGGAATCCAGGAAGACCGTCGTGTCCGGGATCTCGCCACCGGCCAGCAGAACGCCGATATCGTGCAGCAGTTCCTGGCTGCGCTCGACCGCAAAGGACGGAATGACCACGTTGCCTCCGCGGGCAAGGGCTTCCTGAAGTTCCTTTTTGAGAGCGGCGCGGCGCGCCTCCAGCGTGTAGTCATCCCGGTCCCGGTCGCCATAGGTGCTCTCGCAGACCAGATAATCATAACCGTTGGGGGCGTCCGGCTCGGGGTGGAAAGCTTTCTCCTCGGGGCCGATATCGCCTGAAAACAGCATCCGGAGAGCGTTCTGTGCGCCGGGTTCGTCAATGCGCAGATCGACCGATGCAGAACCCAGCATATGACCGGCATTCCACAGCCGCGCCTGGATACCCGGCGCGATCTCGAAGCGCTCCTCGTAGTCGCGCGGTTTCAGCAGCGAAAGCGCCTTCCGTGCATCGTCCCGGGTATAGGCCGGCTGGATCTTCTTCTTACCCTTGCGCGAACGGCGGCGGTTGGCGCGTTCCGCCTCCGACTCCTGGATCGCGGCTGAATCCATGAGCATGAAATCGAGCAGATCGGCCGTCGGCGCGGTGGTGTGGATGGGACCGCCAAAACCGTTCTTCACCAGCTTCGGGATGAGCCCGGAGTGATCGATATGGGCATGGGTCAGAACCATGCTGTCCACGGAATTCGGTTCGTAGGGAAACGGTTTGTCGTTGAGGGCGGCGACGGATTTGTTGCCCTGGAACATGCCGCAATCGATGAGCAGCCTGTGGCCGGCGGCAGAGACCAGCGAGGACGATCCGGTCACGGTGCCCGCGGCCCCGTAGAAAGACAGTGACGCCATGCTCCGATGATCCTTCTTCAGCTGGTTTACACTTCCACGCTCTCAGTCCCGTTCGTCGGCCAATTCTTCCGGAGCGTCAAGCGTTGTCGCGGCCATCTTCGCCGCGCGGGGGAGGAGTGGTGGGACGCTCAGTCGCCGCCTGCCGCCAGGCGCTTAACGGCCTGGATGGCGAGCATATAGGATTGCACGCCGAGCCCGGCGATCATGCCGCTCGCCGCCGGTGCCGTCACTGAATGAAAGCCGCGCTGGTCGATATTACTCATGTGCACCTCGATGTAAGGCAGCGAGACAATTTCGAGACAGTCGCGCAAGGCGTATCCGGCATGGAGAAAGCCGGCAGGATTCATCACCAGGCCCTCGGCATCGCCGGCGTCCGCCTCGTGGATCCAGTTGATGGCCTCACCCTCGATGTTGGTGTAGCGGATGTCGATCTCGTCGTCCGGATGCTGTTCGATCAGATGCCGGTCCAGTTCCTCGCGAGTGATCGTGCCGTAGTATTTCGGGTCACGCTTGCCGAGGGCCACCATGTTGGCGCCTTGGATCAGAAGGATTTTCATTGGGGGACCTCCTCTTCCCTCAGCTCGCAGAGGAACTGGTAGCTGGCGATTTCATGGGCCGTCAGGCTGTCCCGCATCGCGCTTTCCAGGCGATCCGCATCGCTCTTGCGCAGGGCGTGGGCGATAATGCAGGCCTGGATACTGGTGTCGCCGCCGCGCAGCTTCTCCTCGGCCGATTTTGGTGGGGGCATGGTATCTGACGCGCGCCAGACTTCCAGGCGGGTGCACTCCGCCAA
>JBCCEL010000417.1:0-4745 GCA_039030315.1 Pseudomonadota bacterium
CCGGGCGCCCGATCACGTGATCATCGGTTCAGAACAGGTTTCCCCGAAGATCGAGCTGGAGATGACGCTCCTCAACTGGCGCAACCACTTCACCTGCGACGTGCTTGCGGAGAAGGGCTCGGCGCATATCGAATCCCTGTGCAAGTGGGGACCGGCAACCTTCACCAGGCGCACCCGCATCCTGCCCAGCGGCCGGCCGCCTGAGGAGGCCGTCACCCTGGTTGAGGAGGATCCGACCTGGGCCGCGGAATATGCCCACTTCAAGCAGCTCTGCCTGGATAGCGCCAAGACGGATCTTGCCAATGACATCTGGCTCAACCGGACACTCGGCCGCCTGAGCGAGGATGCAATACGGGTGGCCGGAAAGGGATGAACCATACGGTTTGCCAGATGCCGCCCTCGGACTTGACCCGAGGGCCAGGGCCGAGTGCTCCGAGGCTGTTGCCCTGGGTCCTCGGGTCAAGCCCGAGGACGCCACTGTTGAAAGAGCACTCCCATGACCAGGGTCGCCTTCGTCGGCATGACGCATCTCGGGCTGGTGTCAGCCACCGGCGTATGTTCGGCCGGCTTCGACATGCTGTGCGTGGACCAGGATATGGCGCTGATCGCGCGTCTGCGGGCCGGTGATCTTCCTGTGCTTGAACCTGGCCTTGACGACATGCTCTCAGGCAACGGAGACCGGCAACGGTTTTCCGCGGCGCTGGAGGACCTCGGCGACCGGGACGTGGTCTACATCGCACCGGATGTGCCGACGGACGACCGCGGGCAGAGCGATCTTTCCGGCATTCATGACCTGATCGCCAGGGTCACACCCCACCTGAGCGGCACGGCCATTCTGGTCATCCTCTGTCAGGTGCCGCCGGGCTTCACCCGCAAGATCGCCTTTGATGCAGACCGGCTCTACTACCAGGTGGAGACGCTGATTTTCGGCCGCGCCGTGGAGCGGGCGACAGAACCGGAGCGCTACATCGTCGGTTGCGCCGACCCGGCCAATCCCCTGCCGGAACACTTCGCGGAAGTTCTGGGCGCCTTCGGCTGCCCGGTTCTGCCCATGCGCTACGAAAGCGCCGAACTCGCCAAGATCTCCATCAACATGTGCCTGGTCTCCTCCGTCAGCGTAGCCAACACCATGGCGGAGCTCTGCGCGGAGATCGGTGCGGACTGGAGCGAGATCGTGCCTGCGCTCAAGCTCGACAAGCGGATCGGACAGTTCTCCTACCTAAAACCGGGCCTCGGCATCGCCGGCGGCAACCTGGAACGGGATCTTGCAACGGTGCTGGACTATTCCGGACAACACGGGACGCATGCGGACGTGGTCCGTGCCTGGCTGGACAACAGTGCACACAACCGGACCTGGGCGGCCCGCTGCCTGCGCGGGCTGATCGATGCCGGCGCGCGCGATCCGCTGGTCGGTGTCTGGGGCCTCGCCTACAAGGAAAACACGCACTCCACCAAGAACTCCCCGTCCCTTGCCACCCTGGCCGATTTTCCGGATCTGCGCCTCCAGGTGCATGATCCGGCGGTTGCCGATGAGGACTTCTCGCATCCCGGAGCCACTCGCTACCGGCAAGCGCTCCAGGCGGCGGAAGGCGTGGATATCCTCATGATCCTGACCCCGTGGCCGGAGTATCGCGAACGGGATCTCAAAGAGCTTGCCGGCGTCATGGCCGGTTCGGTAGTGATCGATCCTTACCGCATGTTCGACCCCCGGGACATTGCCGAAGCAGGCCTTAGCGGCCATACGCTTGGTGTCGCACCCCTTGATGCAACTGACTGAAAAGAAAATAGAAAATGCTGGAACACCTGAACCCTGAAGCGGTTAGCCCGGAGCGGGTTGTCGTTGTCGGAGCCGGCGGTTTCGTCGGCGGCGCCATCATGCGCAAGCTTGGGGAACGCGGGATACCCGCCATGGGCCTCGGACGGGCAGACGTCGATCTCCAGGCCGACGGCGCGGGCGCTGCGCTGGCCGCGCACATTGAGCCGGGCGATAGCGTGGTCGCGGTCTCGGCAATCGCGCCGGTGAAGAACCTCGATATGCTTCGCGAAAACCTGGCGATCATCGATACTCTTGCCAAGGCGGTTCAGGCTGCGAGCCCGGCCCATGTGCTGAATATCGGCTCCGATGCGATTTACGCCGACAGCATGAACCCGTTGAGCGAAACCTCATGCGCCGAGCCTGGGAGCCTGCACGGGATCATGCACCTGACCCGCGAACTGGTACTCGGCGACGCTGCGGGCGATGCGCCGTTCGCAACATTGCGCCCGACCCTCATCTACGGCGCTGCCGATCCGCACAACGGATACGGCCCCAACCGCTTCCGGCGTCTGGCTGAAGCGGGTGAGGACATCGTCCTCTTCGGCGAGGGCGAGGAACGGCGCGATCATGTCTGGGTTGAGGATGTTGCGGAACTGGCAGCGCGCATCCTGATGCACAAGAGCCGCGGCGCGCTGAACGCGGCGACGGGCACCGTGATCTCCTTCCGCGATGCCGCAGAAGAGGTGAACGGCCTCTTCGAAGCCCCGGTCGAAATCAAGGGGTCCCCGCGCTCAGGCCCCATGCCCCATAACGGCTATCGTCCGTTCGACCCGTCCGCCACGCACGCCGCATTTGCAGACTTCAGCTACACCCAGCCTGCCGACGGTTTCAGAGCCGTCCACGAGCAAACCCGGGACGGTGCGTCTGGCTAAGCTCCGTAGAACGCGTTGACCTGCGCGCTGACATAGGCGACCTGGTCCTCGGAGATTTGCTGGTTGTGCGGCAGGGCGAGGACTTTCTCGCACTGGCGTTCGGCCACCGGCAGATCTCCCCGCTTGTAGCCAAAGGGCTCGGCCGCGCGGTGGAGGTGCAGAGGTGTGCCGTAGTAGATAAGGGTTTCAACGCCCCTCTCCCGCAGGAACGCCTGAAGCTCGTCCCTGCGATCCGCCTGGATCAGGAACATCACGTAGGAATCCTTGTAGCCTTCCGCCTCGCGCTCTTCCGGAATGAAAACGTCCGGCGCCGTGATCAGCTCGCGGTAAAGATCCGCATTGCGCTTCCTGCGGGCAATGACCTCGTCGAGCCTCTCCAGGCGGTACTTCATAACAACCGCACTCAAGACGTCGAGCCGGCTGTTGACGCCGTACATGACGACGTTGTCCCGGCTCTCCAGACCGTGATTGCGATACAGCCTGATCTTGCGCGCAATCTCGTCATCGTCGGTCAGGAGAAGACCGCCGTCACCGAGAGCGTTGAGGTTCTTCAGCGGATGGCATGAGATCGCGCCCGAGGGGCCGAACAGGCCGCCATGCTTGCCCTTGTAGGTGCTGCCCATGGACTGCGCGGAGTCTTCCAGAATGATCAGATTGTGGCGTTCGGCGATATCCGTGATCGCATCCATGTCGCACATCTTGCCCGTCCAGTGCACGGGCATGATCACCTTTGTCTTTGGCGTGATCTTGCGTTCGATATCTTCCGGATCGATCAACTGGTCATCGCGGACGTCGGCAAACACAGGTGTTGCCCCGACGTGGACAATGGCGCCAGTTGTTGCCACGAACGAGATGGGCGGGTGAATGACCTCGTCACCCGGGCCAATCCCGGACGCCCACAGCCCCATCATGAGGGCATCCGTGCCGGAGTTCAGCCCGACGCAGTGTTTGGCGCCGGTATAGTCCTGCACCATCTCCTCAAATTCATTGAGTTCAGGCGTCAGCACCAGGTGGCCCTTGGCCAATGTCTCCTCGATACGAGCCATCAGCTCGTCACGCTCCTCGACGAAGCGCTCCTTGAGATCAATAAACGGAACCTTCATTTCGCTCATGCCTTGCGCTCCTCGTAAAACCTGCGGACCGTATCGATCACGTGGTCCATTTCCGCTTCCGAAAGATAACCGTCTACCGGGAAGCTGATGGTGTCCCGGGCCTGCTGGTCCGTCACGGGAAAATCGCCCGGCTTGTGCCCCATGTCCGCCAGGGCTTCCTGCTGATAGACCGGGATCGGATAGTGCACCTTGGCCTCAATCCCGTTGTCGATGCAGTACTGAACCAACTCGTCCCTGTGTTCGACAAAAAGGATGTAGAGCAAGAACACGTTCTTGACGGCCGGATGGCGATCGGGAACCCGGACGCCGGGGATCGAGGCAAAGCCCAGATCGAAATATTCCGCAGAGCGAATGCGCCCTGCCACGATCTCGTCTATGCGGCTGACGGCCCACTTTCCAATGACCGCCTGCAGTGAATCGAGGCGTGAGTTGTAGCCGAGCATCACCATTTCATCCCGGTTCTTCAGGCCGTGATTGCGCAGGAGCCGGCATTTGCGGTCCATCTCATCATCATTGGTCACGATGATGCCGGCATCTCCCCAGACATTGATGATCTTCAGGGGATGCATGGAAAAGCCCGCCGCGACGCCGAAGGTGCCGGCCCGCGCGCCATCGCGCTCGCCCATCAGGCTCTGGCAGGCATCTTCGACAACAGGCAGACCATGCTTGTCCGCGATGGCCATGATGCGGTCCATCTCCAGCACGTTGCCGGTGAGATGAACGGGCATGATGGCCTTGGTGTTCTCCGTGATCGCACTTTCGATCTGGTCGATGTCGATGCCGAAGCTGTCATCTGCATCGACAAAGACGGAACGCGCGCCCACTTCGTTGATTGCCCCGACGGTGGCCCAGAAGGTGTTGGCACAGGTGATCACTTCATCGCCGGGACCAAGGCCAAGGGCCTTGAGCGGGATCTTCAGCGCATCGGTACCCGAGTTGACGCCG
>JBCCEL010000418.1:0-4740 GCA_039030315.1 Pseudomonadota bacterium
CGGGCTGCTACATTCTGATCGGCAATGGGCTCGAGGGCCATTGTGGTGCGACGCTGCACAACGCGCACTATGACTTCAACGACGAGATCCTGGCGCTCGGCCGAGATTACTGGGTCGCATTGGTCGAGCAACAGCTGCCATCAAGACGAGCCTGACGACCCGCTGTTCCTAAACAATATTCGACTCTCACTGCACCGGCCCTTTCGCCCACCCAACGGCGGTATCCTCGTGGGCGGACGGGAGGGCGAGAAGGCTGGAACCGACTCGACAAGTATCGAATGCGATCTAAACTACCATCTGTTCCAAGTTCTTGGGGTGATGGGTGATCTGTTCATAGCCATCCTCGGTAACGATGAAGCTGTCGCCCACCACGCAAAATCGGTAGAGGACATGATCCTCTAGCGGAAACCATACCGCGTGATTTCTGCTTGATCCGGGCAAGCATTCTCCGTAACCACTGGCCCATTCCGGAATAATGCTCTCCCGCAGGAACGGCCGCGTTGCCGGCCGTGCCGCGCGAACCCTGATTGGAACCACTCCGTCTTGGACCAGCAAGCTTCACCAGCGCTCGACCTCGAGGACGATCTTGCCTGCGGACGGTGGATGCATGCACTTGCGGCCGAGCTGTTTCCGCTCCCCAGAAGCATCACCGGAAACGGCGTACGGCAGACATTGGCCCGGCTTGCCGAGGACCTGCCGGACCTTGAGGTGGAAGAGGTGCCGTCGGGCACCAGGTGCTTCGACTGGACGGTTCCGCCGGAATGGAATGTTTCCGAAGCCCACCTCACGGCGCCGGACGGCCGGCGCATCGCCGATTTCGCCGAGTGCAACCTTCACCTCCTCGGCTACTCCGAGCCGGTAACGACCTCGCTTGGTCTGGAGGAACTGCAGGCCCACCTCTATTCCCGCCCCGACCGGCCGGGTGCCATCCCCTATGTGACCTCCTACTACAAGCGGAATTGGGGCTTCTGTCTCACGGACAATCAGCGCGCGGCTCTGCAGCCCGGCCAGTACGACGTGGTGATCGACAGCACTCTTGATGAGAATGGCTCTCTGACCTACGGGGAACTCGTGGTTCCGGCCACGATCGAGACGGACGCCGAGGTCTTCCTGTCAACATATGTCTGTCATCCGTCGATGGCTAACAATGAGCTGTCCGGCCCCGTTGTGGCGACCGCGCTTTTTCGCTGGCTCTGGTCTCTGGACGAGCGGCGATACAACTACCGGATTGTTTTCGTGCCCGAAACAATAGGTGCCATCACTTATCTTTCCCGCAATCTGGATCACCTCAAGAAATCTGTCGTTGCCGGTTTTAATATCTCCTGCGTCGGCGATGATCGGGCCTACTCGTACCTGCCGTCCCGCAAGGGCGACACGATCAGCGATGATGTCGCCAGGCACGTGCTGCATCATCTCGCCGGCGACTACGCGGCTTTCACCTTTCTCGACCGAGGCAGCGACGAACGGCAATACTGTGCGCCCGGGGTCGATCTACCGATTGCCTCGGTCATGCGGTCCAAGTTCGGCACCTACCCCGAATATCACACCTCCGATGACAATCTGGAGCTGGTCACCGCGGAGGGCCTCGCAGGCGGCTACCGTGCCCTGCGCCATTGCCTGATGGCCCTGGAGGCGAACCGGACATACCGGGCCACGGTCCTGTGCGAGCCGCAGCTCTCCAGGCATGGCCTCTATCCTTCAGCCCGCATGCCGGGCGATCCCAAACCCAAGGACCATCTCAACATCCTGGCCTACGCCGATGGCGAGACAAGCCTTTTGCAAATTGCTGAACTTCTGGATCAGCCCATTTGGGACTTGAGCCGGGCGGCTAGCCAGCTATGTAGGGCCGGCCTGCTCGAGCCCGTCTAACCCTCAATCCGTATCAGAGAGTTCCGATGAAAAAAGATGCCTATGTAACCTTCGGCGAAATGGCCAAGACCTATGGTCAGCAATATGTCACGCCCGACCTGACCCTGCCGAAATATCCCGCCAACGTGTTCCGGTTGAACGTTTTCATCAACCTGCTGAATGACATCAAGCCGAACAAGGTTCTCGACATCGGCTGCGGCACCGCGGACCCTCTGCTCGCCATGCGCAAGCATGGGCACGATGTTCACGGCTTCGACTTCGCCGAGGAGATGGTGGAGGTTGCGAAGGGCAATGTCCGCGACGCCGGCTATCCGGAAGACATCATCTTCCGCGACAACATGGAAGACATCCAGAATGTCGAACCCGAGCAGTTCGATTGCGCCATTGCTCTCGGTGCGGTCTATTACGCCCGGGACTTTCCGAAGACCATCCAGGGTATTGCCGATCTGCTGCCGAGCGGCGGCCACATGATCATCAGCTTGCGGAACGATCTGTTCTCCATGTTCTCCATGAACGACTATTCCGTGGAGTACATGTACCGCACCTTCTTCCCCAATGAGGGTGTCTCGGACGATCTTCGCGGCCAGCTCGACAACCTGATGCAGGAGCGTCACAAGGTGGCGGACGTGGAAAAGGCGTTCAAGACGATCGATGATCGCCTGGTGCACACCTACAACCACAACCCGCTGACAGTAGAGCAGGAGATCCTGGCGCCGCACGGCCTGAAGCAGGCGGGCGTTTACTACTATCACTTCCACGCCCTGCCGCCGATCTTCGAGCACACCCATCGTGACGAGTTCAGGCAGCTCAGCGCCAAGCTCGAGGAGAACCCGGCCGACTGGCGCGGCATGTTCATGTGCTCGACATTCATTGTGCACGCACAGAAGGCGTGATCTGACCGGCCCCTCATGCGCTACAAGATTTACGCCTCCGACGAGGGCTTCGGCCATCTCGTCAGACAGCGCGCGATCAACGATCAGCTGCGTTTGCTGTGTCCCGAGCTGGAGACCACGCTCCAGACCGGACGCTTCATGCGTGCGGCGCAGCTGATCTTCGAGGACATCGCGTTCGAGGAGAAGTTCAACAATATCAGCTGGGCCAAGACCCCGGAGGGCGCACCGGACCTGCCGGAGATCAGGGCGTTTTACGGCGACTACATCGAGAGATCAGAAGCCCATATGGGCTCCGATACCTCCGTTCAAGAGTTCGACTTCGTCATCTCCGATTTCGTCTACGAGGCGTTTCAGATCGCAAACTCGGCGAGCGTGCCGGTGTTCGGTGTCGCGCACCACACCTGGGACTGGTTTTTCTCCAAGCTCTATCCGCTGCCTGTCTCGACGGAGATCCTGGAGCGGCTGCACAATCAGGCCCGCTCGGCCCAGCGGCTCTACTTTCCGCCGCTGACGCCGCCGGACATTCTGCATGCCTACAAGGACAATTGTGTCGAGGTGCCGCTGATCGTGCGCGAGCGCGATGAAGGGCTCAAGATCGATACCAAGGAGGGCTTCAACGTCCTCATTCTGGACTCCGGTTCAAGGCTCCTCTCCGAACGGCTGAAAACGACCCTTCGCGATATCGGCAAGGTCTCCGGTGTGCACTTCTTCATGCCGCAGTACTTCGGTATCCAGGCCGACAACGTCACGCAGATCGGTGACGACGAGGTGCTGCTGGACTATATGCCGGAGATGGATCTCGTGATCTGCCGGGCCGGCTTCAACACCATTTCCGAATGCATTGGCCACCGCACGCCATTGCTCCTCGTTGGCGAGGCGCAGAATCCGGAGATGGAGTCCAACATGCTGCTGATGAAGCAGATCGGTCTTGCAAGCTTTGCCTCGCTGCAGAAGCTGGAGAAGGATTTCAGCGGAACCCTGCAGGATTTCATTGACGGCGAATACCGCCTCGTGAAGCGTCATATGGACGAGCACGAGATCGGCTCGGACGGGGCACGGGTGGTGGCCGAGGACATTCTCAACCGTGTAAGGGGCTGATGGTGCAGACGGTCGCGGTCATACCGGCGCGTGGCGGCTCGAAGAGGCTGCCCCGGAAGAACATCACCGAGCTGTTCGGCAAGCCGTTGATCGTATGGTCGATCGAGGCCTGTCTCGCAGCGGGCGAGATCGATGCGGTCTATGTGTCATCGGACGATGCGCGGATACTGGATATTGCCACAGATGCCGGCGCCCGGACGATCAGCCGTCCCGCGCCGCTCGCCGACGACGCCACACCCAAGATCGAGGCCATCCGCCATGCCCATGAATGGCTGGGCCGCGAAGAGCAGATCGAGCCGGAGATCATTGTCTCGGTTCAGGCCAATTCGCCGGAGATGAGCGCCCGGGATCTTGACCGGGCGGTTGCCAGGCTGAAGGAACTGGGGGCGTGGGAGGTGTTCTCGATCGACGAGAACGACGCGATGAACGGAGCGATCCGGGCGCTGCGCACCCATTGTCTCTACAACACATTCCTGAGCGCCCACATGGCCGTGATCCGGGCAAATTATATCGATGTCCACACCCAGTCGGATCTGGATGCGGTGAAGCAGCGCTACGGTTCGCTTGCGGCGTTCGAGGCCGCGAAATCGGCCGGATCAAACACATAGGCCGCTGAGCAGAACTCGCAATTCACCCTGATCTCACCATCCTGCACGGTCTCCGCCAGCTCCTCGGCGCTGAAGCCGCCCAGCATGGAGGCCACACGCTCCCGCGAACAGTGGCACTCGCACCGCATGGGCATGGGCTCATAGGCCGTTGCGCCGTCCTCGTGATAGAGGCGGTACAGAAGCCGGTCGCTGGTCAGCTGCGGATCGATCAGTTCGTGATCCTCGGTGCTCTCCATCAGGATGCGTGCCCGGTTCCAGTCATCATCCTCCGC
>JBCCEL010000419.1:0-4719 GCA_039030315.1 Pseudomonadota bacterium
CTGACATCAAAATCAATCCGGACCGCCTGCTTGGCGATCTCGACCGGCTGCGCGATTTCGGCCGCACCGGCACCGGTGTCGTTCGCCCAGCCTTCACCGAACCGGATGTCGAAGCCCGCAAATGGCTGGCCGGACGTTTCGAGGACGCCGGCCTCGACCCCTATTTCGATGAGGCCGGTAATCTCTTCGGCCTGCCGCCTGGTGATGAACCCTGTCTGCTAACTGGCTCCCACTCCGACAGCCAGCCCGAGGGCGGCTGGCTCGACGGCGCCTACGGGGTGATCGGCGGACTGGAAGCCGCACGCGCCTGCACGGAGGCCTGTGCCGGGCGCGTCGCCGTTGTCTCCTTCCAGGACGAGGAAGGCCGCTTCGGCGTCATCACCGGTAGCCGCGTTTGGTCCGGCGGGCAAACGCTTAAGGAGGCCGACGGGCTGCTGGACACCGATGGCGTCAGTTTTGCTGAGGCACGCCGCGCCGTGACCGGGCTGGTGTCCGGTCCCTTCTTGAGCCCAGAGCGCTTCACCGGCTTCATCGAGGCGCATATCGAACAGGGCCCTTATCTCGATCAGTCCGGCGAGGCCGCAGCGGCGGTCGAGATGATCGTTGGTATCCGCGAGCTGACCGTGACGTTCACCGGCGAGACCAATCACGCAGGCACGACCCCCATGGCAACCCGCAAGGATGCCGTCCGGGGCCTGGCCACCTATTCCCACGAGCTTGATGCACGCTTCCGCAATGTGGTGGTGCCGACCACGGTCTGGACGATCGGCCATGTCAGCGTCTCACCCAACGCTAGTTCCATCGTGCCCGGCCAGGCACGCTTCTCGGTCCAGTGGCGCGACGGCGACGAAGCGCGGCTAATCCGGATGGAAGAGATTGTGCGAGAACTGGCGGAGGAGACAGCGGACAAACTGGGGCTTGGCCTGGAGATCGACGGCTACAGCCTGCTTCCCCCCGTCCCGATGGACCAGACTCTCAGAGGTCACATCGAAGCTGCCGCCGAGGCCCACTCACCCGGCCGCTGGCGTACCATGCCGTCGGGCGCGATCCACGATGCCTCGAACGTGGCCAGTGTAATGCCGGTGGCCATGATGTTCGTCCCGTCGATCAACGGCATCAGCCACAGCTTCAAGGAGGACACAAAACGGGAGGACCTGGTGCAGGGCGCGCAGATCCTGGCCACCGCCGTGGCCGCCGCAGCGCCAAGCTAGCGGGCTTCGCCGACGACGGCGTCCGCTTCCAGTTCGACCAGCCACTCCGGATCGATGAAGCCGGAAACCTCGACGAAGGTGGAGGCGGGCCGGATTTCAGCGAAGACCTCCCCGTGCGCCCGCGCCGCCTCTTTCCATGTGGCCGCGTCCGTCAACATAATCCGTGTCCGGATCACATCGCCCATCGACGCGCCAGCCCCTTCGAGAGCTTCGGCAATGATCTCAAGGCACCGCTGCGTCTGTCTGTAAACATCGCCAATCCCATCCGTCTTGCCATCAGACCCGATGGGCGCCGTTCCGGCGACGCTGATCTGGTTGCCGACCCGCACAGCCCGGCTGAACCCGATCTGCGGTTCCAGATACGACCCTGAGGAAACGAGCTTCCGCATGATTGTCTTCCAGTTCATGGAGAACTTGCGGAGCCATTCGGCCCCATAAGTCATTTTCTAACCCATCCCGTGCATCTTGGCATTCGTTGCCGCAGAAACCAGAGGGGGCTTCCGGAAATGAGCATGGAAGAAAGCTTTTTTAGCGCAGTGCGCGAGGATGATCTCGACGAAGTCGAATCCCTGCTCGCTGAGAACCCCGACCTTGTCCACGCGCGCATGCCCGGCGACTCTTCCATTCTCGACCACCAGGTCTGGGAAAATCTGAAGAAGGTGCAGGTTTCGGAAGATGAGACCCGCTTCGGGATGGCGCTCCACTACGCGGCTCTCTGGGGCAAGTCCGAGCTGGCGCGGCTGCTGCTGTCACATGGCGCCGACCCGAATGCGGTTGCCTACGAAAACAATCACGAGCAAACTACCCCGGTCGTCCTGGCGGCCTGGGAAGGCGGCTTGGAGATGCTGGAGCTGATACTCGAAGCCGGAGGCGATCCCAACGCCCAGTCCAGCAACGGAGTCACACCACTGTCCACCGCGCAGCGCCATCAGAACGCCGACCGGGTTGAATTGCTCAAGAGGTTCGGAGCCGTCGAGTAGGCACTGACCGTTGTAATCTCCACAACCCGCGCATCCAGGCTGCTTGAACCTCTTCAATCCGCCGTGCATGGTGCGGCCATGAAAATCGCCACCTGGAACATAAACGGCATCAAAGCCCGGCTCGAAACCCTGCTGAGCTGGCTGAAGGAAGCAGAACCGGACGTCGCCTGCCTGCAGGAGATCAAGTCGGTCGACGAGAACTTCCCGGGCGCGGCAATCGAGGACCTGGGCTACAACGTTGCAACCCACGGCCAGAAGGGCTTCAACGGGGTAGCCATTCTCTCAAAGCGACCCTTCGATGAGCTCTCGCCGCGCCTGCCCGGCGACGCTGGTGATGAACAGGCGCGCTACCTGGAAGCCGTGATTTCTGGCGACGAGACAGCGGTCCGCGTCGCCTCGATATACCTGCCCAACGGCAATCCGGTCGCGTCGGAGAAATACCCCTACAAGCTGGCCTGGATGGAGCGGCTGATTGACCACGCCCGCAGCCGCCTGAAGCTTGAGGAGCCCCTGGTGCTTGCCGGCGACTACAATGTCATCCCGCAGGCCGGCGACTGCTATTCTGCGGAGGCCTGGGCCGAAGATGCGCTGTTTCTGCCGGAGACGCGCGCCAGGTTCCGCGAACTGGTGGCGCTCGGCTTCACCGATGCGCTCCGCGCCGTAACGCCCGAAGAAGGCCTTTATACCTTCTGGGACTATCAGGCTGGCGCCTGGCAGCGGAACAACGGCATCCGCATCGATCATCATCTGCTCTCCCCCCAGGCGGCAGACCGGCTGAAGCGCTGTGATATCCACGCTCACGTGCGGGGAAGCGAAAAACCGTCAGACCATGTTCCGGTCATGATCGAACTGGCGGTCTGACGAGGGGATTTCGCCGGCAACCCGCCCCTTGCGGGTTGGGACACGGAACTGATCGGGTGGTTCAATGCGGGCCCTGACAGCGCTCTTTATCGCGCTTTTCCTCACCTCAGCCAGCACCGAGGCGCAGGTGCCGGTCAACATGGAACTCGTGCTCGCGGTCGACTCATCGCTCAGCGTCGATGAGCAGGAGTTCCAGCTCCAGATGAAGGGCATGGCCGACACGTTCCGTGATCCTGAGGTGATCTCGCTCATCGAGGCGCAGTCGGGCGGCGTGGCGGTCACCCTGTTCCAGTGGAGCGCACAGACCAATCCCCGCTTCGCGATCCCCTGGCAGCATCTCAGAACGGAGGCGAGCGTTCGAGCGTTCGCCGACATGATCGAACGGCTGCCGCGCGATCCGGTTCTCGGCTACACCGCGCTCGGGCGTGCAATGCGCCATGCCATCGAGCTGATCGCCTCGAACAGGTTCGCCGGAGAACGGCGCAAGATCGATATGTCGGGGGATGGCCGGAACAATGCGGACATACCGCCCAAGACGGCGCGCGACATGGCTCGTGCCCGGGACATCACGATCAACGGCCTGCCCATCCTCAACGAGACCGAGAAGCTCGACCAATACTTCCGCGAGCACGTGATATCGGGCCCTGGCGCCTTCATCGAACCAGCCCGCGACTACACGGACTACGCCCGGGCCTTCCGGCGCAAGCTGATCCGGGAGCTGACCATCTATTCATCTGGCAAGTCGCACCCCATCCGCCGGGCCGAAGCCCTGCCCTGAGCAGGCGCCGCGCAAGCTTACTGCCAGCCGCGAAACTCCGGAGCATTGATCCCGGGCCGTAAGGAAAAGTCGTTTCCACCATTCCGGTCCTCTCCCCGCATCAGGAAGATGGAATGGGCTTCCGGACCATCCTTGCCGAAGCGGCCATGGATCTCCGATTCCATCGCCCGGTCATAGAGCGAGGACGCGGGCATGAACCGCATGGTCATGCCACGGCGCGGCTTGTCGGAAAGGTTCGGCTCGGACTCATGGAAGAGGTAGACGTCATGCAGCGAGAGCTGACCGGCCTCCATGACGAGATCCACGGCAGCGCCCTCATCGAATTCGTTAGCATTCAGCTCTTCGCTTAGCGTCAGATCCGGGCTCAAGTTGCTGGTGTGAGGATGCAACCGCCTCGTGCTGTGAGAACCGGGGATGACCCTCAGGCAACCGTTCTCCACGGTCGAATCGTCCACGGCGATCCACACCGTGCAGGTGGCCAGCGGCCGGATCGACCAGTACTCCCCATCCTGGTGCCAGGGGGTCTTGCGTCCCTTTTTCGCAGGCTTGGCGAAGAAGCTCATGTTCCACAGGATGATGTCCGGCCCGATGATCTTCTCGACCATGTCCAGGATTTGCGGATTCCGCGCAAAATCCAGGAAACTCAGGTCATAGTGCAGCAGCGCCGGGCAATAGTCGGAAAACCGCGGGAAGCGACCGATCAGCCGCGCATGGGCCTGCTTGATGGCCTCAAGCGTGTCGTCTGGCAGCCTGAACTCAGGAATGATGTAGCCGTCCCTGTCATAGTCCGCTTTTGCCTTGACCCAATCCCTGGTAGCTCTCCCGCGTTGAACGGCGGGATGCTAGCGAAGCTTCCTGCTGTCCGCAATCAAAGGGCTTGACCTTCCAG
>JBCCEL010000420.1:0-4696 GCA_039030315.1 Pseudomonadota bacterium
GCGCTCTGCGACAATGGCTGCCTGCTCAACGAGGCGAACCGGGTCGTCGCCATCTTCATGGTCATGCTGGTCATCCTGCTCATGTTCAGCGGGCTAGCGGATCTGCCCATGCAGTTCGCCCTGTTCAGGCATGAACAGAAGATGGGTCACAAGGAGCTTAAACGCGAGCTGAAGGACACGCTCGGCTCACCTGAATTCAGGCAGCACCGAAAGTCGGAATATCAGGAGATGCTGAACGAGGCCGTGGAGACGGCAGAAGCCAGCTTCTACCTGCACAGCAACACGGTCATGCTGGGCCTCTACTACAATGCTGACGAGCTTGGGCACCGGAGACTCCGCGGCGTTGTAATAGAGCCCGAGCATGACCGTGTTGCTGCGCAGGTAGAAGCTGGCCTCTGCCGTCTCCACGGCCTCGTTCAGCATCTCCTGATATTCCGATTTGCGGTGCTGCCGGAACTCGGGCGAGCCGAGCGTGTCCTTCAGTTCGCGTTTGAGCTCCTTGTGGCCCATCTTCTGTTCATGCCTGAACAGGGCGAACTGCATGGGCAGATCCGCCAGCCCGCTGAACATGAGCAGAATGACCAGCATGACCATGAAGATGGCGACGACCCGGTTCGCCTCGTTGAGCAGGCAGCCATTGTCGCAGAGCGCACTTGTCATGATGCTCTGGAAGAAGAACCAGATGAGAAGCCCCGATGCGGTGAACCAGAGGAAGAGGCGGAAGGCAGAAACGCCGAACTCAGCTGCGTTCCGCCGCTTGAACATCTTCTTCAGGCCTTCACCGGGATTGATCTTCTTGAAGTCCGGCTTGACCGGATGGAGCGAGAAGGGGATGCCCTGCTTGTGCAGGATGTTGGCGCCGATGCCGACGATGATCAGCACGATCCCCAGCCCCGCCACCAGGTAGCCGACGTCGTAGAACATCGAGAGCAGCATGGTGAGCAGGTTGAGATAGTCCTGCCGGCCGATCGAACTCACGCTGTTGGCGAGAACCCGGTCGAAGATCGCGACAATCTGCGGCCAGGTGAAGACCAGGAAGAACAGGCCGGCCACGGTCACGCAGGCGCCGACAAAGTCCTGGCTGGACGCGACCTGGCCTTTTTCCCTCGCCTTGCGGAGCTTGTGCTCCGTGGGGGGTAATACCTTTTCCTCAGTGCTGTCCCCGCTCATCTGAAGGCGAGCTCCATCCACTTCACGGCGTGGCGGTAGAGGTCGAAATCATCCTTCAGCGCGCGCACGACCACGATCATGAAGACGGGCAGGAGGGCGGCCACGAGCAGGTTCTTGGACGAGAAAGCGAGGTGGGTGACGTTGATCTGCTTGCCGAACTTGGTGGACGCCAGGTGCACCATGTCGGAGATGAAAAGAATGAAGACCATGGGCCCGGCAAGCACCAGGGCGCCGAGCGCAATCATTTCGATCATGTGCAGGAAGGTTGCCGCGCCGCCCTTGAACTCGGGGAACGAGGCCTGGACCGGCCAGAACTCGTAGCTGGTGTAGATCATGGCAGCGACGATCCAGAAGCCGCCGAGATTGGCGAAGATCCAGAGCGCGCAGATGGCGAACAGCGTGGCCACCGGCGTGATCTGGCCGCTGGCGGGATCCATCGTTCCGTTGAACGAGCCGCGGTAGAAGTCGATGATGCCGCCTCCGCCGACCGCGATGGCCATGGGGACCGAGGCAAAGAACGCGAGCATCACGCCGAGGAAGACTTCCTTGGCCAGAGCCGCAGGCAGAGGCAGCGCGAGCTCTTCCAGGGAGTGGCCGTCAATGCCTTGCGACAGCAGCGGCATGGCCAGCACCATGGCAAAGCCCATGCGGAGAATGCCGCTGTTGATGTGCCCCCAGGCGAAGACGGAGAAAACCAGTGCAAACCCGGCAGGCCGCGCGACAGCCAGGGCCATCCAGGGGCCCCAAACCCCAAGCAGATCGATGAGCCATTGCGCGAGCGGCATCGTGGCTAGCGGCTTTCATAGGTGTGGAAGCGGCTGAAGAGATCGTTTGAAACGGAGAAAAGGGGGCCGGCCAGGATCGAGCCCATGAACAGCATGACCGCGCCGATGGCGAAGATCTTGATGGTCTGGGGCAGCGTCTGTTCCTGGATCTGCGTCACCGCCTGGAATAGACCGACCGCGAATGCGGCCGCTGTGGCGACGAGCAGCGGCGGGACCGTAAAGACGGCCGCGTAGTAGAGCACGCTGTATAGGGCATTGGTGAGTACGGCATCGCTCATATCGGTCACCCGTAGGACAGAATCAGGCCGTGGATGAGCTTGGTCCAGCCATCCAGGAAGACAAAGAGCATGAGCTTGAACGGAATGGAGATGGTGGTCGGCGGCACCATCATCATTCCAAGCGCCACCAGGATGGTGGTGACGATGATGTCGATCGCCATGAACGGCAGATAGAGCAGGAAGCCGATCTCGAAGGCCTTGGTCATCTCGCTCAGAAGGAAGGAGGGAACCAGGATCATCAGAGACTTTTGATCGACGTTCTGGGCGTATTTCTCGCCCCAGATCGAGACGGTCGATTCCTTGAAGAAGGTCATCTGCGCGGGGTCGATGTGTTTTTCCAGAAACGCCACCAGCGGCGCCTTGATCGCCTGGCCGGTGTCCATCCATTCCTGCAGTGTTCGCATCTCGAAACTTCGCGCCTCGAGCTCGGCATAGGCATCCGCCATGACCGGCGCTGCGATATAGGCCGAGAGGATCAGACTGAGGGAATATAGGATGATGTTCGGCGGCAGCTGCTGGATGCCCAGCGCATTGCGGACGATGAAGATCACGATTGCAATCTTGGCGAATGCCGTCACCGTCACGGCGATGATGGGTAGGGCCGCCGTGACCAGAAGGAGGACAATTATGCCGAATGAGTTCTCAGCAACCATCAGTTGGCACCGCTCGCGTCAATGGTGACGGCCAGGGAGTCATCGATCATGTCGAGATGGCCGCTCCCGTGCGTGCCGCGGTTAAGCCAGATAATGACGCCGTTACCGGGAATGCGGTTGACCGGAACGCGACTGTCGGTCTGCAGCGCCCGCCGGGCCTGTGCGCCAAGCTCCAGGTCGCCGATTTCGAACCCGACCAGAATCTGTCCGGCCTGATCCGGCAGCGACACAGGTTCGTGCAGATCGCCGGTGATCGTCACCTCGTCATCATCAATGAGGACAGGCCAGAACTTGCCGTCCGACCGTTCAAGGATGCCCCTGACATCGCCGGCCGGGTCGATCCCCGTGTCGAACTTGTCGCCGGGGCCGCTGGTAATCGCTTCTTGGGCGGGCAGCGCCACGGGGCCGACCTTGACGAGCAGTCGGCTGTCGATCTGCTTTTCCGCCGGGTCTGCATAGTCTTCGGCGAGCCTGGACAGGTAGGCCATGCCGTCAGGGCCTGGAGCGAGGCCGATCTGAAAGGTCTCCCCCGCCATCTCGGCGTTGACGCAAAGCCAGGAGTGTGCCGGAACGGTCTGACAGGCATCCGCCAGGTCAAGGGTGAGAGGTTTGCCCAGCGAGGCTTCGAGAGCCTCAAGCAAGGCCTGCAAACAAAACTCCAGGAGCAGCGCGCAGTCTCCGGGTTCTTCGGGAAACCGGCGCAAGTCCCGGTCATGCTCGCGGGCAAGCAGATAGGCGAAGCGCTGTTCGAGCAGGAGTGCAAAAAGCTCGTGACCGGCCTTGCCCGTGACCAGCATCCAGGGGCCGGCGGCATTCAGCGCGGCTCCGGCCGGCGCCGTCTCGACCCTGATGCGGTGTTCACCGACACTGCATGTCAGATCGCCGACGATATCGGCCCAGTTCATCTTCAGAATGAGCGGGGGGCGCTCAAGCGCCAGATCCTCATCGGAAGCTGCGGGCGGATGTGCGGGCGCAGCCGAATCGGCCCAGGATTCCTGGCCAAGAGAGGTTGCAGAGGGGGTGGAGTGCACTTGCCGCATCATTAGGCTCCGGAACGAGTTGGACTATCCCTGGCGGCTTTGCGCGTGCCTTTCCCTTTTTGTCTCTAAAGAGAGCAGCTCTTCCGCCTTCTGCTGCGCTCGCATGGTTCGTGCCAACTCCTGCTGTGCCAGCAAGAGGCTCTGCTCGCCGGCCTGCCTGGCCCTGGCCGAGTGGACAACATCGCCAGAGGCCAGGGCGATCTCCTCGTCGGTTTTCACCCAGGCGGCCACGGCCAGTGCCTGCAGATTGCCATGTTCGCGTTCGCTGTCGAAAATCGCCTGCAGCCGTTCGGTCCGGCGCTCCGCGGCGTGCGCCCTGACGTCGCGCAGAACGGCAAGAGCATGTTGTTCGCGCTGGCGGGCGAGTTCAAGCAGCGCAGCCGCCTTCATCATCCGCGCCTTTGAAGCATCGGTCCTCAGCGTCTTAAGCTGCAGCAGTCTGCTCGCCTGGCTGGTCCTCGAGACCATCGACGATCGCCTCCAGTTGGGCCTCGGCCATCTCGAACGCCGTGGCCTCGTCCGCCATCTGCCGTGTCAGGGCTGTGATCAGCGGTTTGGCCGCCATGGCCTTGTCCGCTTCCGGATCACTGCCCGGGGCATATTCCCCGACCTGTATCAAAAGCTCGATCTCCAGATACTTCGCCATCAGGCTTCGAAGATAGGCTGCATTCCGCGAGACCTTCTGCGGCACCAGTTCCCGCATCAGGCGGCTCTTGCTCGCCAGCAGGTCGATCGCCGGATAGTGCCCTGACGACGCGAGCTTCGGGGAC
>JBCCEL010000421.1:0-4689 GCA_039030315.1 Pseudomonadota bacterium
GCCACACCACCGACCGTGCGCGCTGCAATGGATATTCCGCCCTCCGAAGCAAAAACTTCCGACGCATCTGCCTGCTGGCTCAGATACTCCTCCCCTTGGCCAAGCTCCAACTGCGAGACGGAGAGAATCCCGGCGACAGCATCCAGGCAGGCCTCCACCTTGTACCAGGCGCGTTCGCGCAGGCGTTTGCCCACCGACACCTGCTGGTCACCGGCAATGGCGCAAGCGCCGATCTCGGCGGAGATGCAGAGCCGGAAATTGCCGAATGCGAGGATCGTCTGGAGGCCTTTTTCCGGCGTGGTCGGCCAGATGATTGCGGACAACGTGAGCGGAACGCCGTCTGCCGGAACAGGCGGCACGCCGTCGATGACGGCATAGGACCCGGGGAAGAAGTCCTGGCTCCGCGACGGGTAGGTGCCGCCAAAGCCGAAATCGCAATCTTCCTCGATCAGGCCCGGCCCGCCGGGGTTGGGATCGGCGGAGATGATGCGGACGAGCCGCGCGCTGTACGGCGCCTCCAGCTGGCTGGAAACCTTGAACGCGATGGTGTCGCCGGGCCGGCCGGAGAGACGATCGCAATACCCGATGAGCGGGACCGGCGCTGCGGAGGAGGACATGCTCAGCGGGCCAGCTCGCCGCTTGCCGCCTGTTCGTAGAGTTTGTGACAGGCCGGAACCTCAAGGGCGATGGGATTGCCGCCGGCGGTGGGATCGACCACAGCCATCTCGGACATGAGCTGGAACTTGCTGTCGTCCTTCACGCCGATCTCTTCGATCGTGTGGGCAATGCCGAGTTCCTCGCGCAGGGACAACACGTAGTCGAGGAACCCATCGAAATCTGTGCGCTCCAGGCCGAGCCAGGCCGAGAGGCGCACCAGCTTGTCCTCGATCGCGGGCCGGTTAAAGGCGAGGACATAGGGCATGAAGACCGCATTGGTCAGCCCGTGGTGGGTGTCATAGATCGCACCCATGGGATGGGACAGGGAGTGTATGCCGCCGAGGCCCTTCTGGAAGGCGGTGGCGCCCATGGCGGCGGCGGACAGCATGTGGCCGCGGGCCTCCAGGTCAGTGCCGTCCCGGTAGGCGCGGGGCAGATAGTCCTTCACCAGGCGCATGCCCTCAACGGCAATGCCTTCGGACATGGGGTGATAGCTCGGCGCACAATAGGCTTCCAGGCAATGGGCAAAGGCGTCCATGCCGGTTCCCGCCGTCAGCGCAGGCGGCAGGCCGACCTTGAGCTCGGGATCGCAGATCACCGTGACCGGGAGCATCTTGGGATGGAAGATCACCTTCTTGGTGTGGGTCTCCTCGTTGGTGATGACGCCGGCCCGGCCGACTTCCGACCCGGTGCCGGCCGTGGTCGGAACGGCAACGACCCGGGCGATGCCATCCGGATCGGCACGGGTCCACCAGTCGCCGATGTCCTCAAAGTCCCACATGGGCCGGGTCTGACCCTTCTGGAAGGCAATGACCTTGCCGGCGTCCAGACCGGAGCCGCCACCGAAGGCAATGACCCCGTCATGGTTTCCCTCCCGGTAGGCGGCAACGCCTGCCTCGACATTCGATGCGGTCGGGTTGGGCTTCACATCCGAAAAGACCGCAACCTCAAGACCTGCTCCTTCCACCACGTCGAGCGCGCGCTGTGTGATGGGGAGGCCGGCGATGCCGGGATCCGTCACCAGCAGGGGCCGGTTCATGCCGGCGGACTTGCAGGCTTCGCCCAGCTCGCTGATGCGGCCGGCGCCGAACAGGACCTGTGTGGGGTATGACCAGTTGGCCGTTGCAGTGCTCATGGATCCGCCTCCCGCTGAACAGAAAATCGAAGAGCGCACCTAACGCCAGCGCCAGCGGGCAGGCAAGGCCGAACTTCGCTGGGCGGCTATGAACCGGGCGCGAGGTGAACTATAGGAAGGACAGCTGTGCACCGGGGAGTTCAAGCAGGCAGGATGCAGGACAACAAGTTCATGGCGCTGGTGGCGCTCGCCAACGATCGGTTTCCCTCACACCAATCGATCATTTCGGACCTCAATGCGCGTCTGCCCGAGGGCGAGGCGGTCGCGATCGGGAATCCGCAAGGGGCCGCAGATGACGGCTCGCTGATGATCGAGATCGGCGCGGCGGTCTATGTGTGCCTGTTCCTGAGCAATGCCGTGCCGACGGGGACGTTCGATCACGCGGCGGCCGCCTCCCATTTCTGGAAAGAGGCCGCGGCCGATCTGGCCGCGCACAAGGCGCATGTAGTGGTCTCCGAGTTCTCATCGGGGAGCGGGTTTGAAGCCAGGAGAACGTGTGCTCTGCACGTCTCGCTGATTGCCGCGGCGGTTTGTACGCAGGCAGACGCGATCGGACTGCACTGGACCACGGGAGAAACGGTCACACGGAAAGAGCCGTTTCTGGACGAAATTGGACAGCTGTCCAGAGGCACCTGGCCTGTCTATGTCTGGTTGCAATATTACTGGGTGGGCGGAAAAGCTGAAGAAAATCCGGGACTTGCCACATATGGCCTGCGAGCGTTCATCGGCCGCGAGCTGGAATTCGAGCCGGGCGGTCTGGACCAGCAAACCCTGTTCGCCAGAGCCGGCCAGATCGCAAGCTATCTCGTTGATAATGGTGATGTTTTGGGCGATGGCGAAACCCTGGGCATCAGCGAGAGCGAGCGCATCCGTGTCCGTCATCTCGCCGAAGGCCGCAGGGCCGGCATCCCGGTTCTCAATCTCACGCTGGAGCGCTCCGGCGCACTTCACTAACTTATTGAAATAAAAGAGAAATCCTATGAGCCAGAAGGACGAATTCTTCAATCTCGACGACGACACGAAAGGTCTCTTCCGTGAACTCGCACCGGGCCTCACTACGCGCATCTTCGCCGGAGAACAGGCAATGTTATCAGTGGTTTCCTTTGAGCCCAACGCAGAAGGAACCCTCCACAGCCATCCGGAGGAACAGTGGGGTGTCATGCTGGAAGGCGACGGACTGCGCACGCAAGGCGGCGAGCAAATACCTGTAAAGGCTGGAGATTTCTGGCGCACACCGGGGAACGTCGAACACACGCTCCAAGCCGGTCCCAACGGCGCGCGGGTGCTGGATGTCTTCAGCCCACCAAGAGACGAATACCGCAAGCCCGGGTCCGGCTTTGGTGGAGCTTAGCAGATGACTGGGCCAACTCCGGTTGAACTCGATGAAATGAAGGCCCTGGGCGCTGCCACGCTCTTTCATGGCCAGGGGGAACGGGGTGCTGTCGACCCGGCAATCAAGCCGATTTCGTTCGGCATGCGCCTGTCCGGCCCGGCCCTGACCGTGGACGTTCCTCCAGGCGACAACCTGGCAATGCATCTGGCGATTGCCAAGGCCGCGCCGGGAGATGTGATTGTCGTGGACTACAAGGGGCACATGGATGTCGCGGTCACCGGTGATATCATGGCGCTGGCCGCGAAAACCCGCGGAGTTGCAGGCTTTGTGGTCGATGGAGCGGTGCGGGATGCTGAAGACATCGCCGAAATGGACTTCCCGGTTTTCGCCCGCGGATTGTCGATCAAAGGGCCTTCCAAGGATGCACCCGGGACAGTCGGCGAACCGATCCGGCTCGGCGGTATCGACGTCCAGACTGGTGACTATATCGTCGGAGATGCCGATGGCATCGTGGTCATCGCTCAGGACTCCTGGGCTGAAACCCTGGAAAACGCCCGCGCCAGGGAGGCGAAGGAAGCCGGAATCAGGCGCCAGTTCGCTCACGGAAAGACCACCGTCGAGCTGCTCGGTCTAGAAGAACCCTTGAAGCGGCACGGCATGCACCTATAAACAGCCCTACGACCTACCCTTTCGCGGCGAAACGGATCGCCGCCCGGTTTCAATCCAACATCTGGGAGCGCACCAAATGGCGTACGAGAAGCTTGAGCTTTTGATCAACGGCAAGTTCACTGCAGGAACCTCCGGCAAGACCGAAGCAGTGATCAACCCGGCAACCGAAGAGGTTCTGGGCCATCTGCCGCTAGCCAGCACGGCCGATCTGGACGAGGCCATTTCTGCGGCATGCGACGGGTTCAAGGTTTGGCGGGCCACGCCGGCCGTTCAGCGCCAGCAGATCATGGAAAAGGCTGCGCGCATTCTCGAAGACCGCCAGGATGAAATGGCGCGCAACCTCACGATGGAAATGGGCAAGCCGGTGGGCGAGGCCAAGCTGGAGCTGGATTTCACCATCTCCGTACTTCGCTGGTATGCCGAAGAAGGCAAGCGCGCCTATGGCCGCCTCGTTCCGGCACGGGTTCCCGGCATGCGCCAGATGGTGACTTCCGAACCGGTCGGCCCCGTTGCCGCCTTCGTGGCCTGGAACTTCCCGGGCGTGAACGTCATCCGCAAGGTTGCCGGAGCCCTGGGTGCCGGTTGCTCGATCGTCATCAAGGCGAGCGAGGAGACCCCGGGCACATGCATTTCCATCGCACGCGCATTCCAGGACGCCGGTCTGCCGGACGGTGTCCTGAACGTCGTGTTCGGTGTTCCGGACGAGGTGTCACGCCACATGCTGGCCGATCCGCGCCTCCGGAAGCTCTCCTTCACCGGCTCGGTTCCGGTCGGCAAACACCTGCAGAAGCTGGCCGCCGACAACCTGATGCGCTGCACCATGGAGCTCGGCGGACATTCTCCCGTGATCGTGTTCGACGATGCGGATGTGGGCAAGGCCGCAGAGATGGCTGCC
>JBCCEL010000422.1:0-4675 GCA_039030315.1 Pseudomonadota bacterium
CTGTCCCTGTCTCCGGCGATCATGAGAACCGGTGCTTTGATTTCGGGGATGCGGGCGGTCATCGATAGCTCATCCAGATCGAACCCAAGCCGCCAGGGCACTTGCAGCAGCACAATGTCGGCAGTGATGCGGCCGAGCGCTCCGAGCCGCTTGGCAAAGCGGTTTTGAGCTGCCGTCCGGAGGTCAGAGTAAACCGCTTCGAGCACATAGGCGTCCGCCCGGGCCTGGCGCGCTGCCACGATTGCAGAGGCTCCACCGAGGGATATGCCGATCAGGCCGACCTTCCGGGACGGCCAGCGTGAGCGCACATACCCGATTGCGGCAGCGACGGATCTTGCTTCGCCATGACCGAAGGAACGGTGCGCGCCGGGGCTCTCACCGTGGGCCCGCAAATCCAGAAGCAGGACGGCGTACCCGGCTCGCGCGAGCATCACTGCGCGGCCGATGAGCGATCTTCGGTCGGAACGGTTGCCATGGGCCAGGATAATGAGCGCCGCGGCTGGATCAGGATCAGCGAGCCAGGCGGCGACATCCAGTCCGTCACTGTCTTTGATTGTGATGGCCTCGGCATTGAGCTCGGCAGGTGGCGGTCCGACTTCGCGATTGGTCGGCGCGATCGCCCGGCTCCCGGCAACATAACCCGCGGCCGCCACCAGCAGGAGCAACGCCACGATCAGCAGCAGCAGCCGGCGCGCTTTTCTGGCCGGAAGTGTCCGGCTCGTACTCACGCGAGTTCCCGCTTGCGCACGAACTTCTGCTCCATCATTTCCTTGCCCCACTGGCTGCCCACATACTCATCAGCAAGCGAGAACCCGTTACGCTCATACAATCGCCGGGCCGCATCAAGACCCTTGAACGTCCAGAGATGAGTTTCACGGAAGCCGCGTTCGTCGCAAAACCCCAGTGCCGCTTCCAGCAGGGCGCGTCCGGTACCTGTCCCTCGCAGGCTGCCCGACAGGAAGTACCAGCGCAAATGAGCGACGCCGTCGTCGAGATCTTCGCCGTCTATGGCGATGGAACCTGCAATCTCCCCGTGCTCGCGCACATGCCAGATCTGATTGTCGGGACTGCCGAGGCGCGGCGTGAACTCCATGAGCCCACCTGCGACCGCAATCTCAAAGGCGGCTCCGAAACCCACGGTCCGGCTGTAGTACTCGCCGTGGAGCCTGGTGATGGAGCCAATCAGCCCGGGAACATATCCGGTCTGCAGCATGTCACTCTCGGTTGCATGCGTGTTCCCGCCGGCACATCGAGCCTCTTTCAGGGCGGCTGAGTAGCAGGAAAGTCCTTCCCGGACCGTTCGTTTCCGGGCCTCCGTTAAGGACGCCAGTGCCTCTTGGACCCGTGCATTGGCATGCCCGGTGATTGCGGCCAGCGTCTTTCGGCCCTGCGGCGACAAACGGATTTCCTTGGCTCTCGCGTCTCTCGGAGATGCCCGTTCCTCGAGATCTCCGCGGTGGACGAGGGATTTGAGCATCCGGCTGACGGTCGACTTCTCCAGAAGAAGCCGCTCGGAGATCTGCCTGGCGGTCAAACTGCCTGCCGCCCCGATCTCGAGAATTGCGTGGACCGCGGAAATGGACAGGTCCGTTCCCGCCGCGGTGGGCTCCAGAAGGCCCAACTCGCGGACCAGGTCGCGAGAACTCCTGCGAATGTCATTCACCAGATCCTGCATGCGTAAGCCCGCAACGTGCTGCAAAATAGTTGCATAATACAACTACTTTGCAGGCCGGGCGTCAAGCACGTGCAGGCGCGTTCACAGGATCTGCTTGAGCACGTCCGCAATGTTCTTGGGGGTTGCGTTGTGGCGGAACACTGCGATGAGCTTCCAGTCCGGGTCCATCAGGTAGGTGAAGGATGAGTGATCGACCGGATAGTCTTCCTTATCGAGATCCTTGCGCAGCGCGTAGTAGACCCGGAACTTCTTCGCCACATCCTTGATCTGCGCCTCGGAACCCGTCAGGCCTACCATGCGCGGATGAAAGAGATCCACGTACTGCTTCAGCTGGTCGGGCGTGTCGCGCTCGGGATCGACGGTCACGAAGACCGGAACCACGCCATCCGCCTTTGCCCCTGCTTTGTCGATGCCGGCGGCCACGTTCTGCAGCCCTGTTGGGCAAACGTCAGGGCAGAAGCTGTAACCGAAATACACCAGGGCAAACTTACCCTTGAACGCGCTCTGATTGATCGCCTTGTTCTCGTTGGAAACAAGCTCGAACGGCCCGCCGGTATTGGCCGGGACGGCGATGACGCCTTCTCCGGAGATCGTCTTTTCCTCAGTAAGGCGCTCAAACAGGATCCAGCTAGAGAGCCCGAATGCGGAAAGGGCAATGACGGCGGCAACAGCCAATAGAATTCTGGTCATGGACGGTTCGAGCGCGGCTCAGGGTTTCACGGATAATGCATCATGATGACGATGGATTTTGCCCCACCACTAAGGCGAAACCTTGCCTTGCGGAAGGTCGGGGGGAGGCGCGGCGGCTCTGTGTAGTTCGAGGTGCCAGCGCCCTCCGTTGGATATCCGAACAGAAAGTGTCTCTCGATCTTGTTGTCGCCGTTCTGGTCGTGTGCGGCCGAAATCGCATAGTCGCCGTCCGGAAGCTGTTTCAGTACGAAGGACAACGCCCCAGCCCGTGCTTTGGTTCCAAAACTCCTGAACGCACCGCCTCGTCCACATCCAGGAAATCCGGCCGCCCGGTTGAACAGACACACGAGAATCTGGCCGTTACCGTTCTTGATGCCCTTGATCACAACGGTCAGGTCACTGCTTGCCGCTACGGCAGGAACCGCCATGAGAAAAAGTGCAGCGAACGCCCCGCAGAGCAGATTCTGGATTTTCACCCCTGGTGTCATGCGCCAGGTCCCTTGGCCTTTTGTCCGGTTGCCGGTCTTTACCCCGGTGGCGCGCACCGGGCAATCACATCTACACGAGCGCTCCGTGACAATGCTTGTACTTCTTGCCTGAACCGCAGGGGCATAGTTCGTTGCGCCCGACCTTGCCCCATGTCGACGGATCGTTCGGGTCTCTTTCCATCGGTTGGCGCTTCGGGGCGTCCAGTGTAGGGGCGGCGAACGCAAGTCCCGCTTCCATCATGTCGTCTTCGCCGGTGAACGGGTCGATGTGGTGGCCTTCCATCTCCGGCAGTTCCTCGTCGAACATTTCCGACGGATCGCCATCTGCGAGTTCAACGCGCATCAGGTGCCCGGTCGTGAGTTCGCGCAGGCGCACCAGCATGCCCTCGAACAGGGTGAAGCCTTCGGTCTTGTACTCATTGAGAGGGTCGCGCTGGCCGTAGCCCCTGAGGCCGACGACCTGGCGCAGGTGTTCGAGCGTAATGAGATGCTCGCGCCAGAGACCGTCCAGGGTCTGCAGCAGAACCGCCTTCTCGATCTGGGGGGCAAAATCAGCCAGTTCCTTGCGGCGTTTCTGGTATTCTTCGTCGGCAGCCGTGAGCAGGCGTTCGCGGATCTCTTCATCCGCGATGCCTTCCTCTTCGGCCCAGGCGGCGACCGGCAGTTCCACGTCCAGAATCTCGCCAATCCGCTCCTCCAGGCCCTTTGAATCCCATTCCTCCGCATAGGCTTTGGGGGGAATGTGCTGGGCCACCAGCCCTTCGATCAGGTCATGACGCATGTCGTTGATGGTTTCGCTGACATCGTCGTCGCCCATGATCTCAATGCGCTGTTCGAAGATCACCTTGCGCTGATCGTTCATGACATCGTCGAACTTCAGCAGGTTCTTGCGGATGTCAAAGTTGCGCGCCTCGACCTTCTGCTGTGCCTTCTCCAGTGCTTTGTTGATCCAGGGGTGGGTGATGGCCTCGCCTTCCTCAAGCCCCACCTTCTGCAGCATGCCATCCATGCGTTCCGAACCGAAGATGCGCATGAGGTCGTCTTCGAGCGAGAGATAGAAGCGGGACTGGCCCGGATCGCCCTGGCGGCCTGAACGGCCGCGCAGCTGATTGTCGATGCGGCGGCTCTCGTGGCGCTCGGTGCCTATGACGTAGAGGCCGCCTGCCTTCAGGACCTCCTCGCGGGCTGCGGCAACCTCGCCGCGGATCTTGTCGGCGGCGGCTTCGTCCGGCTCGTCTCCAAGCTCGGTGGCAATCCGCATATCCGCATTGCCGCCCAACTGAATGTCAGTGCCGCGTCCTGCCATGTTGGTGGCAATCGTCACCGCAGCGAACTTGCCGGCCTGGGCGATGATCTGGGCTTCCTGCTCGTGATAGCGGGCGTTCAGCACGTTGTGCTCGATTTTCAGGTCCTTGAGCATGTCGGACAGAATTTCGGATTTCTCGATTGACGTGGTGCCGACGAGGATGGGCTGGCCCTTTTCCATGCACCCCCGGACTTCCTCGATGATGGCGTCATACTTCTCGCGTTCGGTGCGATACACCTCGTCGTCGTCGTCGATGCGGGACACTTCCACATTGGTCGGGATCTCGAGCACTTCTAGTTTGTAGATGTCCGCGAACTCTTCAGCTTCGGTGGAGGCGGTGCCGGTCATCCCGGCCAGCTTGTCATAGAGACGGAAGTAGTTCTGGAAGGTGACCTGGGCGAGCGTCTGGTTCTCCGGTTGGATCTCCGCGCCCTCCTTGGCCTCCAGCGCCTGATGCAGGCCTTCGGAGTAGCGGCGGCCTTCCATCATGCGGCCGGTGAACTCGTCGATGATCAC
>JBCCEL010000423.1:0-4653 GCA_039030315.1 Pseudomonadota bacterium
CCGGAGGTGAACGCCCATGTGCTCGAAGACTACATGGTCAAGAACAACCGCAAGAACATCATCGCCAACCCCAACTGCTCCACCGCCCAGCTCGTGGTCGCCCTGAAGCCTCTACACGACCGCTTCAGGATCAAGCGTGTCGTGGTTGCCACCTACCAGTCCGTCTCCGGCGCCGGCAAGGCGGGCATGGAGGAGCTCTGGGACCAGACCAAGGGCATCTTCGTCACCGACCCGCCGGAAGCGGAGAAGTTCACCAAGCAGATCGCCTTCAACGTGATCCCCCACATCGATGTCTTCATGGAAGACGGCTACACCAAGGAAGAATGGAAGATGGTGGCCGAAACCAAGAAGATGATGGACCCCAAGATCAAGCTCACCGCGACCTGCGTCCGCGTACCGGTCTTTGTCGGCCATTCCGAAGCGGTCAATATCGAGTTCGAGGAAGAAGTGACGGCCGAACAGGCTCGCGCCATCCTGCGCGAATCCCCTGGCTGCCTCGTCGTCGACAAGCGCGAGGATGGCGGCTACGTCACGCCGGTCGAGTGTGTAGGCGACTTTGCCACCTTCATCAGCCGGATCCGCGAGGACATCACGGTGGAAAACGGGCTCGACATGTGGGTGGTCTCCGACAACCTGCGCAAGGGCGCGGCCCTCAACACCGTGCAGATCGCGGAAACCCTCATCAACCGCGGGCTGATGACGCAAGAGGCCGCCTGACATGGCGGCCCGCACCATCGATACGGGCACAGATGAACTTCTGTGCTCGGTCGAGGATCATGTCGCGACGATCACCCTCAACCGCCCGGAACGGCGCAATGCGTTGTCCGACAACCTCACTCCGGCCTTCCGCCAGGCACTTCTCGACCTGGAGGCTGACACCGATGTGCGGGTGCTCATTGTAACCGGCGCGGGCAAGGCCTTCTGCGCCGGCGGCGATGTCGGCGGGCTGGGCAAGAACTTCGCAGCCCGCATGGGCGGCGCCGGGGCCACCATCGAAGACAGTATCCGCTCGCTGCAGCACAAGCAGAACACGCTCTCGCTACGTCTGCACCAGTTCGCCAAGCCGGTGATCGCGGTCCTCCCCGGTCCCGCGGCAGGGGCCGGCATGTCCATCGCGCTGGCATGCGACATCCGGCTTGCCTCCGATGAGGCGTTTCTCGCCTCCGGCTTCGCGCGTATCGGCCTGTCCGGTGACTACGGCGGCAGCTGGTATCTCACCCAGCTCATCGGACCCGGCCGCGCCAAGGAGATCTATATGACCGGCCGCCGCGTGAGCGCAGAGGAGGCCCTCGCTCTGGGGATCTTCAACAAGGTCGTACCTGCGGGCGATCTCAATGACGCTGCTCTGGAACTCGCCAGTACCCTGGCAAGCGGACCGCCGACCGCCCTGCGCTACATGAAGGAAAACTTCAACCGCGCGGCAACCACCGCTCTGGAGCCCTGCCTCGACATGGAGGCCGACCGCATGGTCCGCTGCACCCGGACCGAGGACCACCAGGAGGGCGTCGAAGCCTTCAAGGAAAAGCGCGCTCCAGAGTTCAAGGGACGCTAGCGCTGCCTGATTTCGGATCAGTCCACCACTGTCGCATATGCGGCCATGGCCATCGTCGGGGTCACAAGTCCTTCCCTGCAAAGCAGGCGGCAAGGTGATCGATGAACGTCCGCACCCTGGCCGGGAGATGCCGGTTCGTGGCGTAAACGGCGTAGATTCCAAGGCCGCCCGGATCATGGCCCGGCAGCAATTCGACGAGTTCGCCGGCCTTCAGCGCCGGACCGACAATGAAGGCGGGCTGCGCGATGATTCCAAGACCCGAGACCGCCGCCGCCGCCAATGCATCTCCATTGTTGCAGAGCAAGCGGGACGGCACGTTGACCCTGATCTCCTGTCCGGCCTGGCGAAACACCCAGGAGTTCGGCGCCGACAGGTTGGAATAGGTCAGGCACGCATGGCCGGTGAGGTCACCCGGCTTGCCGGGCATGCCGTGGCGCTCCAAATATTCGGGCGAGGCACACAGCACACTGCGGGTGTGGCCGATGCGCCTGGCGATCAGGCTTGAATCTTCCAGGTCCGCGATCCTGATCGCCAGATCGAAACCCTCTTCAACAAGATCGACGACCCGGTCGTTCAAACTGAGATCAACGGTCACATCCGGAAACCGGTCCAGATAGGTGTTCAGGTTCGGCGCGATGTGGGCGATACCGAACGACATGGGCGCATTGATCCGCAAATGGCCGCGCGGATTGACGGTCAGCTCCGAGGCCTCCGCATCCGCCTCCTCAAGATCGCCGAGGATGCGCCGCGCCCGTTCAAAGTAGCCGCTCCCGGTCTCCGTCAGGCTCAGTCGCCGCGTGGTGCGCGTCAGCAGCCTGGCGCCCAGATGCGCTTCCAGATCCATCACATGCTTCGAGACCGCAGTCCGCGACATCCCCAGGCGCTCGGCCGCCGCCACAAAACTTCCCTCCGACACGACCGTCGTGAACGCCTTCAGAGCTGTCAGCTTGTCCATGATTATCCCAATTTTCAGGATGGTATTTCCAAAAACTACGTGATTATCTCCGTTTCGAGAAGCTCTATCTACAGTGCCAACACTTCACAGCTCAATCACTCAGGAGACAGACATGACAACCGAGAACCTCGCACCCCAGGGAATCGCCTTGCTGCGGATCGGCCTTGGCGTGATGGCCCTGGCCCATGGCTTGCTGAAGATCTTCGTCTTCACCATTCCCGGCACGGTCGCATTCTTCGAAAGCCTGGGCCTGCCCGGCATCTTCGCCTACGGCGTCATCGCGGCCGAAGTCCTGGGCGGGATCGCCCTCATCCTCGGCATCCAGACCAGATTGGTCGCCCTGGCCCTCGTGCCGGTGTTGGTCGGGGCGACGATCACCCATGCCGGCAATGGCTGGGTCTTCTCCAACCCGAACGGCGGCTGGGAGTTCCCTGCCTTCTGGACGCTCGCGCTTGTGGTGCAGGCGATGCTGGGTGATGGTGCCTGGCGCCTCGCCATTCCGGGCCTGAACAGCAAGCTGGCGCGCGCCTAGAGCTGCTTGAACGGAGACAAGTCAATGACCCCAAGCATGCCCGCAGTTTTTGTGTCCCACGGATCGCCAATGCTTGCCCTGGATGAAAGTGCTGCCCATTACTTCCTCAAGGGCATGTCGGATCTCGTCCCGCTGCCCAAGGACATCCTGGTGGTTTCCGCTCACTGGGAGACCGATGTGCCCCGCGTGTCGCTCGCAGCGCAGCCTGAAACCATCTACGATTTCGGCGGCTTCCCCAAGGCACTTTACGAGATGACCTATCCCGCGCCTGGCGCCCCTGATCTGGCCGGGCGGGCGGCGCACTGCCTGGAGAACGCCGGGATCGACGTTGAGAGAGATCCCTCCCGCGGTCTCGACCATGGTGCCTGGGTGCCGCTCAAGCTCATCTATCCCGAGGCGGATGTGCCCGTCGCTCAGCTCTCAATCCAGCCGGATGCCGGCCCGGAGCACCACTACCGGCTCGGCCAGGCCCTGAAACCCCTGCGCGAAGAGGGCACGCTCATCCTCGCATCCGGCGCCGTCACGCACAATCTGGAAGAGTTTTTCAAGAACGGCTTCACCCGGGATTCCGGAGCGCCGGACTGGGTCCGCATCTTTGCCGAATGGACAGCAGGCGCGCTGAGCGAGGGCCGGCTGGAGGATCTCCTCGACTACCGCACCCGCGCGCCTCATGCGGTTGAAAACCACCCGACCGAGGAGCACCTGCTGCCCCTGTTCGTCGCCATGGGCGCAGCCTCAGAGACGTTGAGTTCCGAGCGTCTCCACAAGAGCGATGCCTACGGCGTCCTCGCAATGGACGTCTATGCTCTATCCTAGGGCCTGAGAAACCAGGCCGCCCGCACTTCTGAAGTCATGCTCGAAAAAGAGCCGTTGAAGTAATCCGGAACCAATCGCACTTGTCGTCCTCGGGCTTGACCCAAGGACCCAGGGCAACGGCGGGAATGCTGATTTTTCTCTCCGAATTTCAGCGCGTTCAGCGATGGAAGCTACCGACAGAGACTGTGGCTCTGGGCCCTCGGGTCAAGCCCGAGGGCGACACTATTGGGGGCTTGGCGCACTACTCCACAGCCCCCTTTTCGCCGCAGTCACGCACGTCTCAGCAGGTTCAACCCCGGCAGTCCCGAGAGGTGTTCGCCAAACTGACAACAAGGGACTGTGCAGACAACCAGGCCGGCAGCAGTCAGAACGTCTGACGCCAGTCCGCAATAGCGGCGGCAATCTCCGCGGCGGAGTCTTCCTGAATGAAGTGGGCTCCCTTCACGGTCACCTCGGTCTGGTTCGGCCAGGAGCGGCAATAGTCGCGCTGCTTGCCGATCAGAATCGCCCCGGGCTCGGCGTTGATGAACAGCTTGGGCAGGCCGGAGCCACTCAGCCATTCGCCGTATTGCTCGACAATTTCGACCACATCAGCCGGCTCGCCGCCAAGGGGGATCTGGCGCGGCCAGGTCAGGGTGGGCCGCCGGTCTTCGCCCGGCGCCTGAAAGGGCCGCCGGTACTCCGCCATTTCCTCTTCCGTCAGATCGCGCAGGATGGAGCCGGGCAGAACGCGTTCCACAAAAACGTTCTTCTCAAGCACCATGTCCTCGCCGGACTCAGAACGGAAACCTTCAAAAA
>JBCCEL010000424.1:0-4641 GCA_039030315.1 Pseudomonadota bacterium
AAGGGTCTGCACCGCTCAGGCGACCTGCCGTCGGAACAATGCTGGCTCCAGGCGCCAGACTGGAGCTTGACCTACACCTGATGGCCAAGGCGCATTCGGCCATCAGATCCGGCTACCTTTGTTTAACCCTCTGCACCCGTCCAATTGAGGCTGTGATGCAGCTCACTTCCCAATCTGCACATATGCCCCTAGGGTTATGCCAAGACCAAACATGACGGGACTGACGCCATGGCTCATCGCCTTCCTGCGCTCGCAATCGGCTTGCTCTTGATTGTGGCTGGCGTCCTGCCGGCGGCCGCCGCCAAGCGGGTGGCTCTGGTCATCGGCAACAACGCCTACGAGCACGTTCCGCGCCTGGAGAAGGCCGTGAACGACGCGGACGCCATGGCCCGCACGCTTCAGGGCGCAGGCTTCAGCGTGGTCAAGGCCACTGATCTGGCCCGCCGCGAGATGAACTTCTCCATGCAGAAATTCGTGAGCCAGGTCGAACCCGGCGACGTGGCCATGCTGTTCTTTGCCGGCCATGGGGTGGAGATCCGCGGAGAGAACTTCCTCCTGCCCATAGACATCCCCGATGCAGGGCCTGGCCAGGAAGACTTCGTGAAAGGCGAAGCCATCAGCCTGACGGAGGTGCTCCAGCGCCTGAAGCGCCGCAAGGCGCAGGTCAATATCGTGATCCTGGATGCCTGCCGGAACAACCCCTTCCAGACCTCCTCCGGCCGCAGCGTCGGGGGCACGCGCGGCCTTGCCCGCGTGAACTCGCCCAAGGGCACTTTTGTGATGTATTCCGCCGATGCGGGCGAAGAGGCCCTGGACAAACTGAGCAAGAACGACACCAGCCGGAACTCGGTGTTCACCCGTACCCTCATCCCAATTCTCAAACGGCCGGGCCTTGATCTAGTGAGCATCGCCCGCGAGACCCGCCGCGCCGTCCGCAAACTGGCCCTCGGTGTCTCCCACCAGCAGACGCCCGCCTACTACGACGCCGTCCTCGGCGACTTCTACTTCACTCCCGGCGATGGCTCCGCGCCTGTCGAACGCCCGTCATCCGGGAACCCGCCCGCATCCGGGATGTCGCAAGGCGAAGCCTTCAACCTGGCGAAGGAACTCAACACGATCGAGGGCTGGGAACTCTATCTCAGCAATTTCCCCGATGGGGTCCGGGCTGAGTTCGTCAAGCTGCGGCTGAAAAAGCTCCGGCAGGCTGCCCTCACCCCAAAGGACAATCCAGCCGGCAAGCAAAAGGAGAGTAGCGGTTTCGACCCCGACGATCCCGACTGCGGCCATCCCCACGGCCAATGGCGTGTTTCCGGCGTCAGCTCGAACGACTTTCTCAACATGCGGCGCGGGCCCAGCACGACCTACGACAAGATCGACCGGATCCCCTACTACGCAACGGGCCTCGGCAAGGTGGAGTGCGAAGGCGCCTGGTGCCGGGTGCGCTACAAGTGCAAGGTCGGCTGGGTAACCACCAGGTACCTGCGGGAAACCAACATCAGCCCGGACAAGGGCGGCAACATTCTCCACTTCAGGGTTGCCGCGAAGGAACTGAAGGTCCGCCATGGCGGAAACCGGGGACACCGCGTGGTCTGGCGCGTTCCCGGCGGCCAGGATGACCTCACGGTGCGTTGGTGCGGGAAGGCCGACCGCAGAGGCGATGTCTGGTGCATTGTCGGCTGGAAGGGCCGCGAAGGCTGGGCGCGGGCGCGCTTTCTCAGGAACACGGTGACCGGCAAGAAGCCGAAATAGCCGGCCCTCGGACAGTCCTGAAGCAAGGAGCGGAAGCCATGAGTTTCATATCCGGCTGGGTAGTCGGGCAGATCGAGTGGATCATGTTCATCTGCGGCCTGCTTGCCGCAACCGCCCTCTTTGCCTTCTTCGACCCGAAAGGCGCCATGCTGTCGATCTTCGAGGACTACTCCGAGGATCCGGTGACCGATATCATGGTGCGCGCCTGGGGCGGTGTCGCCGGCAGCATCGGCCTCCTCATGGTCTGGGGCTCCTATTACCCCGAGGGCCGCGCGATCATCGTCTTCGTGGAACTGGTCAGCAGCCTGGTCTGGGTCAGCATCGTGCTGACACGTGGCAGGAAACTCATGGGCTTCCGCCTGGTTTCAACGACGGTGGTTGACTGCTGCTTCATCGCCCTGTTCGCCATCTATCTGCTGTCAATCTGAGCCCGCCCCGGATGCCGGTGGACGCAGTGTGTCCACCCCTTCGTACTGGGGCAGCGGGTCCGTGATCTCGTAGTAATCCGGCTTGTCCTCGACGAAGATGTGGCGCTCCAGCGTCAGGCCGGTGGGCTGGTCCAGGCTGCCCATGTTGAGGCCGACCCATTCGCTGCCATCGTCCCAGAACAGCTTCGAACCGCAGACCTTGCAGAATCCGCGCCTGGCGAAGGATGAGGATTGGAACCAGGTCACACTCTCATTGCCTGTGATCTCGAGGTCCGCCCGCGCAGCGGCCGCTCCGGCCACGCAGTGGCCACTCTGACGCTGGCACATGCCGCAATGGCAGAGATGGGGATCGTCCAGTTCTCCGGCGACCCGGTAGCGCACAGCACCACACATACAGCCACCTTCGTAGACACTCTTCTCCGCACTCATCGCCTTCACCTCCGCCCAGGGTACCATAGTCCTATACCACCACTCTTTGTCAGGTGCTGTCATGATCCGAAGGGCCGGACCAGCGCAGCGCTTCGGCCAGGGCCGCTTGCCCTGCGGCCCGGAGCGCGCAAGACTGGAGGTCCTGGCGGATGACATCCGCTGAACGATAACGACCGGAGGAGGCCCCGATGAGTGACGACCCCACCAAGCAGGTAAACGACTGGCTTTCCGCTTTCGACAAGGCACTGAGCGCCGGTGACAGCGCCGCAGCAGCAGACATGTTCGAGGAGGACAGTTTCTGGCGCGATCTCGTGCCCTTCACCTGGAACATCAAGACCATGGAAGGCAAGGAGGCGATCCGGGAGATGCTTGACGCCCGCCTCTCCGACACCAGGCCGTCCAACTGGGCGCTGGCAGGCGACGCGACCCATGGCGACGGCATCACCGAAGGCTGGATCACCTTCGAAACCGGCGTTTGCCGCGGCAAGGGCCATCTGCGTCTCAAGGGCGACAAGGCCTGGACCCTTCTCACCACCATGGTGGAGCTGAAAGGCCACGAGGAGAAGAAGGGGATAACCCGGGAGAACGGCGTTGACCACGGCGCTTTCGAGGACCGCCTGACGTGGAAGGAGCAGGGTGAGAAGGAAGCCGCCGAGCTTGGCTACAGCGAGCAGCCTTACTGCGTCATCATCGGCGGCGGCCAGGGCGGCATCGGCCTTGGCGCCCGCATGAAGCGGCTCGGCGTCCCGACCATCATCGTGGAAAAGAACGAGCGCCCCGGCGACAGTTGGCGCAAGCGCTACAAGTCCCTCTGCCTGCACGACCCGGTCTGGTACGATCACATGCCCTACCTGCCCTTCCCCGACCACTGGCCGGTGTTCTCGCCGAAGGACAAGATCGGCGACTGGTTGGAGATGTACACCAGGATCATGGAGCTGAACTATTGGGGCTCCACCACCTGCACGTCCGCGACCTACGACAGCGCGGCGAAGGAGTGGACGGTCAAGGTCAACCGGGACGGCAAAGAGGTGGTTCTGAAGCCGAAACAGCTCATCCTCGCGACCGGCATGTCGGCCGTTCCCAACGTGCCGGAATTCAAGGGCGCTGAGAGCTTCAAGGGCGACCAGCACCATTCCTCCAGGCATCCCGGCGGCGATGCCTACAAGGGCAAGAAGTGCGTGGTCATCGGCTCCAACAATTCGGCCCACGATATCTGCGCGGACCTCTGGGAGAACGGTGCCGACGTCACCATGGTGCAGCGCTCCTCCACCCATATCGCCAAGTCGGACACCCTGATGGAGCTGGCGCTCGGCGATCTCTACTCGGAGAAGGCCGTCGCCAACGGCGTTGACCACCACACGGCCGACCTGATCTTTGCCTCGGTGCCCTACAAGATCATGCATGCCCTGCAGATCCCGGTTTACGAGGCCATGGCCGAGAAAGACAAGGATCTCTATGACCGGCTGGAGAAGGCCGGGTTCATGCTCGATTTCGGAGACGACGGATCGGGCCTCTTCATGAAGTACCTCCGGCGCGGATCGGGCTACTACATTGATGTGGGTGCCTCCGAACTCGTGGCCGACGGCAAGATCAAGCTGAAGAGCGGCGTGAGCGTCGAGGAGATCACGGAGAACGCCGTGAAGTTCTCCGATGGCAGCGAGCTTGAGGCGGACCTTATCGTCTACGCCACCGGCTACAGCTCCATGAACGGCTGGGCCGCCCAGCTGATCTCCCAGGATGTGGCCGACAAGGTCGGGAAATGCTGGGGTCTGGGTTCCGACACCACCAAGGACCCGGGTCCCTGGGAGGGCGAGCTGCGCAACATGTGGAAGCCGACGCACCAGGAGGCCCTGTGGTTCCACGGCGGCAACCTGCACCAGTCGCGCCACTACTCCCAGTTTCTCTCCCTGCAGATCAAGGCGCGGATGGAAGGCATCCCCACCCCGGTCTACGGCATGGGCGAGGTGCATCACCTGGGCTGACTGGTTGTTGCTTGACGTGCGCCCCGCACGTTCCGAGCGAAACACACAATCCC
>JBCCEL010000425.1:0-4627 GCA_039030315.1 Pseudomonadota bacterium
ACCAGGGCCCAGCGCTCTTCAGCCAGCTTCTTCATGCGCCTCTCCAAAGAGAATATGGATGATGGACTTCGAGTTCAGAACTCCAACCACCTTGTCCGAGGCATCGACAACTGGAACCGGCAGCTTCTGGTTGAGCACGTCTTCCGCCACTGTCTCGATAACCGCGTCCTGAGGCACACGAATTTTGCTGAGCTTTGCCGATTTCGCGGCCTTCTCCATCACGTCGGAACACTTCAAGACCTTTTCGCGTGGCACCTCCCGGGTGAACTTCGCGACGTATTCGGTCGAGGGATTGAGCACGATATTTGCGGGCGCATCGATCTGCTCGATGATCCCGTCTTTCATGATCGCGATCCGGTCGGCCAGCCTCAGGGCTTCGTCGAAGTCGTGGGTGACGAACAGGATCGTCTTTTGCAGCATGGCTTGCAGGCGCAGGAATTCGTCCTGCATTTCCTTGCGGATCAGTGGATCGAGGGCTGAGAACGGTTCATCCAGAAACCAGATGTCCGGCTCGACCGCCAGCGAACGCGCGATCCCCACACGCTGCTGCTGGCCGCCCGACAGCTGCCGAGGGAAGTAGTTTTCGCGGCCGCCGAGGCCGACGAGTTCAGCCATCTCGGCCGCACGCTGCACGCTGTCTTGCGTGCTGATGCCCTTGACCTGCAGCGGAAAGGCGATGTTCTCCAGAACGGTTTTGTGGGGCAGCAGGGCGAAGCTTTGAAACACCATGCCCATCTTGTTGCGGCGGAGCTCAATCAACTCCTTCTCGTTCATCGACAGCAGATCTTCGCCGTCAATGAGGATCTCGCCGGAGGTCGTCTCCGACAGTCTGGATATGCAGCGCAGCAGCGTTGACTTGCCTGAGCCTGACAGGCCCATGACAACGAGAATTTCGCCCTTGTCGACTTCGAACGAGGCGTTGTTGACGCCGAAGATGCAGCCTTCTTCCTTGAAGGCCTCGACATCAATGTTTCCGCCAGAACTCCGCATGAGCCGATCGACGCTCTCACCGAAGATCTTGTAGACCGCCTCGCACTTGATGACGGGTTGCCCGCCGATTGCGCCGTTGTTCCCACCCATTGTCGTCCTCACGCTGTCACCCGTCGCTGCCTCAGCCCGAAGCCGGCCGCATCTACCTCAGCACGCCCGAATTCAGGTGACAATATTTTTCCGGAAATTTGTGCCACCCGGCGCCTGCCCCTGAAATCAGAACCCCTCCCGCCGCCGGTTGGCGAGGGAGGGGTTCCAATGTCTTGTCTTCCCCGCCTCCAAGCCGGCAGGGAACGTGGTTCAGACCACTACTTCAGGAACGGCTTCCAGACGGCCTCGTTGTCCGCCAGCCATTTCTTGGCAGCGTCCTGGTGGGTCATCTTGTCGATGTCGACCAATGCAGCCATCTGGCCGATCTGCGTCGTGTTGAACGACAGCTTGGAGAACATCTTGTAAGCCTTCGGGTGGGTCTTCGGGAAACGCCAGTTGGCGGCCTTCTTCAGCCAGCCCTTCGGAGAACCGCACTTGCCGTCGCCGCCGTCGGATTTCCGGCAGCCTTCCTTGTAGGGCGGGAACTCGATGAAGACGAAGCCGTCTGCATCGGTGAAGTTCGGCGTCCAGTTGAAGGCGATGATGCCGCGGTTTTCTTTCTTGGCAGAAGCAAGCTCGGCCCAGATGGCGTCAGCGGAACCGGCGAACTTCACGGTGTAATCGTCAGCCAGACCCAGAGCTTCAAGGCGCTCGGGCATCAGGTTGCCGTGCCAGCTCTGCGGGCCTTCCAGCCAACGGCCTTTGCCACCAGAGTCAGCAGTCTTGAAGACGTCCTTACAGTTCTTCAGAGCTTCCCAGTTCGGCAGGCCGGGGCACAGGTTCTTCTCGATCACGTAGCCAGGAACGCCCATTTCTTCGAGCGTTGCAGCTTCATGAGTACCGGCATCGATCACGCCGCCTTTTTCCATGGCGTTGTAGAACGACTTGCCGAATGTGGACTGCCAGACTTCGTGCGAAATCGTGATGTCGCCGTTGCGGATGGCTTCGTACACACCTTGAGAGTCCGCGGGCTTGTATTCGACATTGCTGCCCATGCTCTCGAAGATGCCGCCGATGACATAGGCCATCACCACCTGGCTCGACCAGTTATGGGTCGGGATGATGATCGGCTTGCTGGAATCGGCTGCCATGGCCGGCGCCGAAAGCGCCATCAGGGCCGAAAAGGCCCCGGCAACAAGTGTGGTCTTCAGTTTTTTCACAGTATCTCTCCCTAGATTAGCGGCCTCCCAGCCGCGACAGTCTTCAACCGGCGCCCCGGCCGACCCGATTTGCATAGCGGCCGATTGATCCGCCGCCGGTCGCCCATGACCGCCCGGATTGCAGGGCGTTCGGATGCGCACTTACGTTCGGTTTCCTCCGTCAACCCCAGCGAAATTGGGGCTGGCTCAGTTGCTGCCAGGGCACTAGAAAGTCATGCATGTGATGTTCGGCACAGGCACAAGGCCCCTAAGCGTCGACCATTATTGGACAAGGCTCAGGCAAACTCAAGCCCAAAAACGTACCAATTAGAACCAATTTCAAACCATTTGAAAAAATTGGTATATTAATGGTCCGCATCCGATACGGTCAGGCTGAGAAACCTTGGCGGGGCAGGACTACAGGTGAGCATCGAGGCAACTGAAGATGTCCGGAACGGCAATGAGGAGCGCATCAGGCGCTACGGTTTCCTTATTGTGCCCAAGTTTCCGCTCCTCGCCTTCTCTTCGGCGCTCGAACCACTCCGCGCAGCGAACCGGCTGAGCGGCCGGACCCTCTATGAATGGAAGATCTTTACACCCGACAACCGCCCAGTCCTCGCCAGCAACGATATCGAAGTGGTGCCGGACCTTTCGACCGAAGATTCGCCTTCACTAGATGTCGTGTTTGCGTGCAGCGGGATCGACTACGCCCTTTCAGGGGAGAAAAGCGCGCTTGCCTGGCTCAGAGGGCTGGAACGCAAGGGCACCGCCCTCGGTGCAATCTCGTCCGGAGCCTACAATCTGGCGGAGGCCGGCCTGATGGAGGGCTTTCGCTGCACCATCCACTATGAAATCGCCCCGGCCTTCCGGGAGAAGTTCCCGGAGATAGAACTAACTGAAAACATCTTCGAGATTGACCGGAACCGTTACACGTCATCCGGCGGCACCGCGGCGCTCGATCTTGTTCTCAACCTGATCGCCCGCGATCACGACGCAGGCCTGGCTCTGGAAATCTCGCAGCAGTTCCAGCACGACCGGGTGCGCGACGGCCTCGACCGCCAGAAGATGACACTGAAGCGAATCTTCGCTTCCAAGTCCCAATTGCTTCTCGCAGCGACCGAAACCATGGAGCGCAACATCGAGAACCCGCTGGCCACTTCCGAGCTGGCATCAACAATCGGGATTTCCACACGTCAACTGGAACGGATTTTCGAGCGTCACGTGGGCATGCCGCCTAACCGATACTACGCTGGGCTCCGCCTGGAACGGGCCCGGCTACTTCTACTCCAGACCACACTCCCGGTTGCCGACATCGCGGCGATGACCGGCTTTTCTTCCCCGTCCCATCTAACCAAGCGCTACCGTGATCGCTTCGGCAGAAGCCCCACGCAGGAGCGCGGCTCGGAGAGTTAGAGGTCATCGCGGCTCTTTGTTCGACGTCCCGGACAAACGGACGCCCCATCGTCATCGTCATGCCCGCGGAGTGTCTAAAGCGTCCCCTAAACCGCCACCAATTTCGGCCGTCGGTCGATGCTCTTGAGCACCTGCTTCAAATCGTGTCCACGCTTGAGGATCATGCCGCCCGCAGCCACCACACTGTAGGCGCCCTGCTTCTTGGCAAGGTCCGGGCACTTCTCCACAGTATAGAGCGGCATCTCGCTGGAGCGCCGGAAGATTGAGAAAATTGCCGTGTCACGGGTATGGGTGATCGCGTAGTCGCGCCATTCTCCAACCGCGACCTGGCGGCCATAAACGTTCAGAATCGAATAGAGTTCCTGGCGGTTGAAGGTCGTTCGCTTGGGCACCTGACTGTCGGTTCTGGCCCGCGAACCTTGGGTCTGAGTATCTTTGAACGATTGCCATTCACTTTTTCGGGACGAAAGCCGTTCTGCCTCCGCCCCGAACAGAGCTATGGGTTCACTATCGCTCATGCGCCTCCCTCTTGATCTACCAACCGTGGCGCGCGCCACTCGCGTCGCCGGACATGCATCTTGTCCAACGGAATTCTCTTTGGCAAGCCCCTACTGAAATTCGGCAGGGCCGGCCATTTCGGGCATCATTTGCACCGAACGGTGATCAAAAAAACTTCGCCGCCCAGCCTCAAACAATCTTTGTTCCGCCTTTTTCTCGCCACCATGCGAAGGCATCTTCATATCGTTGCCTCTAGAGGCCCGGTTCGGAAAAACGTTGGAATTCTCAGCCCCCCAGCCCCCCAACGTTTTTAGATGCGAACCGGGCCATTTTTATTTCTAGAGCGTGCTACCCCGAAAAATATAAGTATTTGAAGCGCTTGAAAACGCACGCGTACTGAACAATATCAGTCGCCGGAATTATTCTCGTCTTAAGTTGATTGAGGGGCAAGGAATGGCAACAGAAATAATGGACAAGCCAGAAGGCCAGGCACACGA
>JBCCEL010000426.1:0-4542 GCA_039030315.1 Pseudomonadota bacterium
GATTGCCCCGACGGTGGCCCAGAAGGTGTTGGCACAGGTGATCACTTCATCGCCGGGACCAAGGCCAAGGGCCTTGAGCGGGATCTTCAGCGCATCGGTACCCGAGTTGACGCCGATGGCGTGCTTCACGCCCAGCGCTTCTGCGAACATGGTCTCGAACTCACCGACCACCTTGCCGAGGGTGAAGTCGCCGGACTTAACGAGCTCGCGCAGTTCGTCAAATATCGAATCCGGCTCGGCGAACTGCTGGGCCAGCGGGGAATATCTCACCTTCATGTTCGGATGGTTCCTGTGTCGCGATTGGGCTGCTGGCACCGGCGGCGTGGCATGCTGCGGCCGTCCTCAGAACGGCCCTCTGAAGTGGGGATCGGGCACATCCAGCGGCAGATCACCGCGCGCCTCTATCAGCTCCTTTTCGGCCGCCGCCCTCCTGTCTTCGCTCACACCCAACATTGCGCAGCTCTCATTCACAATACGGACGCTGTCGGGATACAGACCAGGCAGCATGCCCCGCGAGCTGGGCGTCGGATGATCGGGCATGCCGATGCGCAAGGGCGCTCTCTGAAGTGCCCCGAAACAGGACTCCGTCACCTGAGCGATGATCTCGCTGCCCATGCCCAGGATTCGGAACCCGGTATCAACCGTGATCAGCGAACCGGTCTTGCGGATCGAGTCGAAGATGTCATCCAGATTGAGCGGCCGCAGGACCCTGAGGTCGAAGACCTCAGCCTCGACGCCGATATTGGCCAGTGCTTCCGCAGCGCGCATGGCCTCCAGCACCGGATAGGACGTGGCCACGATGGTGACATCCTTGCCGCTGCGGAGCATTTTCGGACCATCGAGAGACCCGCTGTAGTAGCCGTCCGGCACCTGCCCCTGGACGTAGTGGCACCAGCGATGCTCGATCAGCACGACCGGATTGTCGTCCTCGACGGCGGCAACCACCATGCCCTTTGCATCGGCCGGATAGGTGGGCATGGCCACCTTGAGCCCCGGAATATGCGCAAACAGCGGCTCCAGGCTCTGGGAATGCTCGGGTCCCTGCCCCCAGCCGCGCCCGATGACAACGCGCAGCACGATCGGCGCGGTGTGGTGGCCGTTGCTGATGTAGTGCATCTTCGCGGCGTTATCGATGAACTGCTCGATGGCGAGCAGGGCAAACTCCACACGCTGAAAGCTGATCACCGGCCGCTTGCCCATCATGGCCGTACCGATGGCAACACCGCACAGGCCGTTTTCCGCAACCGGCATCTCGATGAGCCGCTCCGGACCGATCACATCGCCCAGATCCTTCAAGGTGCCGAACATGGAAGACGGATCGGCCACGCCTTCGGCGAAGAAAAGGACGTTCTGATCCCGCTTTGCTACTTCGGCCAGGCCGTCGCGGATCGCCGTGCCGGTGTTGATCGTCTTTAGATCTGACATGAATTCTCAAGCCTGTGAGGAGTGCTGCAAACCCTATGCATAGACGAAGGTACGCGCTGCCTCGGGTACAGGCAGTGGTTCATTGCGGGCATATTCAAAGCCCTCGTCGATCGCCTCGTTCAGTTCGGCAACCAGCGCGGCCTCGTCACCTTCGTCGAGGGCACCTTCAGATTTCAGCTGCGTCCTGATCTTCTCGACCGGATCGAGCGCCTTCCACTCCAGGAACTCCTCCTCGGTGCGGTATCCGATGTCGTTGTCAAAGTTGGGTCCGCAGTGTTCGCGCCAGCGATAGGTGTCGAGCAGCAGGAAGGACGGACCCTCACCCTGCCGGGCGCGCCGCACGAGCCGTTGCGTACAATCCAGAACCGCTTCCACGTCATTGCCGTCCACATGTTCCGCCAGCATGCCGTGGGCGCGGGCAACATCAGTGAGCGGCCTGTCCGGCTGACGCTCGTGCAGCGGTGTGTAGACGGAATAGAGGTTGTTCTCGCAGACGAAGATCACATTGAGCTTGCGCAGCTGGGCGAAGTTCGCGCTCTCGTGGAAGATCCCCTCCTCGATCGCCGCATCGCCTATGAACGCTACGGACACCGCGTCCTTCCCGTCAATCGCGTCGGCCAGGGCGGAACCCACCGCCAGCGGGATCGAGCTGGAGACGATCGGCACGCTGGCCACCATGCCGACTTCCGGCGCAGCCAGATGCATGGACCCGCCACGCCCGCCAATGCAGCCGGAAGCCTTGCCGAAGATCTCCGCCAGCATCGGCTTGATGCCGCCGCCCTTGGCGAGATAGTGCGCATGGCAGCGATGGGTGCTGAACGCCTTGTCCGTGACTTCGAGAGCTTCGCACACACCGACCGCGGATGCTTCCTGGCCGATCGACAGATGGACCGGGCAGCGCATTTCCTGCACCTGCCCCGGCCCGCCATAGCGGTCCGCGATGGCTTCCTCCACCATGCGGATCCACAGGACGCGCTTGTAGAGATGGAGCAATCTTGCGTTGTCTCTCAGTTCGGACACTGCCGTCTCCCTTCCGGCCGTTGCAGGCGCTACCGGTTCACGCCCGAAGCACGAATTGCTGCGGGGCGTCGGACAGCAGTTCAAGGTACTGGCGACCCCAATCCACCATCTCGCCGATGCCGGTATGCAGATCGATTTCCGGCTCCCAGCCGAGATCGCGCTTGATCTTGGAGCTGTCGAGCCAGTACTGCGCATCCTCGCCAACGCGGCCTGGCCGCATTTCGGCGAACTCGTCAAAATCGAGTCCCAGAATTTCCGCCACGATCTCCACCAGGCGCCGCATGGAAACCGGCTCCAGGGTGCCCGCATTGTAGGTTTCGCCGAGGGGCGCATTCTGGCAGATCAGATAGATGGCGCGGGCAAGATCGCGGGCGTTGAGGAACGATTTCCGCACCATACCGCCGCCTTCCAGCGGAAATCTCTGATTGGTCAGCCCGCACAGAACCGCCTTCGGCAGGATCCTGTAGCCGTATTGGCCGGCACCGTAGGCATTGGACGGACGGATGATGTTCATCGGGAATTTCTGCACGGCCCACATGGTGTCCAAGTGCAGGTCCGCCGCCATCTTGGAGACGGCGTATGGGCTGGTCGGATTGAGGGGCGCCGTCTCGCTCACCGGCTCGTCATTCGAGCCGTAGAGTTCCGAGGTGCCGATCTGGAGAAAGCGCTTGAGGAAATCACGCTTCGCCAATTGCTCGCACAGCTTGGCGACGGCGACCACGTTGGTCTCATAGTAGCGGTGGGACTTCTCCCAGGAGGTGGCATAGGCCAGGGCCGCGAAGTTGATGATGTAGTCCGGCTTTTCCGCGTCGATGAGCTCCATGAGCCGGTCCTGCTCGAACACCAGATGGATCTGGTGATAGGCGTAGCGCGGATCGTTCTCGCCAACGCGCAAGGTATAGAGAGGAGACGGCCAGGGATTGCGCCCCACCCCGATCACGCGGGTGGTTTCTTCCTGTTCCAGCAGAAACTTGGTGGTATGGATCGCGAAAGCGCCGGATCCACCGATCAGCAGGTAACTTGCCACGACTGTATTCTCCGCTCACTGCGCCGCCGGCCCGCGCGATGCTCTCACCGTCGGAAGGAGCCTTGCGATGGATAATGAAGATCTGGCCCGGGACCGCAGCGCGTCTATCACGTTTGGTCAGGGATCGGCAAGCGGCACCCGAGCGCCCAACCGACGCATGAAGAGCGCGGCCGGCCGGTCCGAATCCGCCTCCCGGCAGGCATATTGCGCCACGGGTCGAATTCGATTGCCCGGCAGGACCACGAGTTGCTAACGGAAGCCCAATTGCCGGGCTGCTTCCACCATCCCGGCTCCAGGAAAGGCCTTGTCGCATGCCCATGTTCAACCTGTTGGATTCGGTGCCGAAGATCGCCCGGGATATCGAGGCGCGAACCCGCAACAAGGAGGAGAACCGACGCCTGGCTATGAAGTTCGGCCAGGAGTATTTCGACGGCCCCCGCGAGCAGGGCTATGGCGGCTACGGTTATGACGGACGCTGGGTCCGCGTTGCCCACAAGATCATCGAGCACTGGAACCTGAAGCCGGGCGACCGGGTGCTGGACATCGGATGCGCCAAGGGGTTCCTGGTGAAGGACCTGCGCGATGCCCTGCCCGGTCTGGAGGTCATCGGCCTCGACATTTCGGACTATGCGCTGGAGAACTGTCATCCCGATGCCGCCGCGCACCTGATGAAGGGTTCGTGCGATGACCTGCCCTTCCCCGACAACCATTTCGCTCTCGCCCTGGCGATCAACACCATCCACAACCTTGAGCCTGATGGATGCCGGCAATCCCTCCGCGAAATGATGCGGGTGGCCCCGAACGGCGGCTTTGTCCAGGTGGATGCCTACCGGGACCCGGCGGAGAAGGAGATCTTCGAGGACTGGGTGCTCACGGCAAGAACCTGCCTCATGCCGCACGAATGGGAAGCGCTCTTCCAGTCCGCCGGCTACACCGGCGACTACTACTGGACGATCCTCAGCGCCGATGGAACCACAGTCTAAAGCTACGTCATCCTGGATCCGTCCAGTTCAACTATGTGAACTGCGAACCCCTCTCCCCGGCGGGGAGAGGGAGGGGCCCGGCGCGAC
>JBCCEL010000427.1:0-4541 GCA_039030315.1 Pseudomonadota bacterium
GGCCGGACCTACTTCCAGCTCAGCCCCTGGATTATCTTCTATCCCGGCATCGCCCTGGCGGTGACCGTTCATTCCGTCAACATCCAGGGTGACGGCCTGCGCGACACGCTGGACCCGCGCATCGCAAGGAAAATGTAAAGCCATGGCCAAGATGCGTCCGGAACCGGTTCTGGAAGTCAGGGGTCTCACCGTCCGGCTGCCGGAGGATGCCGACCGGGAATTCGCCATCGAGGACATCTCGTTCACCGTGGGCAGCGGCGAGATCGTCTGCGTTGTCGGCGAGTCAGGCTCGGGCAAATCGGTCACCGCCCACACGGTCATGGGGCTGATCCCGCGAAAAGAGCTGAAGCCCGTGGCCGGGGAGGCCATCCTCAATGGTGAAGACCTCCTGACGAAATCGGAAGCCGAGCTGCGTGAGCTGCGCGGCGAACGCATGGCCATGATCTTCCAGGAGCCCATGACCGCGCTCAACCCGGTGATGAAGGTGGGCGACCAGATCTCCGAGATGCTGGAGATCCATACGAACCTGTCTTCCGACAAGCGCAAGACGCGCGTGCTGGAGGTGATGAAGGACGTCAACCTGCCGGACCCGGAAAAGCTGTTCGACACTTATCCCCATCAGCTCTCCGGCGGCCAGCGCCAGCGAATCATGATCGCCATGGCGCTCGCGCTTGAGCCAGGCCTGCTCATCGCAGATGAGCCGACAACGGCGCTTGACGTCACCACCCAGGCCCAGATCCTCGATCTCATCAAGGATATCCAGGGCCGCCACGGCACCGGCGTCATGTTCATCACCCACGACTTTGGCGTCGTGGCCGAGATTGCCGACCATGTGGTCGTCATGCAGCACGGCCACGTGGTTGAGCAGGGGCCGGCGGAGCAGATCCTCGGCGCGCCGCAGCAGGCCTATACCAAGATGCTGATCGGTTCCGTCCCCAGCCTGGTGCCGCCGGAGCGGCCCGAGCCGCAGGTGCGCGAAGCCGCATTGCAGGTCCACAAGCTGGACAAGACCTATGATGATGGCGGGCTCTTCAAGAAGGGCCGGCAGGTCAAGGCCGCCCAGAACGTGGAATTGGTCATCCACCGCGGCGAGACCCTGGGAGTCGTCGGCGAATCCGGCTCCGGTAAATCGACCGTGGCGCGCTGCATCGTCAGGCTGATCGATCCGACCGGCGGTGAGGTGATGATTTCCGGGCAGAACATTGCGGGCCTGTCGGAGAACGCGCTCCGCCCCTACCGGCGAGATGTGCAGATCGTCTTCCAGGACCCCTACCGTTCGCTCAACCCGCGGCGGACGGTCGGGCAGTCCATAGTCGAGGGGCCGATGAATTTCGGTCTTTCTCAAGGTGAAGCCGATGCCCGGGCCCGCGAACTCATGCGCGTGGTCGGGCTTTCGCCCGATTCGCTCGACCGCTTCCCGCACCAGTTTTCCGGCGGCCAGCGTCAGCGCATCTGCATTGCCCGCGCACTGGCCATGGAGCCGAAAGTTCTGATTGCCGACGAGGCCGTCTCCGCGCTGGATGTTTCCGTGCAGGCTCAGGTGCTTGAACTGCTGGACGATGTGCGTGAGCGTTTCGATCTCGCCATGCTCTTCATCACCCATGACCTGCGCGTGGCCGCCCAGGTCTGCGACCGGATCATGGTGATGCAGCATGGGGTGGTGGTCGAGCAGGGGCTGACGGCCCAGGTCTATGCCTCTCCGGATCACAGCTATACGCAAGCCCTGCTTGCAGCGGCGCCCGGCCGCGACACCGAATTTGCCAAACTTGTCTGAACCCTGAAGTTCTGATCGGGAGATTGTTTCGTGGACATTCACGCCAAGATTGCCGCTGACCATGACGAAATGACCGAATGGCGCCGGGCCCTGCACGAGCAGCCGGAGACCGCGTTCGAAGAAGTCAACACGTCGGCCTTCGTTGCCGAGAAGCTGGAGAGCTTCGGAATCAGGGTCGAACGCGGCTTGGCCGGAACCGGTGTCGTCGGCATTATCGAGGGCAAGGATCCCGGATCCCGCGCCATCGGCCTGCGCGCCGATATGGATGCGCTCGACATCTACGAACAGACCAACAAGCCCTATGCCTCCAAGATCCCGGGGAAGATGCATGCCTGCGGCCATGACGGCCACACCACCATGCTGCTGGGGGCAGCAAAGTATCTGGCCGAGACCCGCGATTTCAGCGGCACCGCCTACATGATTTTCCAGCCGGCGGAAGAAAACGAGGGTGGCGGCCGGGTCATGGTCGAGGAAGGCCTGTTCGACAAATATCCGATGGAGCAGGTCTACGGCATGCACAACTGGCCGGGCGTGCCGGTAGGGCGGATTGGCATGCGCGCCGGCCCCATCATGGCGTCTTACGACATCTTCGAGATCAAGGTCACCGGCAAGGGCTCTCACGGCGCCATGCCCCATGAAGGTATCGATCCTGTGCTGATCGCCTCCCACATCGTTACCAATCTGCAGACCATTGCCAGCCGCAATGTCGACCCGCTGGAATCGGTGGTGGTGAGCACGACCCAGATCCATGGCGGAGATGCTTACAATGTGGTTCCCCAGGAAGTGGAGCTGAAAGGCACGGTCCGGAGTTTCAAGCCCGACGTCCAGGACATGGCCGAAGCCCACATCAAGCGTATCGCCAAGAGCGTCGCGGCCGCTCATGGCGGCGAGGCGGATGTGCACTACGAACGCCGCTATCCACCCACGGTGAATGAGCCCGATGCCACGTTGCAGGCGGAAAAGATCGCCAACGGTCTGGTCGGCGCGGAGAATGTGGACACCGATGTGACCCCCGTTATGGGGTCTGAGGATTTCGCCTTCATGCTGGAGCACAAGCCGGGCAGCTATATCTGGCTCGGCGCCGGCGAAGACAGCGCCAATCTCCACAGCCCGCATTTCGACTTCAACGACGAGATCCTGCCCATTGGTGCAAGCTACTGGGCAAGGCTGGTGGAAGAGACCTTGCCTGCGTCACGCTGAAGCTTCCGCCGATTTGGTGATCCGTCCGAGTTGCCGCATACTGCTTCTCCCACACCAGAACAGGGAGGAAATCCATGTCCACGACGGTCAGCACGAAGCTCAATGATGTGGATATAGCGAGCGTCGCCAGTCTCGCCGAGAAAATCCAGCAGGAACCGCACGTCGCTGCCACCAAATGGCAGGCGGAGGTGAAATGGCAGGGCGGTTTCAAGTCGGAAGCCAGGATCCGGGATTTCGATCCGGCAAAGTCCGATGAGCCCAATCAGCTCGGCGGCACAAATACCGGGCCAAATCCGGTGGAACAGGTGCTCGGAGCTCTCGGTAACTGCCTCGCCGTCGGCTATGCGGCAAATGCGACCGCCTCCGGGATCACGATCAACGACCTTACCATCGATGTCGAGGGCGATCTCGATCTCCACACGTTCCTGGGCTTGAAGGACGGAAATGCAGGTTTCGGCGGCATCGCGGTCAAGGTAAGGCTCGACAGTGACGCCTCGCCTGAGGCCCTTCAGGCCCTGCACGAGAAAGTCACGGGCACCTCGCCGGTCGGCCACACTCTCAGCCGCGCCGTTCCCGTCGATATCCAGCTGGCCTGAGCAGCATCTGAAGCCTATACCGGGCCCGGTACGTATATCCGGCTCCGGGACCCGACCATGGCAAACCGCTCTTACTTCGCCCCAGAAGGGGGCCATCCGCCTCAATCCCAACTGCTCACCGGCCGCGCGGTGTTCACCACCGCCTATGCGGTCATCCCGAAGGGTGTGATGCAGGACATCGTCACCTCTCAGCTTCCCTTCTGGGAGGGCACACGGGCGTGGGTACTCGCTCGGCCTCTATCCGGATTTGCCGAGACTTTCTCACAGTACATCATGGAGGTTGCGCCCGGAGGGGGCAGTGACAGGCCGGAGACGGATCCGGCCGCCGAAGCCGTACTCTTCGTCATGGATGGAACACTTGGCCTCACGATCGAAGGCAGGGATCACGCGCTGACCGAGGGCGGCTATGCCTACATCCCGCCGGGCTGGAACTGGTCGGCACGGAACAGCGGCGGCGCGCCTGTCCGTTTCCACTGGATCCGAAAGGCCTACGAGGCTGTTGACGGGCTTGACGCGCCGGCCCCGGTCATTCTCAACGAAAGGGACATTGCCCCGACGCCGATGCCGGACACGGACGGCAAATGGGCGACCACGCGGTTCATCGACCCGGCCGACACGCGCCATGATATGGCAGTGACGATCGTCACGCTCGAGCCTGGCGCGGTGATCCCCTTCCTGGAAACCCATGTCATGGAGCATGGCCTCTATGTGCTTCAGGGCAAGGGGGTCTACCGGCTCAATCAGGACTGGGTCGAGGTCGAGGCCGGCGACTTCATGTGGCTCCGCGCCTTCTGTCCCCAGGCCTGCTATGCGGGCGGGCCCCAACCGTTCCGCTACCTCCTCTACAAGGACGTCAACCGGCACGCCAAGCTGAGTTTGTGAAAGTTATTTGCCCCTGTGACGCACGTCACTGCTGGTGCTCAGAGGTTCCCGTACAAAGGTCTCAACAACGCAAAAGAGATCTGCACAGA
>JBCCEL010000428.1:0-4523 GCA_039030315.1 Pseudomonadota bacterium
CGTTGATCAGATCAAGGACCGGGACCTGAAGAGGGACGGGCTGAAAGCCCAGGATATCCTGTTCCGCAACCGCAGCGGATGGAGCCTGCCGGAAGGGGCCCGGACCAGCGTGACCTCATGCGCGGGCTTCGTGTTTTACGGCAAGGTCGTTGTCGCTCCCACAAAGCGCACGAAGAAGCCCGCACCTGTCTCATCCGCGATCGCTGTCGGCAATTCGACCCAGGAGGCGATCTGCGCGCTTCTGGCCAACAAGCACAGCCCAGGCAATCCGGGGCCTCTGGAGGAGCGCCTGGAAGCCGTCCGCTTCGACGTTGAGTTAAAGGACGATGTGCTCGATTTCACCGCCAAGCTCAGGGAGGTCCGGCACGCGGCAGGGTTTACCGAGACGGCGGCCCAGAAGGTCTGGGCCATCAGGCCCGCGAAGGCGGCGGTCTCCGATGCGAGCAAGGCCACATCGCCGACTACACTCACGCCCGGGGACCAGGGCAAGATCCAGTTGCCGCAGGACATCGCTCATGGCCTGGACGAGCTGAACCGTGCGCAGTTCAAATTTGATTGCGCCCACGACGAACTTCGGTCCCTCCGGCAACGCCTGTTCTCCGACTGGTTCATCTACATGCTGGCGATGTACCCGCCGGACAGCGAGGATGAGTTCGAGATCGACGTGGACCAGATGCGCGACGCCGTCCTGCAGGACAGTATCCGCGATTTTGACCGGAAGCTGACGCAAACGGGAGACATGGATGCGCCGGTGGCCGGCACCCTCGCCTTCGACCTCGTGCAGCTGCAGACCCTGGTTGAAAACCTCCTGAAGGCATTCAATGCCGGCCGGGAAAAGAACCAGGCGCTGGAGCTCGCCCCGAACCGGGGACCCCGATACTGGCAGCCCAATGATCCGGTGCTCGCGCTTGACCGGGCGCGGGCGCTTGCACCCTCCCAGCGCCATGCCCAGGACGGGCGGGCCCGGAAGGACAAGATGCTGGAGTGCATCGTTGCGGATCTCGGAGCCTTTCCTGGCCACGAAACCCCAACCAAGGATATTCTGGCTTTCCGCCGGGCGGTGGTCAGGCGGGCCACGAAACCCTTCCGGATGATCAGCGACCGGGAACAGGGTGCGCGCAGCTGGAACCCGATCCTGCTGGAATGGCTGGCGTCGGTCGCGTCTCTCGAAGCGGGCAGCAATCTGACAGGCAGCAGGCGCCGCTATAGCGAGGACTTCATCCTCAGGAACCACAAGCTGGCCGAGGATCAGACCGAGTTCCAGTTTGCCGGGAACAAGGCGCCGGACATGTTCGGCCGGCGTTACATCACGTCCGGCCGGACGATCCTTACCAGCCACGGCACTACGCTGCTGGAAAAGTCGCTGAAGCAATATGCGGCGCGGCTTTCCAGCCAGGGCGTAGAAATGCCCCAGGACCTTGGCAGCATCTACGAAGGACTGCACCTTTCCCAGCGGCGCGGGCCCGCTGACGGGATCATCTCCCTGAGCCTCGGCGGCCTGAACGAACGGATGCTGATGAAGCGGCTGGAAGCCCAGCTGCCCATTTCCGATCCGCTCGGCTTTGCGCCAGACCAGGCCATTGCAGCGGAGGTCCGCCGCCGTGTCGGTCCGCTGACGGATCTCTATTCGCCGGACCCCGGCAGCCCGTTCCTTCCCCTCCGCTCAGCCGAACTGCAGATACTGCCGGGCCGCGTCATCGACAGTTTCGGCCAGACCGTGGACTGGACCCCGCTGCAAGGTGACGATGGCGGCCCGAACCAGGTCTATCCCGCCCAGACCCTGAGAGATGGCGTATCAGACCGGATCATCATGCCGCCGCGCTGTGCCCAACCGGCCCGGCTCGACTTCCGCTGGCTGTCCAATGAGCGCGACGACGTGGAGAGCAATGATCACCCGGCAACCACACCGCTGTGCGGCTGGCTCGTGCCGAACGATTTCGACCAGGACATCCTCGTCTATGACGCTGCCGGCCTGCTGCTGGGCACCATCGGGCAGAATGGCCAGTGGCGGCCTGCTCCCGGCAGCGATGATGCACCCGCAGGTCCGGGGCTGATCGGCAACCGGCACCTGGCCCGGGTCGTCAGCTGGCTTGTATCCCGTCCGGACCCGGGCTTCATCGGCAAGTTTCTCTCCACCCTCGATTCAAGCCTCAGGATGATCGATCCCACCGACTACACCACGCAAGGCTCAAGGGCCCTGCTCGTGGGCCGGCCGGTGGCCATCGCGCGTGCCAGGGTCGGCCTGTCGCTGCAGGGCCCGCCGGCGACCGACCGATCCATGTCGGCGACCGCGCTGCGCATGGCGGGTCTGGAAAACGACGATCACGGCTTCGGCGAAGTAAAACTGCCGATCCGGATCGGCGAACATGGTCAGCTGAACGACGGCCTTATCGGCTATTTCGTCGACGGTTCCGAAATCACCCCGCCGGATGTGCTTCAGGCGCCCCAGGCCAGCACCGCAAGCAGCTCACGCCATATCCGGGTCTATGACGAGGCCAACCAGGTTCCTCTCAATCTGCAGCGCAGCTTCTCCGACCCGCCGCTGGATCTCATCATGCTACTGGATCCTCGCTGCCCGGTTCATGCAACGACAGGCATTCTGCCCACCAAGGCCATCACCATTCCGCGCGAGCAGTTCGCCGCGTCCCTGCGCGACATGGAGCTGGTGTTCTCGGGCATGCCCATCCTGACACCGCCGGATGCCGTGCACCTGCCGCTGCCGAGCGAGCCGGATCACCGCTGGTCATGGCTTGAGATGCGCGACGGCAACTGGCGTGAGGTGCCGGCCGACCCGGTGTTTGCAAAGGATGCGCTGGCGCGCGCCTATCCTGGCCGGGTGGCCGAGAAAGCGGGCGGCGCGATCCGCCAGCTCGCGGCCGGGGAGCGGGCCGGCCAAGGCGAGACCGAGCGGCCGAGGGCAGAACTGATCTGGGAGCGGCTACTGAGCCACGGATGGATCGAGCCCATGGCCGATGGCCGTGCAAAGCTGCTGGCGCCGAAAGATACCGCACCCCGCACTCTCGGGCCGGGCGTGGATGCCGGAGACATTGAGCGCGGCCTCTCGAAGATTGCGGAGACGATCAAACCGATGGAGCGGGAGGCCGTGTTCGCCGCCCGCCCGGTGGTACGCGAGGGCTGGCTCAAGCTCAAGCCGGTTGCCGGTCCGAAACCGGTTCCCCTGCAGCCGCCGCCAAACCAGACGAAGACAAGCTGAGGACAGGCAATGAATATGCTTCCCCTACTGTTCAATCCGGTCACCAGAGCCATTCTGGACGCCGATCTCGTTAACGCCGATTCCGACAGCGTGCTCCGCATTGCCTCCGGGCCGCAGACCCTCAGCATTGAGCTTGCCAATCTCACCGACCATGACCTGGTCCTGAACGAGAAGGACCCCCAGACGACCATCGTGCTGACCTTCAGGCCGGGCGTCTTCGAGAACATCCAGAATGTCCGGTTCTCCGGCAACGGCTGGAAGGCCACCCGCCTCGACAACCAGGAATTCCCGGCCTGGCGGCTCACCAATTCCCGGAAGGTCAGGATCAAGCGCGGCAAGCCGCATACCATCAAGATCTCCGGACTGGAGGTTTCCGCGTCCGGCGGCTCCCGCAGCACGCGGGTCGATCTCGACTATGCGAACCTTCATGTGCCGGGCACCGACACACCGGTCTCGGGCCGGCGCACGATGCATCTCAGCCTGCTGCATCCGAGCGTTCCGCCCGGCCTGGTTGCCGGTTCGAGGGCACAGGCCGGGCCGTTCAGGGCAGAGATCGTCGGATCTAGCGACGTCATCAACGGCGGTGGGTTCGAGAACAAGGTCATCGTCCGTTTGTCAGCAGAAAAGGCCGTGAGCGTCGCGCACAAGACGGGTGAGGATCGGGATGCAATCACGAAATTCACGCTCTCCTTCCCGTCCGCGCCGGGTGACAGGTTTTCAGTTCTGAAGCAGATTCACGCACCGCTGCAGGCGCCAGGCGGCTGGACCCCGGCCGGCCAGCAGCAAAGGTTCAGCGTCATCAATCAATCGACATTCCCGATTCAAGTGCTGGAGGTTAGCCAGAAGGGCGCCCTGAAGCGGAGCGGAGGTCCGCTTGATCCAAACTCTGCGGTCGCATGGCTCGGCGATGCCAATGCACAGTATGCCATCACACATGCTCATGACGGAAGAATTCTGAACGTGATCGGAACGCCGGAAAGCCCCGCCCGTGACGTGAGAATCACTGGCGAGCCCGAACTGCATGACCCCCGATGGCACGTGTACCGCAAGGTGATCTCGTACGACTCAGATGATGAGCTGACCCTGGACGGCGCCTTCATGGACATTCCGCTGCGGCTGTTCACCAACCTGGCGCCAGGGCTCTATCCGCTGGAGATCAAGTTTGAAAATGTTGGAGACCGCGATGGAAAGGTCGTTCTGCTCCTGAACGTCACTGCCGTCGGGGTGGCCGCCAGCCAGGCCGATGTCGTTACCATTCATGCGCCGAAAGCCCTAAACATCACTTCGCGCAACGAAGCAATGCAAACCA
>JBCCEL010000429.1:0-4491 GCA_039030315.1 Pseudomonadota bacterium
GAATCTCGGCGGCGACCCGAGCCAGGCGCTCGTCCACTCGAACCCGGACGGCAAGTTCACCGTCGCCCTGTCTTCCATCTACCTGGGGAAGGGGATGAAGCAGGTAACGAGCCAGATCTGCGCGGAGACCCTTGGAGTGCCCGTCGAGGATGTCTATGTCGACACGGCCGACAGCGACACCGGCCCCCACTGCATGGGGAGCTTCGCCTCGCGCGGCACCCACCGGGTGGGAAATGCGGTGATCGCGGCAGCGAAGGAGGCCCGCGGCGTCCTCATGGAAGCCGCCGCCGAAGAGCTTGAGGTCAATGCGGAAGACCTGGAGACGGACGGCAAGGGCAATATCCATGTCCGCGGCGCGCCGCAGCGGGCCATCTCGGTCATGGACGTGGCGCAGGCCGCCCAGTTCCGCCAGGGCAAGACCGTTTCGGGTCGCGGCATTTTTCTCATCCCGCTGTCGGAGGTGAACCCGGAAACAGGCGAGATGACGCCGGTCTCCTGCTTTGCCCATGCCTGTCTCATCGCCGAGGTCGAGGTCGATGACGAGACCGGCGAGGTGGACGTCATCGAGATGAACAGCGCCTACGAGGTGGGCCGTGCGCTCAACCCGAAAATGGTCGAGCAGCAGCTTGTCGGCGGGGCCTGGATGGGCATGAGCCACGCTCTGTGGGAGACGACGGAGCCCTATTATCCGGATCGCTCGCACTAACCCTCCGATTTCACCGACTACCTGATGCCGGGACCGGGAGATGCGGCGCCGCATCACATCGCGATTCTGGAGCGGCCGGCGCCGGACGGCCCCTATGGCGGCAAGGGTCCGGGAGAGATGTGCGCCAACCCGGTGCTGCCCGCCGTGGCGAACGCGGTGTTCAACGCTGTGGGCGTGCGGATCGATGCCCTACCCATCACGCCGGAGAAGGTCCTTCGCGCCATCAAGGCCCAGGGCGGCGCCCGGCCCGGACCGCGGCACTGAGGCAGATCCTTGAGTTCGGCTTTTTCATATCCGTCATTGCCTGGCTTGACCGGGCAATTCAGAGCCGGCAACGCCGAAGTTGCCGCCCTCGATCCACGGGTCGGGCCTGTGGATGAGGCAAACTGCCGGGGCAGAATACCATGCCCGTGAGACCCGAGATCGTCGGCATCGGCAGCCCGGAGGCGCTGGAACAGGCGCTCCGCGCCGCTTTCTATCTGGCCGACGATAGTCTCTCCACGGCTGCCTACCTGGCGCTGGCTCTCGGCAAGCCGCTCCTGCTGGAGGGGGCGCCCGGTGTCGGCAAGACGGAGGCCGCCAAGGCAATTTCCGCTGTGCTCGGGCGCAACCTCATCCGGCTGCAATGTTATGAGGGCATCGATTCCGCCAACGCTCTCTACGAGTGGAACTACCCCCGCCAGATGCTGGCCATCCGCCAGGCGGGCCGGGGCGGTGTGGACATTTACTCCGATGAGTTCCTGGTGGAGCGGCCCATGCTGGCGGCGCTGCGGAACCCGTCGAAGTCGTGCCTGCTGATCGATGAGGTGGACCGCTCCGATCACGAGTTCGAAGCCTTCCTCCTGGAATTCCTCTCCGACTTCCAGATCTCCATCCCCGAACGTGGACCTGTGCGCGCGCACGATCATCCGGTGGTCATCCTGACCTCGAACCGGACCCGTGAGCTGCACGAGGCGCTCCGCCGCCGCTGTGTCTACCACTGGATCGGTTATCCCGACGCGGCCCGCGAAGCGCAGATCGTCATGCTGCGCGCCAGCAGCGTTGCGGAAGAAACCGCCCACGCTGTGGTTGGCGCGGTGAACCGGCTCCGCGCCGAACCGCTGAGCAAGCTCCCGGGCGTGGCGGAAACGGTCGAATGGGCAGAAGCTGCGACCTTGCTGAACGCGCAAGGGGCCGAATGGCCTGAAGCGTTCCGGCGGGCCATTGGCGTGGCCTTGAAGGACGAGGAGGATCTGGCGCACGTCTCCGGCAGGCTCGATCAGATCATCTCCGGAGTTGCGGCATGACGGAGATTGCCGAACTTCCGCGTGCGGCACGCCCGTTTGTCGAGTTCCCCTCGCTCCTGCGAGCGCACGGCTTTGCGGTTGCTCCCGAGCAGACCGAAGCCTTTCTGACGGCAGTGGGGCTGCTGGGACCGAAAGGCATGGCCGACATCCACCGAGCGGCGACGGCGACACTCGCGCCGCCGTTCGAACGCCGTGAGGAGTTCGACACGCTCTTCGGCGCCTTCTTTGAGGGCCGCCTGGTTGCAGCGGATATGACGGGCGAGGCCGAGGATGAGGAGACCCGCGTGCAGGATGACCGGGAGGGCGTGTTTGAGCCCCTGATGTCGGACGACGAACAGGAATCCGGCCAGCAGGCCAGCCTGACCGAGGCGCTCACCCGGCGGGATTTCGAACCGCGTTCAGAGAGCGAGATCCTTGCCCACTTTGCGCGCAGTGCGCCCTCGCGCCTGCCCATGAGACGAGTGCGCCGGCGGGCCCGGGCAACCAAGGGCGACCGCTTCGACATGCGCCGCAGCATGCGCGAGGCGGTGCGCACCGGCGGCGACGTCATGCGCCTGCCGCGGCTCAAGCGCAAACTGCGCCAGCGTCCTGTGCTGCTGCTGATCGATGTCTCCGGTTCGATGAAGGAGCATACCGACAGTTACCTCAGGTTCGCGCACACCCTGTCGCGCGTGGTGGAGCGCCTGGAGGCGTTTACCATCGGCACGCGGCTGACGCGCGTCACACGGGCGCTCAGGCATCGCAACCGCGACCAGGCGCTGGCGGCCGCGGCGGGAGCGGTCTCTGACTGGGATGGCGGCACGCGGCTCGGAGATGCCCTGCAGGCCTTTCTCGCGATCCCGCGCTTTGCCGGATTTGCCCGGGGCGCCCTGGTGCTGGTCCTGTCCGACGGGCTGGAGCGGGGCGATCATGGGGCCATGACCGATGCGGTGGTCCGTCTCTCGCGCCGGGCCTGGAAAGTCCACTGGCTGACGCCGCTTGCCGGAGCAACCGGATTCGTGCCCGAAACCGCGGCGCTGAGGTCGGTGCTTCCTGTGCTGGACGGGCTGGCGGACGGCAGCACGCTAGAGAGCATGTGCGACCATGTGCTCGAACTGGCCGAAGGGCGGGCGGCATGATTGACGCCCACCATCATATCTGGCGCAGGCAGGATCTGCCCTGGCTGATGGGGCCGATGCAGCCGCGCATCTTCGGGCCCTATGAGCCGATCCGCCGTGACTATCTAATCGACGAGTTCCGGGAAGAAGCCGGGGACAGCGGTATTACGCAGTCCGTCTATGTTCAGGCCAACTGGGCACCGGACAGGTTCGAGGACGAGGTGGCCTGGGTGCAAGGCGTGGCCGATGACAGCGGCTGGCCGCACGGTATTGTCGGTTATGCGGACTTCCTGGCCGAGGACGTCCGGCCTCAGCTCGACCGGCTTGCCGCCTATCCGCTCATGCGCGGCGTACGGATGCAGCTGCACTGGCACGAGAACGAAATGTACCGCTTTGCTGCCCGGCCCGATCTTGCCCGTGATCCCGTTCTGCAGCGCAACGTGGCGAGACTGGCCGATTACGGCTGGAGTTTCGATCTGCAGGTGTTTGCAGATCAGATGGAGGATGCAGCCGGGCTCGCCGGCGCCTGTCCGGGGGTGACTTTCATTCTGCAGCATGCCGGAATGCTGGAAGATTTGAGCGATGCGGGCCGCGCGGCATGGCGGCACGGTATGGAGCTTCTGGCTGCGCGTGCGAATGTTGTCGTCAAGCTTTCCGGTCTTGGCACGTTCCTGCACCGCAACGATGCCGGCCACATCGCGGATATGGTCTCAGAAAGCGTCCGCCTGTTCGGCGCGGAGCGCTGCCTGTTCGGCTCAAACTTTCCGATCGAGAAGCTCTGGACCGGCTATTCGGCTCTGTTCGACGCCTTCGCGGCCGCCGCAGAAGCCCTGCCGGAGGCGGACCGGACACAGATTTTCAGCAATACGGCACGGCGGGTTTACCGTCTGAACTGACAAGGGAGGTGCATCATGGCGCTTGAAATCAAGATCCTGGACTATGGCGATATCGAGCTTGAGGCGAGTTTTCTCGTGCTGGGGCACGATTGCGGGCGCACGCGCCGGGTGCCGACATACGGTTTCCTGATCCTCGGCGGCGAATATCCCATCGTGGTCGACACCGGGTACCGCGACAATGCGATCATGGAGTCGCTCGGCATGCGGGGGCTGCAGTTCCACGAGAACATGATCGAGAACCAACTTGCCAAGCATGGCGTCAAGATGGGGGATGTCCGGTACGTGGTTCACACCCATCTGCACATCGATCATGCGGGCAAGGACGACCTCTTCCCGATGAACACCACCGTGGTCGTCAATCGGCGCGAGCTGGAGTGCTCCGTCTCCGGCCTCATGCATCCGCAGTATCCGCTGCCGGACATCAAGCACCTGATCGACCGGCTGCACACCCAGGATGCCTTGCGTCTTCTCGATCTGGAGATCACCGGCCGCGAAGAGCTCATGCC
>JBCCEL010000430.1:0-4476 GCA_039030315.1 Pseudomonadota bacterium
CAAGATCTGGACTGCATCCGCCGAGGATGACTGATCGCGAGGTTTCCTCCCCAAGCGATCATCCTCCGGGAATGTCTATGTCCAGCCAGCCGAGCGGCGTCGCGCGCGCCTTGTCTTCCGGGCGGAGAATGATGGTGGTTGTCTCCGATTCGATGATTGCCGGCCCGGGCACGTGCGCGCCGGCGGTGAGACTGTCGAAGGCATAGACCGGCACTTCGACCCAACCGCCCAGATAGAGCTTTCGGACGCCCACCGGTTCCGGCGCGGTTGCCTTTTCGGGCAGCGGTTCGAGAGGGGTTGCCCCCAGCATGCCTGCTGCCGCGACCCGCGCATTGACGATGACCGGGGATTCGTCGGGCAGATGATAGGCATAGAGCTCCTGGTGGCGTCGCTCAAAGACGGTCTTGATGTCCGCCAGAGCGCTCGCGCTTCCAAGGTCCACGCCGTCCAGCGAAACATCGATCTCGAAGATCTGCTCGCCGTATCGCATTTCGGCGCCGCGGCGGATTTCGATGCTGCCATCGAACCACTCCGCCATGCGGGCGCGGCTTTCAGCTTCCAGTCCTGCGAACAGGTCATGGAGCGATCCCGGATCAATCTGATCGGTCTCGCCCACGACTGTCCGGACAGTTTCCAGCCTCAGTTCCGTGTTCAACATGCCCCAGGCCGACAGGACTGAGGCCATGTTCGGGATGACGACGCGCCGAAGGCCGAGCATGCGGGCAAGCTCGGTCACATGCAGGCCGGCCGCACCGCCGAAGCCCAGAAGTGCGAACCGGCGTGGATCCACGCCGCGCCGTACCGTCGCGACCCTGATGCCTTCGGCAAGCTGGGTATTGACCACGCGGTGCACGCCCGCGGCCGCCTCAATGGCGGAGACGCCGAGCTCAGCTCCAAGCGCCTCAAAGGCGTTCAGGGCGGCCTGATGATCAAGCGCTGTCTCGCCGCCTGCGAAGTTGTCCGGATCAAGATAGCCCAGGACCACGCTTGCATCGGTGACCGCCGGCTTTGTGCCGCCCCGGGCATAGCAGATGGGTCCGGGGAGCGCGCCGGCACTTTCCGGACCCACCTTCAGGATGTCACTGCCCTCCAGACCGGCAATCGAGCCCCCGCCGGCACCGAGGGTGACGATGTCCAGGCTTGGCAGCGCGATCCGTTCGTTAGCCATCTGGCGGTCGCTCGACAGCGTGGCCGCACCGCCCGAGATGAGCGAGATGTCGCTGGACGTGCCGCCGACGTCGAAGGTGATGAGATCGGGGGCATCCATGAGCGCTGAAATGTGCCGGCCGGCCGCGATGCCGCCTGCCGGACCGGAGAGGACGGTTGCGGCGGCGACCCGGATCGCCTCGCTGACCGGCGCAAGCCCGCCGTGAGAAAGCATGATCAGCAGCGGCCCGGCCAGACCGGCATCCCGCAACCCGATTTCCAGCGCTTCAAGATAATTCGCGATCAGTGGCGCGACGTAGGCATTCACCACTGTGGTGGAGACCCGCTCAAACTCCTTGATCTGGGGAAGCACGTCGGACGACAGAGAGATGTGCGCATCAGGCATTGCCTGGCCGAGGGCCTTGGCCGTCTCGTGCTCATGCCGGGCGTCGCGGTATGCGTGGAGATAGCAAACGGCCACGGAGGTGACCTCCGCCGCCTTCAAGCTGTTGATTGCCTGATCCAGCGAAGCGCTGTCCAGCGGCACCTCAACCGTGCCGTCAAAGCGCAACCGCTCGACCACGCCGAGCCGCAAGTGCCGCGGGACGAGCGGCTCCAGGCGCGGCAGGCGCATGTTGTACCGTTCCGGCTTGAGCCCCTCGCGCATCTCCAGCACGTCGCGGTGACCGGCCGTGGTGAGCAGTCCGACCCTGGCGCCCTTGCGCTCCAGCAGGGCGTTGGTTGCGACTGTCATGCCATGCACGATCCGGTCCGTCCGCCCCAGCAGTTCGCGCGGTTCCACCGCCAGGGTCCGGGCCAGCCGCTCAATGCCGTTCATGACCCCAAGCGCCTGGTTCTCCGGTGTGCTCGGCGCCTTGACGAAAGCCATCCGGCCCGCATCATCGACTGAGACCACGTCGGTGAACGTGCCGCCCACGTCTACGGCAATGCGGTAACTCACGACGGGTTCTCCGTGCCGCCGGCCGGAGAAAGGCCGTTCTCCGCATCGCGCCGGCGGGCGTTCTGATCCCGCTTGTCCGGATCGCCCCAGCCGCCCCCTCCGCCGGAGTGAATCTCGAACACGGCACCTGCAGGCACCGCAAGCCCTTCCATCTTGCTCTTCAACTGCTCGGACCGCCCTCCCGGCTCGTGCATCAGATAGTCATGCGCCCTGCCGTCAGCGCCGCCGGCCATACCGCGGGCACCGTACCGCAGACCATCGCCTGCAATGTTGGCAACCGCGGGGGCCTCCGTTTCGACGGTCATTTCGAGGTCGCATCCGGCGCCTCCAACGAACTCGCCGTCTCCACCGGAGCCGGGGCGGAATTCGTGGTGCTTGAAGAACAGCGGAAACCTGGTCTCGGCCACTTCAACCGAACCGAACTTCAGTCCTCCGGCAGAGTGCCACTCTCCGGCATTGTGCCAACCATCTCCCATCGATGAGGCCCCGCCGCCGGGACGCGCATGGAAGAGATGCCAGATGAACGGCCGTCCGTTTCTCGGGTTAAGCCCTTTCAGGGCGACGCGGAGACGTCTTCCCCAGCCACCCATGGCCCGGTCGGGGCAAACGTTCGACAGGGCGACGACAACAGCTTCGATGATCTCATTGCTGCAGTGGGAGGTGCACATGGTGACTGGCGCGCCAGGGCGGGGGTTCACGATGGTGCCCTCAGGGGCCAGGATGCTGACGGGCCGGGCCATGCCCTCGTTCTTGGGCACCTCCGGGTCGAGCAGCATGGAAAGGGCCACAAGCACCGCGGACCGCGTATTGGCCCAGGAGGAATTCAGGAAGCTCTCGACCTGCGGTGCCGAGCCGCCGAGATCGATGGTGAGGTCCGATCCTGCAACCGTGACGGCTGCGCGGATGGCGATGTCGGAGTTGCCGCGCCCGTCATCGTCCAGAAAGGCCGAGCCGTCATAGGTGCCGTCCGGCCAGTCTTCGATAATGCGGCGGGTCTGCCTTTCCGTTGCATCCAGGATGTCAGCGACGCTTGCCTCGATGACCTCCCGCCCGAACTCGGCGCCGAGCGCATGCAGCCGGCGTTCGGCCAGGCGGACCGATCCGATCTGGGCCATGAGATCGCCTTCGAAGTCACGGGCATGGCGGACGTTGGCCTTCAGCAGCCGCATCACGTCCTCGCGGATCTTGCCTCCGTCGCAAAACCGGATGGGCGGCAGCCGCAGACCCTCCTGCCAGATCTCCCTCGCAGCGGCGTTATAGGCCCCGTATGTCGCGCCGCCGATATCGGAATGATGAGCCCGGTTGATGGCCCAGAAGGCCAGTGTTCCTTCCAGAAAGACCGGCATGAATGCTGTAACATCAGGCAGATGGCTGCCGCCGAAATAGGGATCGTTCAGCAGGAAAATGTCGCCTTCGGAAACATTGTCGCCGAAGGTTTCGATGATCGTCTTGGCCGCCGGCTGGAGCGCGCCGACGTGGACGGGAATATGATCGGCCTGCGCGGCAAGCTGAGAATCGCCAAGACAGATCGCCGTTGAAAAGTCCCGGCTGGAGTTGAGGATCTGGGAGAAGGAGGTCCGCAGCATGGCTTCGCCCATCTCCTCCACGATGCCGGACAAGCGGTGCTGAATGACGGAGCGTGTGATCGGATCGGGCATGGAAACTGGTCTTGGATCAAGGGCAGGCGGAGGGTTCTGAAAAGGAGTGTACTGCGAATCGCCCATCGATCCATAGGCGGGAGAAACTCTCCGGCTCAGTCAAGCCGGTGCCCGCTTTGCGCATCAAACAGATGGATCTGCTCGGCCTTCACCGAAAGCCTGATCTTCTCGTCTCCCGGCGGCGCGCGATGGATGCCCGGGAGGTTCGCCGCGATCGGAATGGCCGATCCGTTCAGTCGGCCATGAAGGAGCGTGTTGGCACCGAGGGGCTCTGCGAAGTCCACGTCGAGCTCCACGGGGCCATTCTTGTCCACACTCAGGTGCTCGGGACGAATACCCACCTTGACGCCACCTGAATGATCGGCCGGTGACGGCAGTGCTATTCCATTGTCGAAATGCAGTCTCCTGCCGTCGGCTTCCGCGTCCAGGATGTTCATCGCGGGGCTGCCAATGAACTGCGCCGCGAACAGGGTCTGGGCGCGGAAGCCGACGGCAGGAAACTGCGTTTCGAAAATGGAATGGCACTGCCGTCACCGTCCGGTCATTCAGGCGCCGTCAAAGTGGGTGTTCGTCCTGAGCACCTGAGTGTGGACAAGAAAGGTCCCGTGGAGCTCGACGTGGACTTTGCCGAGCCCCTCGGTGCCAACACGCTCCGTCATGGCCGACTGAACGGATCGGCCATTCCGATCGCGGCGAACCTCCCGGGCATCC
>JBCCEL010000431.1:0-4458 GCA_039030315.1 Pseudomonadota bacterium
GCTTGTTTGAACTACAACTGACTTGAAAGAATACAATGCCAATGTCTTGTGTCATTGTGCAATGCCAACCTGGAGTGCTCCTCACCTGGACTCAGTCCCATTAAGTCCTCACCACACCCAACATCAAGGTCATCGCGCCCTGGCGGGAATGGGAACTGAAAAGCCGGACGGACCTGATCGAGTTCGCCATGCGCCACCAGATCCCTGTGCCGAAGGACAAGCGCGGCGAGGCTCCGTTCTCCGTCGATGCCAACTTGCTGCATTCCTCCTCGGAAGGAAAGGTGCTGGAAGACCCGGCGATCGAGCCCGAAGCTTATGTGTTTCAGCGCACCATCGATCCACAGGATGCGCCGGACGAGCCGACCTATGTGGACATTGGATTTGCGCGGGGTGATGCCGTGTCCATCGACGGCAAGGCACACTCACCTGCCGAACTGCTCACTGCACTGAACAAGCTTGGCCATGACAACGGCATTGGCCGGGTGGATCTTGTGGAGAACCGCTTCGTCGGCATGAAGTCGCGCGGCATCTACGAGACCCCGGGCGGCACCATCCTGCTCGCCGCGCACCGGGCGATGGAATCCATCACGCTTGACCGCGGCGCCGGCCATTTGAAAGATGAGCTCATGCCGCGCTATGCCGAGCTGATCTATAACGGCTTCTGGTATTCCCCGGAGCGTGAGATGCTGCAGGCTGCTATCGACAAATCCCAGGAGCATGTGGAAGGCACGGTCCGGCTCAAGCTCTACAAGGGCAACGTGATCGTCACGGGCCGCGAGAGCGCCAAATCCCTTTACGATGATGCTCTTGTCACCTTTGAAGATGACGAAGGCGCTTACGACCAGCGCGATGCGAAGGGCTTTATCCGCCTCAACGCGCTCCGGCTGCGCACACTCGGCATGCGGGACCGTCGATGAAACAGCAGGTCACACGGGGAGCCGTCCGCCGCGAACTGGTCGGCGCCAACGGCCCGTCCGTGCGGCCTGGCGATGATCCGGCTCTCTATGGCTCCGCGACGCTTGAGCCACTGGAAGCGGTTGAGGCGCGCAGCTTCCAGACCTTCACCATCACCTACACGGTGGGCAGGATCGGCCTCGACGATACAGGCGCCATCCGCGTCTGCTTCCGCATGGTCTTCGATGGCGGCAAGCCGCAAGCGAGCGATCCTGCAGGCGCCAACTTCACGACCGCCACCTGCAGCGGCGAGGGCACGATCAGCCTCCGGGTCGGACCGGAAGGCCAGCGCCCCTGGAACCTTGCCCTCACTGCGGAACTCAACGGCGGGTATCTTTCCGAAGGCGATCAGATCACCATCGTTCTGGGCGACACGTCCCAGGGCTCGCCGGGCATGCTGATCGAGACCTTCGCGGAAGAGGGTTTTGAGTTCCTGGTCTCAACTGATGTGCAGGCCACGGGCAACTACCTGCCGCTGGACCAGCAGTTCGCCGTTCCTGTGGTGGCCGGCCCGGCGGCGAACTGGTTCGCCGTGCTGCCGACATTGCGCCGTCCGGGCGAGGTGTTCCATCTAGGCCTCAAGGCGGAAGACGCCTGGGGCAACCCGACGTCGCAGGCCGCAGGGCGCATCAGGCTGGAGCCGTCTCTTCCGGTCGATAACCTGGCTTTGGAGTTCGACTACGTCCCGGACGACCGGGCGCTCTCTTTCGAAAACCTCAGTGTCAGCGAACCAGGCACGCTTCGCATCGGGGTCTACGTGGACGATGAGTTCGCCTGCGAGGCCGGCCCGCTGATCATTCGGGAAGGCCCCCACGCCTCCTTCTGGGGAGACCTGCATGGCCAGACCGGCGAGACCGTCGGCGTCAATTCCATCGAGAGCTATTTTGACTTCGCCCGCAACAAGGCCTTCCTGGATGTGTCGGCCCATCAGGGAAACGATTTCCAGATCAATGGACAATTCTGGACGCATCTGAACGCGCTGACAGCGGAACTGGACGAACCTGGACGTTTTACGACACTTCCGGGCTACGAATGGTCGGGAAACACGGCTGTCGGCGGCGACCATAACGTGTTCTTCCGGCACGAGGGCCGCGCCATCCGGCGCTGTTCGCACGCCCTTCTTGAGGACCGGAGCGAGCTGTCCTCCGACGCCAACACCCTGACGGAGCTGTATAAATCCCTCAAGGATGAGGACTGCGTGCTCTACGCCCATGTCGGCGGGCGCTACGCAAACATCCACTACGACCACGACCCGGTCCTGGAAACCGCCGTCGAGATGCATTCGGCCTGGGGCACCTTCGAATGGATCCTGACCGACGGCTTCCCGCTCGGCCGGCGGGTCGGCGTGGTGTGCAACAGCGATGGTCACAAGGGCAGACCTGGCGCAAGCTACCCCGGCGCCTCGACGTTCGGGGCCTTCGGCGGCCTCACCTGTTTCCTCATGGACCGGAATGACCGGGACCATGTGTTCGAAGCCCAGCGGCGGCGACATCATTACGGGACGACAGGCTGCCGGATGCACATGCACGTGCAGGCGCATCTGCCCCAGGACAGCAAGATCTACGAGCGTGACCCGGCAGCGGTTCCAGCTGCACGCTTCGGGACAGGCCGCAGCGCGATCATGGGCGATATCGTCGAGACCGGCGCCAGCGAGATCGAGATCGCGGTTGAGATCGCCGCCCATGCCGGCATTGAGCGTGTCGAGCTGCGCAACGGGGCGGAGGTGCTCGAAACCATCCACCCTTATACAGAAACCCAACTCGGCAACCGCGTGCGCGTCCTCTGGAGCGGCGCAGAGTACCGCGGACGGGGACGAGATACGAAGTGGCGCGGCCGCGCGCGGTTCCACGAGGCGGAGATCGCCCGGTTTGAAACCATCAACCTTTGGAACCCGGAACGCCTTTTCGAGCAACGCGGCTCGGATACCGTGGTGTTCGATACCATCACGACCGGAAATTTCATGGGCTTTGACGCCTGGGTGGACGCCGGCCGGGATGCCAGGTTGACCGTGAACACGAACCTCGGAGACCTGGAACTTGAGCTGGGCGAAATCGGACTTGAGGACCAGACCCTTGAAGCCGGCGGTCTGGACCGGAAGCTCCTCGCTTTCCGCCTGCCGGATGCACGCCTCGACCGTGAACTCAGTTTTCGCCGTAAGGTCAAGCTGCAATCGGGCGCGGACAATCCGGTCTGGATCTGCGTGACGACAGAGGACGGGTATCAGGCCTGGAGCAGCCCGGTCTATCTCGTTTCAAACGGGCGCTGACCAGGGAGACGTGAGCCGGCATGAACGAAGCGCATCGCCGAGCATGTGAGCTGATCTGGGAGCTATGGCAGAACGGGAACGTTACAGAGGGGCTTCCGGCCGAACTTCGTCCGGGGACCCGTGCTGAAGCCTACGCCATCCAGTCAGGCTTCGAGACGTTTTCGTCCAAGCCGCGCTACGGCTGGAAAATCGCGGCCACAAGCAAGGCAGGTCAGACGCATATCGGGGTCGATGGACCGCTGGCCGGGCGCATCCTGGCCGAACGGGTGGCGGGCGATGGAGACATGGTCTCAATCTCTGACAACCGCATGAGTGTGGTGGAACCGGAATTTGCCTTCCGCCTGGCGCACAGCCTGGGGCCTCGCGACACCACCTATGAGGCGGACGAGGTACTTGAAGCCGCAGCTGACCTGCATCTCTGCCTGGAATTGCCGGATTCCCGCTTCACGGATTTCGCCGGTGTCGGCGGACCGTGTCTGATTGCGGACAACGCCTGCGCCCGGGACCTCGTGGTCGGACGCGCGGTAACAGCAGACTGGCGGGACATTGATCTTGCCGGCCACTCCGTCACCGCGACAGTCGGTAGGCGGTACACAAGGGAAGGAAACGGCCGCAATGTGCTGGGCGATCCCGGGATTGCCCTGGCATGGCTTGTCAACGAGGTGACCGCGCTCGGCCTAACGCTGGACGAAGGCGAATTGATCACGACCGGCACCTGCGCCGTTCCGCTCGAGGTGGAGGCCGGCGATCGTGTCCGCGCCGACTTCGGAATCCTTGGAACCGTATCCGTGCATATCTCCGGCTGATGCACGGAAAAGTTAGAAAGTGTTTCTGGCTTACCGCGAAAAATGATGCGAGCTGTTGACATCACTCTCGGGAGATCATGACTGACATGCTCCGGCCCATTGGCAAACTGTTCATCCTTGCGGCCCTGCTATCCGGCGGCCTGAGCGGCACCGCAAGCGCCTTCTCGCTGGAACAAGTCGAGCAGGATGTCAGGGAGGACTATCCAGAAATCAGACACGTAACGCCTGAATTCCTGGAAGGACAGCAAAGTGCTGAAAGCGCATTGATCTTCGATGTCCGGGAAGAGGACGAATACGCCGTCAGCCATCTGCCCGGGGCGATCCGGATCACTCCCGGCATGAACGCGAGGTCTTTTCTGAAGCGGTTCGGAACGCAGGCCTCCGGCAAGCGCGTGATCTTCTACTGTTCCGTTGGCGTGCGCTCTTCTCAGA
>JBCCEL010000432.1:0-4457 GCA_039030315.1 Pseudomonadota bacterium
AGACGTGACGATCTGCAAATGACCGGCACGCACGGCCGGAGCAGGAACCTCCTGAACGGAGGTCTGGCCGTTGGAGAGCGATTGCAATACCTGCTTCATGTTCTTCTGTTCCTGCCCCCGCCGCGCTCGCGGTTCACGCGAACTGCTCAACCCTGTTGTCGGCTTCGCCCGTCCGGCTGCCTGCCGGCGCCGTGGCTTTGCCCTGCATCTGCATTTCAAGACGTTTGTAGTCGCGCATCCGGTAGACATCGGATCTGAGGCGCGCCCAGATGACGCCCACGCGGCCCGCTTTCCAGGCCCCCTGGACCAGCAGGCAATAGAGGAAGATCAGCGTGTAGCGGAACGGTAGCCTGCGGTAGTTCCGCTTCAGCCACATGCGCCGCTGAAAGGGCGTGCCGAACAATCGCGGCTCATCCGCCAGAGCATCGTTGCGGAACGAGGAGGTTGCCTCCGCGGTGGAGTAGGCGTTCTGCTTTTCGTACCAGTGGTGCAGATGCGGGCTGTCGTGATGTTCAAGCTCGCCGGCAATGTGCTCACGCGTGCCGTCCACCTTCGGGTGCTCGTTCACCAGCACATCGGAAAAGCGGCAGCGCCCCGTCCGCCAGACCCGCAGCAGGGGGTGGGAAACGGGCAACGGCTTGCCCATGAACCAGAGCCTCCGGGTGAACGAGAGTGCGTCGGTTCTGTCCGCGGCGACAGCCCGCCCGATCGATGCCTTGAGCTCGTCGGTCAGACGCTCGTCCGGATCGAGCTTCATGGTCCAGTCCGATGTCACTGGTAGGTTGTCGAGGGCCCAGTTCCACTGGTCGCCGAACCCGTTGAAGCGGCGCTGCACCACGTGGACACCATGTTCGAGCGCAATGCTCACCGTCGCATCGCTGCTGTAGCTGTCGACGAGAAAGACTTCGTGCGCCCAGCCGCGCAGGTTCTCCAGCACGGCCTCCATGTTGTGCGCCTCGTTCAGCGAGATCATGATCACGGCAACGGGGACCGTGCCATCGCCTTGCGGCCAGTTCTTCTTGCGCGCCCCCATCAGTCGGCCCTCACGCAGTCCGGGCGCGGGCCTTCTCCGGCGCACCAGGCATAGACTTGCGTCATCTGGGATGCGACCGCCTCCCAGGAGAAGTCCCGGCGCATCCAGCCGCGGCCCCGCGCGCCCATGGCGGCAAGATCTGCGGGCGCGGCCTTCAGGCCCTGTTTCAGGGCGCCGTTGATGGCTTCAACGGTTGGTTCGACGCACCAGCCGCAGCCTTCGGACACGACCGGTGCCCATGGTGTTCCGGTGGTCGTGATGACGGGTGTTGCGCGGGCAAGGGCTTCGGCAACCGTGTGCCCGAAATTCTCCGTACGTGAGGGCAGGATGTAGAGGTCGGCGGCGCAATAGGCGGCGTGCTTCGCGTCGCCATACTGCGGTCCGGCGAAACGCACTCTGTTCAGCTTGTTGCGCCTGACGGTGGCGTCCAGCTCTTGCCGATACCCGTCTGCATCCGAGCCGGCGATCACCAGGTCCCATTCTGCGTGCTCCTGGGAAACCTGTTCCCAGGCCTCCAGGAGCATGTCGAGCCCCTTGATCGGGTGGATGCGCCCCAGGAACAGCAGGGTCCGGCGCTCGCCAGACTTGCGTTCCTCCAGGGCTTCCGGAATGTCGACCCCGTTCGGGATGCCTGCGACGGGCTGGCGGAGCCCGAAGGCCCGGATGTCCAGATATTCCTGCTCGGATGTCGCGTGCAGACAGGCGGCCGTCTCGATGGCCCTGCGTTGCTTGAGCCACCAGAAGGCCTGCTTCACATGCCGCGAGCGTTGCAGGGCGACGGGGCTGAACGTGCCGCGGGGCGAGACAATCAACGGTGTCCGGCTGCGGCGGGCCGCATCTCCAGGGTACACGTTCGGCATCATCCACAGACCGTGATTATGGATCAGGTCTGCCGTTGGCGCGGCATCATGCAGAGCCGCGGAGAAACCCCGTGACAGGCCGAGCTTGCCGGCAACCGGCGTGCTGGCGAAGGTCTCATGCCGGTAGCGGTGCGCATCGGCGCGGCGGTGCGCATCTATGGTATAGAGGGAAACCTCGTGGCCCGAGCCGCCCAGCTGATCGCAGAGACGGGAGACCGAGTAGGAGGGGCCGCTCGCTTCCTTGCAGACATGGGGGACGGTGTGGAGGATCTTCACGCGGCCCTCCAGGCATTCTGCTGCTGCAGGGCGTAGGCCCAGCGGCGTGCCCAGGGCACGGATGGACCGCTGAGCATGGGCACGCGGTCCCAGAGCGGCCGCCCGGCCGCCTCGGCGAGCCAGCGGACCATGGGAACGCTGAAGCCGGTCTTCCGGCGGTTTGCAATGTGTTCGGGCAATGGCGGTTGTGGCGAGTTTGCCAGCAGAGCCTTGCCGCGCCCTTCGGTGAATTGTGCGGAGTAGGGTGCAAGCCCGGACAGAAGGCCGGTATCCACCAGAGGGGTCCTGAGCTCCAGTGAATGGGCCATGCTGGCCCAGTCGCTGTCTCGCAGAAGCTGATTTCGAAGATAGCGCGTGCTCTCCAGAAGGCCGACGGTTGCCGCTCCGTCCCGGCCCTTGGGGGGCGTGACCCCGGTGAGGGCCTCAAGTCCGTATGCAGCTTCGTCGGCTCCCATGAGTTCAGGAAGCTCGTGGGGCAGAAACAGTCCGCGCTGCAGGGAATGGAGCTGGTGCTCGCTCTGCCAGTAATCCGTGATGGCGGCGAGCTTGGGATGCCTCTTCAGTCTGGCCGCGCCCTGCATCGCCGGGCGCATGAGAGCGGAGAGGCCAGGCACGCGGCCGGCCATGCGGCCGATGCGGGCAAGTTTTGGAATGTTGCGGAAGGACCGGTAGCCGTAGAAGAGCTCATCGCCGCCGACCCCTGAGAGAACCACCTTGTAGCCGGCTTCGGCCGCGGCCTTGCTGGCAAACCAGGTGTTGACCCCGTCGACCGACGGCTGATCCATGGCATCGAGGATGAGAGGCAGATCCTGTTCGAATTCGGCGCGCGAAACCATCCGCACCCGTTGCGGCAGGCTGAAGTGAGCCGCCAGCTCGCGGGCTACGGGGACTTCGTCTTCCTTCCGTCCTGCGAACTCGGCGAAGCCGATCGTGATCCCTTCCGTCTCTGTGCCCAGCGCTGCGGCGTGGCCCGAGACCGCGCCGGAGTCGATCCCGCCGGAGAGGAAGACGGAGACCGGCACGTCCGCCGTCAGGTGCGCTTCGACGGAGCGCTCCACCTCCTGCGTGACGCGGGCCTGCAGCTCTTCGGCGCTGCAGCTCTTGGCCGGCACCTGCCAATGCCTTGCAATGCGGTGCCAGCACCTCGTCTGCGTGACCTTGCCGTCCTGCACGGTCAGCCAGTGGCCGGCCGGCACGGCGCAGATGGATGAATACAGCGTCCAGGGCTCCGGAACGTGTCCCCAGAGGTAGAACCCCGCGAGCCCGGCCGGATCCTGGGCCTTGGACACCAGGCCCGATGCGAGCAGCGTCTTGACCTGCGAGGCGAAGGCAACCCCGCCGTCCAGCTCGGCGATATAGAGAGGTTTGATCCCGTAGGCGTCCCGGGCCGCGAAGAGTTCGCGCTCCTCGGCATCCCAGATCGCGAAGGCGAACATGCCGCGCAGCCGGGCGAGCATGGCCGCCCCGTCCCGGCGGTAAAGCTCGAGCAGAACCTCGGTATCGGAATGTGTGACGAACTTGGCGCCCTGTTCCTCCAGCTCGCTGCGCAGCTCCAGGAAATTGTAGATCTCGCCGTTATAGGTCAGCGTGAAACGGCCATCCCGGGTCTGCATGGGCTGGTCGGCGCGGGCAGCGAGATCAACGATCGCAAGGCGGCGGTGCCCGAGAACGGTTCGGCCCTCGTCCAGAGATACGACCCTTTGCGCATCAGGTCCGCGGCGGGCCATGTGCATGCACATGGATCTGACCGCCTCTTCGGCCCGCTCGGTCCTGGCGTCGTGGTGTAGCGCTATGCCGGCAATTCCGCACATCTTCCGGTCGTCTGCCCCCTCATCCCAATGCTGCCCTTGCGCAGCAAACGGTCATTCTTCCGTGTCGAGCATTTTCGTTCGAAGCGGTCACGAAAGTCTTAATTTTCAAGGGTTTTGGCGTGGACGTTAGGTCAACCAGGGGGCTTTCGGCGCAGGGCTCTGGCCAAATGCGGACCGCAGGATGTCTGTGAGGTATTGTCCCCCCGCGGCACCGGACAACGAGGCCTCCGCCCAGGCCGCAATGGTTTGGCGTTCCGGCCGGTCAGGGGCGCCGGCCTGGAGCTGTTGTCGCAGCAGTCCGGCGAGGTCGGCAGCATCGCCTGAACGGAAGATGCCGCCTCTGTGCGACCCTCTGACGGCTTCTGCCGCGCCGCAGGCATCGCTGCAGATCGCCGGCACTCCCGCCAGGAGGGCTTCGGAGACGACAGCGCCCCAACCGTCATACTCGCTCGGCAGAACCAGACAATCGCTGCGCTG
>JBCCEL010000433.1:0-4457 GCA_039030315.1 Pseudomonadota bacterium
CCGAGGGGCTGACACACGAGCAAAACGAGAACCGGATCTGCCCCTCGGGCGGACGGTAGGAGAGGGGCGCCTCGATCCGCTCCGGGATGGCCGCCATGCCCTCGAAGATCGGTGCGACCGCTTCGTCGCCGGACAGCATCTGGGCGAAGATCGTGCCGCCATGATAGGAGGGCATCAGGCTGAACAGGCGCTTGCGCTCGGTCTGCCCATGCGCCCAGGCCCACTGCCGGGCGAACTGCACGGCAACCTCATTGGCCTCCGAGCCGCCGGAAACGAAGAACGGGCGTTCAAAGCCGCCACCCGCAAACGCCGCCAGCCGCTCCGCCAGGGCGATGTTCTCATCGGAGCGGGCGAGGCGGACCGTGTTGAACGGCAGCTTGTCCAACTGCGCCTTCATGGCCTCTATCACCCGGCGGTTGTTGTGTCCGAGATTGCTGGCCACCGGGCCCGACGAGCAGTCGATGTACCGGGTGCCATTCTCGTCATAGAAATAAATGTCGTCGGCACGGACCACGCGCGGGTAGGGCCATTCGTCGTCCCGCGTGAAGAACAGATCCTGCGGTCCGCCGGCACCTTCCCAGCCATCGGCATTGGTGTCGAAGCGGTTCGGCCGGACGCTCATGCCGAACTCGTTTCGGGTTTGGGCGCAAATCGCGTACCGTGGGCGTGAACCGCCTGCTGATTGCGGCGGCAGTTTGCTTCCGCCGGTGATCTGGTCGTCATAAACCGCCCTCTCAACTGCCGATGGCGGACTGTGCCAACGGACCGCGCATGCAGCAAGGCGATGTTTTGACGCCATGCAATGTGGGCTATACGAAGCGCAACCGACCCACTCGAGGAGCCGCCGCATAATGTCTGAACTGAAGGGAAAGTCTGCCGTCGTCACTGGCGCGAGCCGTGGCATCGGCGCCGCAACAGCCAGGGAACTGGCGGCGCAGGGCTGCAAGGTTGTCCTCGCCGCACGAACCACCGGCGAGATCGAAACGATTGCCGAAGAACTCCGCGCCAATGGTGGAGAGGCAGAAGCCGTGGCTTGCGATGTCAGCGTCTACGCCGATGTCGGAAAAGCGATGTCGACGGCGCGCGTGAAGTTCGGCCGTCTCGACATTCTCGTGAACAATGCGGGGGTCATCGATCCCATCGGCCATCTCTCCACCTCCGATCCTGACGAGTGGGCCAAGGCGGCCGATATCAATTACAAGGGGGTCTATTTCGGCATGCGTGCCGCCATGCCCATCATGGAAGAGCAGGGCGGCGGGACCATCATTAATGTCAGCTCCGGGGCGGCCCACGGACCGCTCGAAGGCTGGGCCCACTATTGCAGTGCCAAGGCCGCGGCGGCCATGTTGACCCGCTGCGCCCACCTGGAAGCCGCGGACAAGGGCATCCGGATTATGGGCATGAGCCCTGGCACGGTGGCGACCTACATGCAGGTTGCCATCAAGGATTCCGGCATCAATCCGGTTAGCCAGCTCGATCCTTCCGTACACATCGACCCGAGCTGGCCCGCCAGGGCGATTGCCTGGATGTGCACCGAGGATGCAGCGGAGTTCGCCGGGGAGGAGATCAAACTGCGCGAAGAGGACATCCGCCGTCGCATCGGTCTGATCTGAGGGCGCACCAGCGCGCATGCCCCCATCCCGCGAATTTCTGGTCATCCTTCGGACGCTCGTGATCGGGCTCGCCGGAGCGATGGTCTTCCAGTACTTCAATATGCCTGCGGCCTTCATGAGCGGTGCGCTGGTGGCAGTCGCTGCCTCGGCGGTTGCCGGCGTGAAGGTCGCCATGCCCAACGGTGTCCGAAACATCGCGTTTTATTGCGCAGGCCTTTTTTTCGGAACCACCGTGAACCAGGACACGGTGAATTCCCTGACCGCCTGGCCATTTTCCATAGCGGCCCTTGCGGTCTCGCTCATCGCAATCATGACCCTGCTGCCAAGGTATCTCGAAAGGGTGCACGGCTACGACCGCGAAACGGCAGGCCTCTCTGCCGTGCCGGGCGCGCTGAGCTTCGTGCTGGTTCTGGCCCTGGAGCGGGGTGCTGATATCCGGCGCATCACGATCGTGCAGACCTCCAGGCTGGCGATCCTCATCGTGCTCCTGCCCATCGCTTTCAGTTTTACCAGCGAAATAAGACCGCTGGGAACCAATGCTGAAGACGCAATGGAACTCTCTCAAGCGCTCTGGCTTTACGGCATTGCGGCGCTTGGCATTCCCGCGGCGTTTGTACTCAGGATCCCGGCGCCGTTCTTCAGCGGTCCATTCTTTCTTGTCGGTGCACTCTTCGGTGCTGGTGTGTACGAGGGGGCACTGCCGTCGTTCATGCTGTGGCCTGCGCTTGCAGGATTGGGGGCGGCGATTGGATCCCGCTTTGCCGGAGTGGACATGAGCATGCTGCGCGAAGGCGCGCTGGCCGGGCTCGGATCAACCAGCATCGGGCTTGCCATTGCCGCCGGCCTGGCGCTCCCGGTAGCCCATTGGCTGGGGCTGCCGTTCCTTCAGCTCTGGCTCGCCTTTGCGCCCGGCGGCATTGACGCGCTGACCGTGGTGGCGTTTTCCCTTGGCGCCGACCCGGCCTTTGTCGCCGGCCATCAGATGCTGCGCTTTATCGGGCTCAGCCTGTTGCTGCCCTTTGCCGCCAAATGGTTCGGCCTCGACGCTCCGCGCGCCTAGTGGCCTGACTCAGACACTTCGAACCCGACTGATTCAGCGTCCCCACGCCACCCGCATGGATTCGCAATTTGCGAGGCCGTCAGATAAGCTCCGCATGGCACCCACCCCCCTGCCGCGTCTCAACCGAGGAGTATGCCCATGCCAACCCAATCAATCTTCCGCAACGTCCCGCTGATGGCGGGGTTTGCCCTGGTGTTCATGCTGGGCACCGCGCCGGGTGCAACGGCCTGCCCAGAAGCAGAATTTGCGAAGGAGGAAACAGGCTCTGGTGTTGAGTGGATAGATTGCGAGATGTCCGGATTCAATCTGTCCGGCGCGTCCCTAGTGAATGCAAGATTGGATGGTTCGACCTTGACCGCCGCGAACCTGTCCGACGCAGACCTGCGCTATGCGGATCTGTACCGCGCGAACTTGAACAGGGCGAAGCTGACGGGCGCTAGGCTGTTACACGCAACACTGCAGAAGGCGACCCTCCAACGCGCGGACATGACCGACGCGAACTTGTTCTCGGCGAAGCTTGCCGACGCGAACCTGATGCGCGCGAACCTGTCCGGCGCGAACCTGTCCGGCGCGAACCTGTCCGGCGCGAACATGTTCTACGTGAACCTGAAACAAGCGAACCTGACCGGCGCCGACCTGACCGGCGCGGACCTGACGGGCGCGAGGCTGGGCGGCGCGATCTGGAGCGACGGCAGGAAGTGCGCCGAGGTATCAATCAGCACCTGCGATTAGGATTGGCCTCAGTCGAGTGGCCACGTCAAGACAGCCTCAAGCCGCCGCCGATCCGTAGCAGAAACAGAGATGGAAACTCCCGAGCGCATTGAGCAGACTGGGACGTGCGCAATCGGATGGGAGCCCCAAATCGGACTCTTCCGTTTCGGCTAGACCACTAGCCATCCCAGGCAAAGGCGCCGCGCATCGTCGGCGATGCGAGCTCCCCGCCGTCATACTGGACAGTCAGGATCAGCTCGACCGAGTGGTTCACGGCGATCCCGCGGCAGCCTATGGCCGCCCGCGTCGACCAGGCCCGCTCACCGAAGACCTCAAGAAACAGATCGCTGGCGCCGTTCAGTACCCGCGGCTGATCGGCGAACCCGTGGCCGGAATTGATGTGTCCGATGAGCTGGATGAACTGTACCACCCGCTCCAGGTCCCCGACGGCGTGCTGAAGGATGCCCAGATTGCATAGTGCTGCCTGCCGTGCGGCCTGGTAGCCCTGCTCAACGGTCAGGTCCTCTCCCAGCACGCCGGTCATGTAGGGCTTGCCATCCTTTGCGGCGCAGGTGCCGGTGAGATAGAGCGTTTCGCCAACGGCCCGATGCGTTATGTAGCGGGCTCCGGACGGATTGGTCCCGTAGATCTCTTCAAGCGATGGGACCGTGATCCCGGCCTTCTGGATGTTTTGGGCGATGCTCATGGGGTGCGCTCCTGTGTGGCCTGCACCCGATCCTAACGCGCTGCCCCCGCAAAGGCAGCCCCCGATGTCGCGTTGTTCCTCCCACGGCGGTTCTCGTGAACGCTCATCCGGCCGTTCAAAGCAGAGCGGCCGGGGCGAAGGCACCCCGGCCGCGTGGTGTTGGCAGGAGAGGTAAACGGCGCTGCCTACTTCTTCACGCAGGAAACGTTGACGATGATGTCGTTGTAGTCGTTGTCCGCACCGTCTTCGCCGTTCATGACGGCGCTGGATGTCAGGTTGGTGAAGCCCGAGCCGGTGTTCATCTTCACGTTGTTGGAGCCATTCGCGGTGTACCTGAAATAGACCCACTCGGAATTCGTCTGGAACA
>JBCCEL010000434.1:0-4450 GCA_039030315.1 Pseudomonadota bacterium
GTACTGAGGTCCCTTTTAATATAATTTTGTTCCTGGACCAAACAGAGAGAGGGCAACTCCATATCAAGCTCTGTTTTGCTTGATTTTGCTGGGCGTCGAGGTTCTTGACGGCCAGATCCCGGAGGGCGCTTTCCAGCAGCATCTTGCCGTGCTCGTGTACATCCGTCGTGGCCACGAGCACGCTTGGTCCCATGATCGCAAGCTGAGCGCGGGCCGATGGGAACACCCGCGCCAGATGCGCCTCCGCCGTCTCGGCGAGCTCTTCGACCAACGGCGACGGGACGACCGGATCCCTTCCGCGCAGCTTGGTTTCATCCTGCGTGCCAGCCCCGAACAGCTCTTCCAGGCGCTTGCCGCCGAGGCGCCGCAGGGCGAGAAGCATCTCCGCTGCGTCCGCGGTGTCGATGCCGGCGCGCGTGAGCCCCTCCAACGTGTTGTCGAAAAAGATGCGGCCGCCGCGGACAATCTCCTCCGCCAGTTCGCGGGGCGTTTCCAAGTCCATTAGCGCCATGGCTGCTTCTGACTGCTTGATCAGGCGACCGGCAAACAGCTGGGCGTCGATGATCTCATCGGTATCGGGAATGCGGCTGTTCTCAGTGACCGGCACAGGGTTGACCGCGTGGCCGCTGGGCGCCGCCCGCTGACCATGCACATCCGCCAGGAGGTAGCTTGCGAGGCTGGCATAGTTCTGCGCGGCGCTGCCGCTGTAGGAAACCGTGTTTCCGTAGATCATGGTGCCGGGCGCTGTGCCGACTTCGGCCAATGCAAAGTGGAATGCGAGGCGTCGGACCGGATCGGTGAAGTGGTGCCCGTAGCAATGGGAGATGGTCGCCCCTAGCAGCTCCTCCACGATGTAGCGTTCCAAGAGGGCCGCACCCAGCGATGAGGCGAGATCTGTGAAGAGCGCGGCATAGCCGTCGTCGAGGTTTGAATGGACGAGAACGTCCACGTCCTGCGTGGCGATGAGCGCCAGTGCGGTGACAGTTGCCTCGGTCGCGGTGAAGTCATCGTCCTCGCCGGGGAGCCTGAAGGTGAAGTACTGACCAAGGTTGCCGATACTGGTGGAACCGGCGGCAAGCGCGGCCTGCGTATTCTCGACACTCGCAGGAAACCCGAGCACGAAATCGCCGAAGTGAGGCGCGACGGGTGCGCGGGACGTGAACTTGGCGAAGTCTTCCACATCCCCAAGGATCAGACCGGTGCCGCGCTGTGCCTGGTCCCGCTTGTCCCGGATCTGCCCCATCGACCAGTCCAGCGTGATCCCGTAGCGGTCGACCGTTACGTCTTGCGCAGCACAGTCTTCGAAGATCTCTGCATAGGCGTCGCAGGAGCGCTGGAAGTCGCGAAAGCCGATCTGCGCGTGCTGCATGATGCGACCCTCCGCAGCCGCCGCCTGTTTGTACGCAGCTTCGGATCCAGCACCGGTGGCCTTGAGGAACGCTCCCGGCTCCACACGCCAGGTCCGGGCGAGTTCCTGTCCGCGCTCCTGCAGCTCTGCTGTGTCCGGGATGCGCGCTTCGGGCAGAATTTCGGTGCGGTTGAGGCTCATGCGCGGATGCTATCAAGGTGCGTCGTCGTCAAACAGGTGTTTGTGCAGCAGCCCTGCGCCGACACCGCCCAGGATGGGCCCTAGCCAGAAGGCCCAGAGTTGATCGATCGCCCAGCTCTCGGCAAAGAGGGCGGCTCCGGTTGAACGTGCCGGGTTGAGGCTGGCGCCCGAGATACCATACAAGGCGAGATAACCTGCGGCGAATGCCAGGCCGATCAGCACCGCGTTGCGTTGTCTCTCGGCGCGCAGAAACACCAGCACGAAGTACAGCGTGAAGACCGCTTCGGCGGCAAGCACTGCTCCTGCGGGCAGACCAGCGGGTGAATGCTTGCCGTATCCGTTCGCGGCGAACTCCATGGGCTGGAAGCCGGGTTGCTGAGCCATGATGAGGAACACCATACATGCACCCAGAGCTGCTCCCAGGAGCTGGGCGCCGATGTACCAGACCGTCTTCGATGCAGGGTGCCGCCGGGCGATCCACGCGGCGATCGACACGGCCGGATTGAAGTGACCCCGGGAAACCGGAACGCAGATGCAATAGCACCCGGACAAGGCAAATCCGGCGCCGAGCGCGGTGATCAGAGCGACCGGGGCCTGGGGCTCCATGCGACCCGTGGCGATGACGGTGGCGCATATGAACGCCGTGAGAAACAGCGTGCCCAGTGCTTCCGCGATGAGCTCTTTCAGCATGGTGATCACCGTGTCTGTCGCTGCCGGAAATTTGCAGGTCGGAATTCTTTCAGCATCTTTGGCCGCGTTTTGCTACATTCCAGATCGTTGGGACGAATGCCGATGGCGTCGGCAGGTGCCTGAGAAGGCTCCAGTTCCAGCGCAGAGGGGAGAATACCCCTTCCTGTACGCCCGGAGAATCGCTTCCGGGCGTTTCTTCTTTGAACACCCGGAAGTCCCTGATGACACGAGTGTTTGGAGAAGCAACATGACACGTCCGCAATTTCTTGAAATCCACAATGGCGCCAAAGCCGCCCTCCCGTTTTCTGACGATGAGTATCGCAGGAGACACGATGCCTTCCGGCAGGTAATGGCCGATCAGGATCTCAATGCGATCCTCTTCACCTCAATGCACAATGTCGCCTATGCGTCAGGCTTCCTCTATTGCAGCTTTGGCCGCCCGTATGGCTGTGTGATCACGGAAGATGCGTGCACGACCATCTCGGCGAACATCGACGCCGGCCAGCCGTGGCGGCGCAGCGTGGACCGCAACCTCGTCTACACAGACTGGGAGCGGGGGAATTACTTCCGCGCGGTCCGGTCCGTCGTGGGCAAAGCGCGCCGCGTTGGCGTGGAGTTCGATCACCTGACCCTGGCGTTCAAATCCGAACTGGAGAATGCGCTGGGCGGTGCGGAACTTGTGGACGTTTCTCCTGCCATCATGCGGGGCCGCATGATCAAGTCGCCCGAGGAGATTGCTCTGATCCGGGCCGGCGCGGAGATTGCCGACCTCGGTGGTTATGCGATTCTCGAAGCCATCGAAGAGGGGGCCGCGGAGATCGAGATTGCCCAGGCCGGGCGCAGTGCCATGGTTAGCGAGATTGCCCGCCGTTTCCCCGAGAGCGAGCTTTGCGACACTTGGGTGTGGTTCCAGTCCGGCATCAACACGGACGGCGCCCACAATCCGCTTACCACGCGGCGGCTGCAACAGGGCGACATCCTGAGCCTGAACACCTTTCCGATGATCTCTGCCTACTACACGGCACTGGAACGTACACTCTTCCTCGGCGAGCCTTCTCCGGCGCACCGGCGATATTGGGAACTGAACGTGAGGGTTCACGAGCGTGGGCTCGAATTGATCCGTCCAGGCGCGAAATGCTCCGAGATCTGCCGTGAACTCAACGATATCTTTGCGGAAGCCGGAGCGCTCGACCGCCGTACGTTCGGGTACGGCCATTCGTTCGGCGTGCTGTCGCATTACTACGGCCGGGAAGCGGGCCTGGAATTCAGAGAGGACATCGAAACCGAGCTGGAGCCCGGCATGGTGGTCTCGATGGAACCCATGATCATGATCCCTGAAGGCGAGCCGGGCGCCGGCGGGTATCGCGAGCACGATATTCTCGTCGTCACCGATGACGGTGCCGAGAACATCACCGGGTTTCCGTATGGGCCTGACCACAACGTGGTCGGACGATCCCACCGGCGTGCGGCGTAAAGTGTCCAGAGAAATCTGAAGGGAACGCTGATTGCGTGTTCAGGTGCAGTTCACCTGGCGCAATGTACAACCAAGACTGGATTAAAGGGGCGGCGAGAGAACCTTTCCGCTCTTAACGTCCCAACCAGAACGTTCTCAAGAAAGGAACTCGACCATGAAGACCCTTCTCTCAGCGGCAGTTGTCGCGACCGCCTTCAGCCTTGCAGGACCCATGGCCATCAGCGAAGCAGATGCAGGATCCCGCAACGACCGGACGGCCGTTTGCGATTACTACCGGGACAAAGCCTATGCCAGCTCCAGGCGCGGACACTTTGAACGCGCCAACTACTACTGGCACCTGTTCCGGGCCTGCCAGGAGCACCGGATCGACTGATCGGTTCCGTTCATCCCAACGATTTGCTTGACAGCAATGGGCCGGAGAATTTTTCTCCGGCCCATTTTGTTTCTGCGGCGCCGCGCATAGAATGCCGGCCCATGAACATAAGACCCGATATCTCCAGAGCCTTTTCCGTCTGCCCTCATGATTGCCCGTCCACATGTGCCCTTGAGGTCGAGGTCATCGACGAGCGCACGATCGGCCGGGTTCATGGCGCCAAGGATAACACGTACACCTGCGGCGTGGTTTGCGCCAAAGTCGCCCGTTACGCAGAACGTGTGCACCATCCGGACCGTCTGAAACATGCGTTCAGGCGAAAGGGGGACAAAGGTGCCGGCGCGTGGCAGCAGATCGGTGTTGA
>JBCCEL010000435.1:0-4422 GCA_039030315.1 Pseudomonadota bacterium
CCCCGGCTGTCCCGTCTGTAAATTCTTATATTTTTTTTTTTATTAAATAACGCGGCGGTGGGGGCTGGCGGGGTGGCGGCGGCGGCGCCCCCCCCCCCCCGCCGCCCTCGGCGGCCTATTACTTTGAAAGAGTTGAAGCGTCAGATCGTGCGCTTTTCTTCTATCGTTGTAGCGGACGCAAATGCGGGTGCCGGTGGTTGTCGTGGTCCACGTATACCCGACCATCAAGTCGCACGTGAACTTTGTGGTGGCGAAGAGACCCGGAAGTGTGAGTGTCATTGCGAGAGCGAGGACAAGCACACCCAGACCGAACCAGGGCCACCGAGACTTCCACCGTTCGAGCTTCTGTTCCCGTTCCCAGAGCTGGCGAAGGGCAATCGACTTATCCTCTTCAGCTTTCGCCAGAACGTCCTGCGCCCTGTTTGAAGCCTGGAGCAGATCGACACACATCTTGCCCATACGCACGAGATTGTCGTTGATCTTTCCATCAATCGTTGCGCCGACCAGTTCGCCATATCGTTTGGGATCTGTTTGTTCGGCGGCGATGAACGTGGCGGATCGGACCTCGGCGAGTGTTCCGTCCAAGTCTTTCAGAACTTTGGTCTGCGCATCGATGCGATCCGATGTGCGCGCAACGACCTTCGACATCAACTCGACGGTTTCGCGCAGCTCTTCATCAAATGGCGGCGTAGAGGAGTGGGTATCGTCAGACATGGCAGGTCACTTTCAAATCATTGCTCATACGGGACGAAGAGCCCCCGGAACTCCGGATCAGCGTAGTAGCGCAGCTTTTGCGCTAGCGCCGAGGGCTGGCCCTGAACGCGGAGGAGCTGGACGTTCGGCGGCATCTGCATGATTTCATCGGGGCTGAGCAGATCGCGGCCAGTGAGGTGGTTGGAGAAGCTGGGTCCGTCGCCGGGCTTGAAGCTGTCGGTCTGGAACTGGGAGGTTTCCTGGCCGATCATCTGGCTCAGCCATTTCGCTGTCTCGAAGTCGTTTACGCCGAAGACCTGTTGCACCCCGGCATTGGCGATGAAGGTGTTTGCCCGGTCGCCATAGAGATCGCGGAGCTGGCTCATGTCCTGCAGGATCGGCCAGAGCTGCAATCCGTAGCCCGCCATCAGCCCCATGGCGCGCTCGACGGCCTCCAGACGGCCCAAGGCGGAGAACTCATCGAGAAGGAAGAGGGTAGGGGAGGTAAGCCGTTGAGAGCGCGTCTCAGCACCCATGGTGGCCGTCAACGCCTCTGCGTCTCGCGCAATATCCTGGAGGGCCTGAGAGACTAAGAGGCGCAGCCATCGGCTGTAGGCGTCCATCCGGTTAGGCGGCAGGACCAGGAAGACGGAGGTGATCCGGTGGCGCAGATCGGAGAAGGCGAAGTCCGAGCGCGCTAGGCACCGGGCGATACGAGGGCTGTCCAGGAAATGGGTGTGCCGCTGCGCGTTGGACAGAACTGAAGCGGCTTCGCGATCCGCCTTGCCAAGAAACCGGTTGGCGGCGCGGGCGATCAGCCCGCCTGCCGCGTCACTGTCCTGCATCAGCTCCAGAAGCGCGCGGAGCTTTTCCGGAGGCAGGGTGAGATATTCGCGGACGGTGGCCAGGGACCGACGGTTGCGGTCCTCTTGACAGACACAGAACATGATCAGCCCGCCGAGGATGGCCTTGGCCTCCTCGTTCCAGTGGGCCTCCTGCATCTGTCCGGCCGGGTCCATGACAAGCGCTTCCATCAGGGAGGCGGCATCCTCGCTCAGATCGAGGCTTTCGGGTGTGAGCCGGTCGAGCGGGTTGTAGCAATCCGAAGGGTGACCGCTGACCTCGAACGGATCGAGGACATGGACAGTCCCGAAGCGCTGCCGTGCCTCGCCTGCGATCCGCGCGTTCTCGCCCTTGGGGTCGATGGCCACAACGGAGCGATCCACGGCGAGCAGGTTCGGGATCACGGTGCCGACACCCTTGCCAGCGCGTGTCGGAGCGAGGGTGATCAGATGGGCGGGACCGTCATAGCGTAGCAGCCGCCCGGTGCCCGGATTGCGCCCGATCAGGAGCCCGTCGCCGCCCTGATGTTTCTTCAGTTCCTTGCGACTGGCGAAGCGGGCCGAGCCGTGGCTGTCGCCGGTCAGTCCGAAGAAGAGATCCGCACCGGAGACATTGCGCCAATACTGGAACCCGAAGACAGCGCCGATGAAGGTGGGCGGCAGAAGGACCGCCCATTCCCAGGCCGATTGACCCAGCGGCGGGCCAAAGGTCGAGAGCGCGACGACGCCACCGATCAGGAAGCCGATCATCGCACCGAATGCCGTGCGCCCGATCATCCATCCGAGCAAAACGGGTGTCGCGATCAGACGATAGAAGAACCGCGCCAACCCACCCATGAAGAGTATGAGAGCGCTCATCACCCGGACCCGTCAGGGTTGAGAGACTCGACGATCTACCTAAGATAACAAGGGTCATCCAAATCATGACAGCCTTTCGGCGGAACATGGCGGATGACGCGGCGCGGATCGGCAGAGGTCCGCGAAGAAGGGCAGGGGGCACCACCTGTTCTTGAAATACCAAACGGAAGCGCAAACCCTGAGCTGAGGATCAGTGAAGGGCGCACTTATGCAAACTCTCCACCTACGGTTCCAAGCTTTGCGTGCGATCTCCTTGAGGCGGGGCCTCAGCCGATGGCGAACTCCATCGATGCCTGCCGCATCGAGATGGAAGGGCGCGTCGCCCCTTCCAATCCTGGGCTCCGCCCGTTCAGCAGCGAAACTCTCCCCCGGAGAGTTTCCAGGAAGCTGCTTCACCCATCCCAGACCGAACCTGGCGGTTGGATCGCCGTCCGACGCGAGAAGCGCCGGAATGAAAGACCCTCCCGGCCTCTCAAACTCACCAGTGCCAACGTCCGCCGTTGGATCGCAGTCCAGCACAGAATGCGCTGGACCGAAAGACGTGCCCCGTCTCTCGTACTCACTTGGGCCAAGCTGCGCGCTTGGATGGCGTCCCGCGGCACGACACCCTGACGGCATCCTGTGCCCCGTTGCCGGGGCTGGAGTGCCGGGGGTGTCGCGCCTGCGGGCTGCGCGAAAGGACAGTCGCTTGCCTGTCCTTCCTTGCTGGGTTTGCCGGTGGCAAACCGCAGATGTGTCCCATCAATCTCCCGCCCCCCATAAGGCTGGGGAGATTTATCGAACGCATCAGCAAGCTCGTGCCTCAGCCACCCTCCGGGCAGCCTCGGCCGCGCTGTCTTTCCCCCTCCAGATTCCGCGGTGCGAACGCGTACAACGACCCGGGGCGCGGAGCGTCGGGGAAAAGACGGTTGGGCGCCGCAGCGATGACCTCGGAACATCGCGTTCCGAAGCCATCGACGAACGTCCAACAGGGAGGTTGAAGCCAGATCCTCTCAGGAAGAGTAGAAGGCAGACTTCACCCTCATTCTGCACAGACACCCCGCCTCTTGTCACGGGCCAAGAGCCGGGCGGCATGGCCATGCCTGGTGTCGTGCAGCGGCGGCGCGTTACCGTATTGCGGACGCAAGTGCAGTTGTCTGGAGAGGGGGTCGGATGGCGAGCTACCACCTCTCCGTGAAGACGATCAAACGCAGCGCCGGGCGCTCTGCCACGGCGGCAGCCGCTTACCGTGTCGGGGAGCGCATCGAGTGCCAACGCGAAGGTCGCATCCACGACTATACCCGCAAGCAGGGCATCGAGGAGACCTGCATCCTGACCCCAAAGGGCGCTCCAGATTGGGCGCTGGATCGGTCCAAGCTTTGGAACGAAGTTGAGGCCAGCGAGACCCGCCGCAACTCCGTCACCGCCCGCGACTGGGAGCTGGCACTGCCGTCCGAGATCAGCGCCGAAGACCGCTCCCAGATCACCCGTGACTTTGCCCAGGAGTTGGTCAGCCGCTACGGTGTGGCCGTCGATGTGGCGATCCATGCGCCGCACCGCGAGGGCGATCAGCGCAACCACCACGCCCACGTCCTGACCTCCACCCGCAAGCTGGAACCAGAGGGCTTCACCGCCAAGACCCGCGTGCTTGATTCCGCAAAGACCGGCGGCGTCGAGATCGAGCAGATGCGCGGCGTCTGGGCCGATCTACAGAACCGCGCATTGGAGCGGGCAGGGGAGGCGGAGCGCGAAGTCGACAGGGAGATCGACCGGGATCCAGGTCTCAGTCACTGACACGACTTGAAAGTTCGAAAGCGAATTCGTGGCCGGTGCTCGGGGGTGAAGCCGACAACGCACTATCTATAGTAGGTCGAAGTTTCTCTGGCCGACGCTGGAATAGTGGGCAGGGGCCGATAAGTGATGGATTGGATGCCCCTCCTGCTGGTTCACAACTGAACCGTTCTGGCCAAGACTGGTCAGAAACCGAAGGAGGACAAGATGGAAGAACTTTATATCATTGGCGTCGACCTGGCCAAACGCGTGTTTCAGG
>JBCCEL010000436.1:0-4399 GCA_039030315.1 Pseudomonadota bacterium
ATCTCCGCAAGCTGGCCGTGCAGGGTTTCCGCGCAGACCTCCTCGACATCCAGCCCGCGCCTGAGCGCATTGTGATGGGTGAGGAGCCGGTCGATCTTGGCCCCGAGGGTATTGAGGTTCTGCAGGTCCATGACCCGAATGGCGCGGCGGCCGACCTTGTCTTCGTAGGCCGGCCCGATGCCGCGCCCGGTGGTGCCGATCTTGCCCTTGCCGGCCGCTGCCTCACGGATGCCGTCAAGCTCGCGATGAAGCGGCAGGATGAGCGTGGCATTCTCGGCAATGCGAAGATTGTCGGGATTGATCTCGACCCCCTGGCCGGTCAGCTTGTCGATCTCTTCGGCCAGAGCCCAGGGGTCGATGACCACGCCATTGCCGATCACGGACAGCTTGCCGCCGCGCACCACGCCGGAGGGCAGGACGGACAGCTTGTAGGTTGCATTGCCGATGACGAGCGTGTGCCCGGCATTATGCCCGCCCTGAAAGCGTACAACGGTGTCGGCGCGCTCCGACAGCCAGTCGACGATCTTGCCCTTGCCCTCATCGCCCCACTGGGCGCCGACAACCACCACATTCGCCATGATCCAAATCCCTCAAAAAGAAAACGCCCCGGCGCTGAACAGGCCGGTGCGGAAAGCGCCCGCACCTGTTCAACCCAAGGGCGTTTCCCTCGGCGTTATAAGGGGCACGCTGGCCGGAGCAAGGGTAAGCTTGCCGCAGGGTGTGGATAGTACGGCAGCTCAGCCTCAGCCGGCAAACCTACTTGATTTCGTATTTCAGCGTGGCCAGCGACCAGTTTGCCGGGCGGTTCTTTTCGTCCCCGTTCCAGATGGCCATGAGCTTGTGGGCGAGATCAGCGAGAAAATCGGTCGGCGCCGCCACCACCTCGATGGCCCGGTGCTGATCAAGCAGGCTCTTCAGCGCAACCTCGTCTTCGGTGACAATTGCCACGAGCGTGCCATGGCCTGCCGGCTCAGCCGCCTCGAAGGCAAAGCCGTAATAGTCGTCGGGAATGACGATCCGCCCCCGAGGCCTGATGAAACGGGTCTGCCCGGCCTGATCCATGAAATTGTTCGGGATGAGCTGGGTCACCTGGCCGTGGGCGTTGATGTCCAGCAGCACCAGATAGCCCGGCTTGCCGGAGGAAACGGATATCCGGAACTCCTGGCCGAGTTTCAGCTTCCCGCCCGGCAGCATGCTGATTTCCACATCCGCCTCGTTGGATTGGGGAAGGATGTCGGTTGCGACATCGGGCTTGATGGTGCCGGTGGCGGCCTGGACATGTTCTTCCGTCACCTCCTTCTGCGGGTCGACGGCAGCGCCGCTTCCGCTGTTCGAGCCCGCCGGAACCACAACGATGGCCCGTGCCATGTCCCGCGGCTGCGCCTCCAGTGTCGGTGTGAATCCCATCGGTTTGCACTGGGGATTTGTGGCGCAGTATTTGGAGGTCTCATCGCGCAGGTAGTTCAGCAGCTCGGCATTGGTCACCGTGCCGTTGCCGTTGCGGTCCGCCGCGCCCTCGCCGGCGCCTTTCAGGAACTGCCGGGTGAAAACGCCGCCGGCCCCGGTGTCCCAGGCGAACTGATTGGCGGCAGCAGCCGACCAGATCCGGAGAGACTTGCCAGATTCAATAAAACTGACCTCACGACGGTGCGCTTCCACAGCGCCCGCCGAAGTGCCGGCAGACCGTGAAGTTGCGACGGGGGTGAAAGTCCGCGGGGTGTCCGCGGAGCCGCCCGCCGCCGCAATACTGCGCGAGATCGTGCCGGAATGGCAGCTGTCCACCACCACCGTCACATCCCTGCCTGCGAGCCGGGTCAGCACCGAGCCGAACTCATCATCGGTAATCTGGTTCTCGCCGGTCTTGGTCGTGTTGACGGGTGAAAGGGTTTCGTCGAGGCCGTCCTTTTCATCCTGGTTGTCGTCCGGCAGCTGACTGCCGTGGCCGGAGAAATAGATGAACACCTCGTCTCCTGGCTTCGTGGATTTGACGAGCCACTGGTCCATGGCGCGCAGAAGGTTCTTGCGGGTGGCACGTCTGTCCTTGAGAACCGCGATCTCATCGGTCTCATAGCCCATGTGCTTGGTCAGGAACGCCTCGACCCGATCCACATCCCGGGCGGGACCGCGCAGCGGTTGAATGTGTTCGTAGGCGCCGATGCCGATCAGCAGCGCGCGTTTCGCGGCTTCGGCCGGCAGTGCAAACGCACAAGTGGCCGCCACGGCCAGGCCGAGCAGAGATGTAAGGGACCGGGAGCGCATCGTGGCCTCTCCTTTCTTGTTATCTTTCGGTCGTGAACAGGCCGACCTGTCCGAGCTGGAACGTTTCGCCTTTGAGCAGTTCGCGAATGAGGACGCGCCCTTCACCCGCAGCCTTCCGGCCGTTCAGGCTGTTCAGGGCATCGATCAGGGCATGGTTCACCCGCGGCGCGGAGAGGGCAATGAGGTGATCTGCGCCGAACGGCGGAACGACCTTTAGCGGAAATTCCAGTGTCTCCCCCGGCACGAGCTGGCCGCGGTAATGGGGATTCGGGTCATGGTGCACCGGGATCAGGTACTGCACTGTGCCATCGACCGCGAGGTTGAAGACGATCAGCTTGTCGTGCTGCTGGCCCGAGACGGAAATCGTCACCTGGCTCCCCGCCCGGTGCAGGCTGTCATCGGGACCGACGCGCAGGGAAAGCGGTCGCTTTTCTGAAAGCTTTGCAATGTCGCGGAGCAGGAGCCACTTGTCGATGACGCCCTGCGCGCGCGCCGGGCGCGCCGACGGTCCGATACGGGCCAGGACATCTCCGCTGCTTGTGATGATATCGCCCGTGGCGAAATCCCAGATGAGATCCGCCAGATCGGTCTTGGCGGCCACAGTGTTCTGAAGCTCACCTGTCAGGGCATCTGCTGCCGCCGCATTGATGATGGAAACCGCCGCGGGAAGATCACGCTCCGCCGGCGCCTCCGGCGCAACCCGGATGCTGACCTCGGCCGGCTTGCCGCGCGGCGTCATTTGCGGGTACTGGCGGCCTTCCGACTTGGTGCGGACATTTTCGGTCAGATAGGTGCTGAGTTCGGAAGTGTTGACGAAACCGTCGCCGTCAATGTCGCCGCCACCGCGCATGGCCCGGGCGAAAGACCAGGAGAGCAGACCCCGCGCCTTCTGCTCGATCTTGAACTCCTGGGCCACCTGATCGTCACGGACCGCGCCGAAATAGACGACGTTGTCGAGATCCTCGACATCCAGTTTCGCGACGTTCGGATTGGGTGGTGGCAGGGGATCATCGATGATCTCGCCGTAACCGCCCAGACGCGTACGCAAGGTGCCGGCCCGGTTGTCGAAGCTGCGGGTCATGGTGCCGGAATGGCAGGAATCGGCAACGAAGATGATCTTCAAATGCCGCGCTTTGGCGAACATGAGGTTGATTTCGTTGTCCAGAATGCGCTCCCGGTTGCCGGGGCGGGTGTGCTGGAAGCCGGCAAGCTGGAAGGCTTCGTCAAGACCGTCGGCTTCAGAACCCTTGACCTTTTCGGGCTCCTGGCCGCCGTGGCCGGCATAGGTGAAGACCACCGTGTCGCCGGGAACCGCTGCAGCGGTGATCTCGTTCCATGCGGCCATGATGCGGTCGCGCGTCGCCTCCCCGTCAATCAGGGTGATGACCTTCTTGGCTCCAACCCTGCCGAGAGCATCTTCGATGTCACGGGCATCGTTGACGGCGCCTGCCAGGACAGGCAGGTGCTCGTATCTGTCGATGCCGACCACAAGGCCGTAGATATCGGCCAGAGCCGGCGCCGGCGCAAAAGGGACGAACGCAAGCCCCAGCGCGCCGAGGGTGAGGTTTCGCAGCCGACCGATCATCTCAGAAGCTCGACCCGGCGGCTCATCTGGTGCAGCTCTTCCTCTGAGTAGCGGGAAATGTCTGCAGGCTGGTAGGGCTCGTGCTCGCCCTTGCCGACAATATGGATGCCGCCGCCATAGCCGGAACCGGCCAGGTAATCCTTGACCGCGAAGGCGCGCTCTTCGGACAGGCCCAGATTGTAGGAGGCAGGTCCGACCGGATCGGTATGGCCGACCAGGGTGATCTTCGGGGAGCCTTGCGCCTTGAGGTAGGAAAGCAGGTCGGACGCGGCCGCTTCACCTTTCGCGGTGAACGTCGTGGTGCCGAATTCGAAGGTGATCGGAACAGCAATTTTCTTGATCTTGATGCCGCGTATGGTCGGCGCTCCCAGACCCTGCGGCACGCCACGGGTTTTCGGCACCGGAACATAGGAGGCGGAAAGCAGGCGCGCATCCTCGGCCTTCTTGAAGATGGTGCGGATCACCTTCTCGTTCGGCGCCCGCTTGGTCATCAGCTTGTCGTCAATGGCTTCAAGCGCCTCCTGATAGCGCCGGGAGGCTTCGGCGTGATCTTTC
>JBCCEL010000437.1:0-4382 GCA_039030315.1 Pseudomonadota bacterium
CAGGCGAATTTATTTGCCCGTCAGGTGTTATCAGAGGTGATGAAATTGCCTGAGGCGCAGCGCGTCACTGTGCTGCTTGTCTACATGGAGGGTTACAGCTACCGGGAAGCATCGGAAATGCTCGACATCCCCGTGGGCACGGTCATGAGCCGCCTGTCGGCTGCCCGCAGCAAACTCAACAAGTCGTTAGGCGAAGGAAAGCGTGAAGCCGGATGAGCAGCAAGCGGACATACAGCGACGCAGATCTCACCGCCTATCTCGACGGCGAAGCGGACAGCGAGACCGCCGCCGAGATCGAGGCGGCGCTGCAGAACGATGCGGATCTCGCGGCGAGGATGGAGGCGCTCCAGATTGATGTGGGAGCGCTGCGCAATGCGGGCGACAGCCTGCTTGGCGCCTCGCCTGCCGCACCGGACATCCTGCAGCACGCCGCCACGAAGCAAGGCCCCGACCGGGCGAAGCGATTTATGCCTGCCGTGGCGGCCGCGCTCCTGTTTTTCGTGATCGGTTTCGGAGCGAGCCGCCTGACCACCCCGGCGCCGGAAGAGACCTGGCAAGATTTCGCCGCGGTCTACCATGCGCTCTACGTCAACAAGACCCTGGCCCATATCGCCCAGAGCGATGAGGCGGCAGTCGCGGAGCTCTCCCGGGTCTCCAATGTCATCGGCCGCACGCTGGAGCATGCCGAACTCGGCGCAGAGGGTCTCGACTACAAGCGCGCCCAGGTGCTCGGCTACAAGGGCAAGCCTCTGCTGCAACTGGCCTATCTCTCCAAGATCGGTGCACCGGTGGCGCTCTGCATCTACAAGTCCGGCAACCCCGGCGACACGCCGGTGCGCTCCGAACAGCACCGCGGTCTGAGCGCTGCCTACTGGACGAAGGACGGCTATGAATATCTGCTGATCGGCGGCTCCGACCAGTCCCTGATCCGCAATGCCGCCGAAGAGCTGGCCGACAAGATTTAAGGGCAAAACGCCACGTATTGTGCCACACTCGGGTCCATGATTCTCAACTTCGGATCCATCAATATCGATCACGTCTACCGGGTACCGCACATGCCGGCGCCGGGGGAAACACTGGCCGTGACCAGCTACGAGCGCTTCCTCGGCGGCAAGGGCGCCAACCAGTCCATCGCCATCGCCAGGGCCGGCGGAGAGGTCCGCCACATCGGTGCTGTCGGCGCTGACGGCAGCTGGGCGCTGGAGCGGCTGGACGAAGCCGGTGTCGCGACGGACCACATCGCCCGGGCCGATGCTGCAACCGGTCATGCGATCATCACGGTGGACGACGCCGGCGAGAACCAGATCCTCATATGCGGCGGCGCAAACCAGGGCCTGGCCGAAGACAATGTCAGAAGCAACCTGGACAACGGGGACCCTGCAAGCGATTGGGTCCTGCTTCAGAACGAGACCAACCTCAGCGGCAAAATCGTCACTTCTGCCCGCGCACGCGGCTACAGGATTGCCTATAGCGCCGCACCTTTTGTCGCCGAGCAAGCAATCCCCCTCCTGGGTAGTATTGATCTGCTCGTGGTCAACGCCATTGAAGCCCGGGCGCTCGCCGGTCACCTGGACGTCGAGGCGAACGCTTTGCCGGTTGAACAGGTTCTCGTCACTCATGGCGGGGAGGGTGCACGGCTGCACATGGGCTCCGACGTGATCGACCAGCCGTCCTTTGAAGTGGCCCCCGTCGATACGACAGGCGCAGGCGACACGTTCCTCGGCTCGTTTCTGGCGCTCTACAGCTCGGGAAGCTCAGCCGAGGACGCCATGCGCTATGCCGCGGCGGCCAGCGCCATCCAGGTCACCCGTCCCGGCGCGGCCGATGCGATCCCGGGCCGGAGCGAAGTCAGCGCGTTTCTTGAAGGGCAGGACATGTGATGCCGGCACACAAGGTCATCATCGATACCGATCCCGGCGTCGACGACGCCATGGCAATTCTCTTTGCCTGCCTTCACGAGGAGATCGATCTCCTCGGCCTTACCACCGTCTTCGGCAACGTCACGATCGACATGGCAACACGCAACGCTCTGGCGCTGCTTGAAGTTGCCGGCCTGGACGCGCCGGTGGCCGAGGGCGCCGCGCAGCCGCTCGTCCAGCCACCAAGACCTCCGGCAACGGATATTCACGGACCCGAAGGTTTGGGTGATGAACCAAGGCAAACGCCGCAGACCCGGGCTGATCCCAGAAGTGCAGCTCGGTTCATCTGCGATATGGCGGATCGATACCCTGGAGAAATTGCGCTCTGTCCGGTCGGCCCGCTGACCAATCTCGCGCTGGCCATGGATCTCGATTCGGACATTTGCGCCAAGGTCAAATCCGTCACGGTAATGGGCGGCAGTATCTGGGAGGGGGGCAATGCCACGCCCCATGCCGAAGCCAATTTCTGGCAGGACCCGCATGCGGCCGAGAAAGTTCTGGCTGCGCCCTGGGACATCACGCTCGTCGGCCTGGACGTCACACACCGGATCATCGGCTCTCCGGACGATTTTGCCGGGCTGGCCGATGTCTCTCCCAGGATCGGCGGCTTCCTCAACCGGGTGGTGCCGTTCTACATGCGGTTCCACGATGCCAATGACGGGTTTTACGGCTCCTACATGCACGATCCCAGCGCGGTGATATCAATTCTGCACCCCGAGCTATTCACCATGGAGCCGCATCCGGTTACGGTGGCGGTCGAGGGAGAGGAAATCGGACGCAGCCTGATCACCCGTTCGGGAAACCGGCCTGCCGTAAATGTCTGCGCAGCCGTCGACCAAGCAGCAGTCATGAACGTCTTCCGCGAAACCATCGCCAGGGGGGCCTGAGAAGCAGATGAGCGCCTTCAACGTCTTGTCCATCGACCAATCGGCACCGAATGCGCCCGAACGGTTTGCCAGATCTCTCCACGAGACCGGCTTTGCGGTCCTGAGCGGCCATTCGATCTCAAAATCCCAGATCGACCGGATGTATGCGGCCTGGGCCGGCTTCTTCGCCAGCGACAGCCGTGCGGACTACACGGTCAAGCCGGACAGCCAGCACGGTTACTTCCCGTTCAAGTCGGAGAACGCAAAGGACAGCAAGTTCAAGGATCTCAAGGAGTTCTACCACGTCTATCAGAGCTGCCCGGTGCCGGGCAGCGTGGAGACCGAAACCCGAGACTTCCACGCCAAGCTCCTGGAGATCGGAGCAACACTGCTCGGCTGGCTTGACCGCGAGAGCCCGTCCGAGGTGCGGCAGAAACTGTCCGAACCGTTCGAGCAGATGATCGAGAAGAGCGATCACAACCTTCTGCGGATCCTGCACTATCCACCCCTGGCCGACGACGTTGAGCCAGGCGAGGTCCGTGCTGCCGCTCATGAGGACATCAACCTGATTACCTTGCTGGTGACCGGGTCGGAGCCCGGCCTCCAGGCAAGGGACACCGACGGCAACTGGCATGACGTCCCGTGCGAGCCCGGCATGATCACCATCAATGCCGGTGACATGCTGGCCAAGGCTTCGCGGGGCTACTATCCTTCCACCTCGCACCGGGTGATCAACCCGCCGAGTGAGGAGAACAGATCCCGCTACTCCATGCCATTGTTCGTGCATCCGCGCCCCGAGGTGCAGCTGGACGAGGGGCAGACGGCGGGCGAATATCTGGATGAGAGGCTGAAGGAGATCGGCCTGAAGTAACCAATCGAGTTTGATCAACAGGGAGATCAGATCATGACGAAATGGCTCAGCATTCTGACGGGGATCGCCTTGGCGGCCCTGGCCACGCTCGCCCAGGCCGCCGACTTCAAGCCGGCCGTGGTCTACGACATGGGCGGCAAGTTCGACAAAAGCTTCAATCAGGGCGTCTATAACGGCATCAAGCGCTTCACCGACGAAACCGGCATCAAGATGATGGAGTTCGAGGTCACGAACCCGACCCAGCGCGAGCAGGCCATGAACCGCATGATCCAGCGCGGCGCAACCATCGTGCTGGGCGTCGGTTTCGCCCAGGCTGACGCCATGGCAAAGGTGGCCAAGGCCCATCCGGACAAGAAATTCGCCATCATCGACGTGAGCTGGCTGAAGGAGAAGAACATCCGGCAGTACGCCTTCAAGGAGCATGAAGGCAGCTATCTCGTCGGCGTTGCCGCGGCGCTGGCCTCCAAGTCCGGCAAGGTCGGTTTTGTCGGCGGCATGGACATCCCGCTGATCCGCAAGTTTGCCTGCGGCTATGTGCAGGGCGTGAAATCGGTCAATGCGGATGCAGAGATCATCCAGAACATGACGGGCACGACCCGAGAAGATGACTATGCGCCCCACTAATCAATTAATTATGATAGTGGTCGTTGTTTGTCTACAGATTGTCATCGCCGTCGCACTAATGCCGTCATTTGGCGTGGTCGATTTGGGTGGAGTCGATTTGGG
>JBCCEL010000438.1:0-4375 GCA_039030315.1 Pseudomonadota bacterium
CGCGGTGCCGATTGCTAGAACGGTATCGGACAGTCGTCGGTTTTCATCTCGTTGTCGGCGGCAAGGAGCTACCCATTCTTCTCAAGCTCCTCTCTCTCTTGAGAAGGCATAACTCGATCAACCGGGGTGCTGCCGTTCCCCCGCGCCGGTTAGATGAGCCCCGGCACCTCTTCCATCCGGTAGAACACTTCGGCGCCAGCAGCAGCCAGCGCATCCGCGTCGACATGGGGATCGCCGGCATAGCCGAGCACCCGGGCGCCACTGGCGACCCCTGCCCTGACCCCCACGACACTGTCTTCGATGATCACAGCTTCCTCGCAGGCGATCCCCATGGCAGCGGCGGCAGCCAGAAACACATCCGGCGCAGGTTTGCCGCGGCTGACATCCTGACCGCTGAAGAGCCGGTCTCCGAAGTGGGACAGCAGATTTGCGTTCCCGAGCGTCATGCGCATCTTGCGCACCGAGCCCGAGGATCCGACGCAAACCGGTATGCCTTTCGTTTTCAGGACTTCAAGAAGATCCGCCACGCCCGGTATGGGAGCCGAAACATCTGCGAGCGCGTGTTCAACGCAAGACCGCACCTGCTTCGGGAGTGACGGGTCGTTGGCGATACCGGCACGCTCTGTCATCTGGCGGCAGATGTCCTCCATGGGCATGCCCTGGAACAGTTTACGGCACTCCTCGGCGGATACCGGCGCCCTCAACCGAGTGAAGAACCCTGCGATGGCCTCGCTGGAGGCGGCTTCGGTGTCCACCAGAACCCCATCGCAATCGAAAATTACGAGCATGCAGGTCATTCCGGCTCGATCAGATCAGGGCCCTCTGCCCGGCTGCTGTTAACCTGCCGGCTCACCCGGTAGCTGACAAGCTCGCGGCCGCGGTTCGCCCCAAGCAGTTTCCGCGCCTCGCCTGAACCCAGCACCGGGTCGAGCCAGTCGGACCAGGTCTCGCGCTGAAGCAGAATGGGCATGCGGTGATGTAGATGCGCGATTTCCTCGGCCGCGGCCGCTGTCAGGATCGTGCAACTCGTCACGCCCAGCGCCGCATTGTGCGCCCAGAGACCGGCAAAGCTGAATGGCTCGCCGTCCGGCAGATGGATGTAGTGCGGATCCTTTCCGCCATCCTCGCCCTTGGTCCACTCGTAGTAGCCCGATGCCGGGATCAAGCACCGCCGCGACTTGAAGGCATCACGGAAGGCCGGCTTTGAATGCGCATCTTCGCTGCGGGCGTTGAAGAGTGAGTACTTGGGCATCTCCTTTGCCCAATGGGGCACCAGCCACCAGCGTCCTGATTTGAAGGTCCGCACCCCAACTTCCAGCGCCACGAATGGCACATCCTGCGTCGGAGCGACATTGTAGCGGGCCGGCAGGTTGAGCGCCGGCCCGGCCGTCAACTCATAGAGCTCGACGATCTCCGTCCACGACAGATGGTTGGTAAAGCGCCCACACATGTGCCGACAGGTAGCTCCGGCTGTTTCGGGAGCCCCTATGTGCCATATTCGTTGTGCCGGCGCACCCATGCCATGGGATGGGGGAGATCCTGCTCGTCCCGGCCCTTCGGCAGGAGATCCAGGTACTGGTAGACCACGTTGAGCATGTCCAGACCCCGGGCGTAGCAGGAATAGGTGTGATAGACGGTGCCGTCATCATCCTTCGCAAACACACTGGCACCCGGCGCTTCCTGTGCCGGGAAGGAGGAGGTGCGGAAGTTGTAGTACATCTCACCGGCCGCCATCTCCTCATCGGTGAACGAGGCCTGGAAATCCCGGTTGAAGTCCGAGCCTTCCGAAGAAGCCCAGGGAAAGGTCCAGCCCATCTTCGAGCGGAAGGCCTCGATCTCGGAAAGCGGCGCGGCCGAGATGGCAACAAACGCAGCATCTCGCTCGGCCATGTGCGCCATCGTGCCGTCATAGCCGTCCGCCCAGAAGGAGCAGGACGGACAGCCGTTTTCCCAACCCGGCCCCATCATGAAATGCTGCACGATGAGCTGGCTTGCGCCGCCGAACAGATCGGCCAGGGATCTCTCCCCCTCAGGCGACTGGAAGCGATAGTCTTTCTCGATCTTCACCCAGGGGAGCTCCCGCCGTTTCGCGCTCAGCGCGTCACGGGCCCTCAGGAACGCCTTCTCCTCCTCCAGCAGTTCGAGCCTGGTCTTCAGCCAGTCATCGCGGGAGGCAACGGTTGCAGTGGTCATGTTCGGGCCTCCTAAGCGAGCGTTTCCAGATAATCCGGCAGGTTCTTGAGGCAGGCCTCCCAGCCCTGGTGGTGACCGTCGCGGGCGGCTTCGTCGTAGAACTTCGTGTGGGTCAGGGTGAGCTGGGTTTCCTCCCCGTGTTCGGCCAGGTCGATGGCCACCTGGCTGACCCGGTCGGGCGTTCCGCCCCAGGCCCAGGTGTAGACCAGTCGCTTGCCGGGCACGATTTCCAGGTACTTGCCCGAAACCGTCGCAGTTTCGCCGCTCGGCATCTCCATCTCGATCGACCATGCGCCGCCGACCGTCAGATCGACAGAGGATGCGACCGGCCGGTCGTAGGCGCCGAACCACTGGTTCAGGGCCTCCGGCTTCGTGAATGCCTCGAAGATGGCGGCGGCGCTGGCCTTGTAGCTTTTGCGGATGGCGAGCATAGGCTCGCCGACATTGGCGGGGGCGTTCATTCCTTCTCCTCCCGGTTGTTCTCAAGATAGGTGCCGAGCGCGTCCAGCCTGGAGTTCCAGAATTCCAGGTGCTCGTTGAGCCAGCGCGACGTTTCATCCAGAGGCTGTGGCATCAGCCGGCACGTCACCACCCGGCACCGCTTTTCGCGCGCAACGAGGCCGGCATCCGACAGTTTGCGGACATGCTTCATGACGGCCGGCAGGGACATGTCATGGGGTTCGGCAAGCTCGCTTAGCGAAGCTTCCCCCTGCGCGAGGCGTTCGACGATCTGACGCCGGGTCGGGTCTGCTAACGCAGACAGGGCGGCATCGACAACACTATAGTTAACCATGTCGTTAAGTTAATGCAAGACGGCAAACCAGTCAAGGCGCTAACATGCAAAGGCTTTGGTTCTGCAGCGCGACGCGCTACTCTGCGGCCGATCCGGAACCTGCAGGACCCCATGGCCTGGCCATCGAACCAACCCCCTCTCAAGCCGCTCGGCGATGACCAGATCGCAGCGCTCAACGCCCGGTTTGCCGACAGCGACCGTGCTGCCGGTATTGAAGTCACCGAGGGCTTCCGACCGTTCAACCAGCTGAATGACATGTTCACCCGGGCCTTCTGGGACGAGAAGGTCATGTCGGAGGACAGTCTCGGGTTCTTCAAATCCTACCGGATGAAGTTCGCGTTGCGGCGCGGCGAAGGGTTCAGCCAGAAGGATTTCGCCCTGCGCAACGCCGCTTGGTCGGTGTCCGACATCATTTCCAGCCGTGCCCAGTCAGAAGGCAAGCGCGAAGGATTTCAGGCCGCCATCGAGTACGATACGCCGGTCGCGCGCGAAAAAGCGGAACTGGGTGACCCGGCCAGCGAATCCCGGGAGATAAAACGGATCGCGAAGCTATTCGGCGCCGATCTGGTCGGCATCGCCGAGGTCGATCCGCGCTGGCACTACACGGCCCGCGTGGATGTCCGCGACTTCACCGAAGCGCCGAACGACCTGCCGGACGGCATCACTCATGTCATCGTCATGGGTCACGCTATGGATTCCGAGCTGGTCGACACATACCCCTCCGCGCTCGCCGGCGCCTCGACGGGCCTTGAGTACTCCCACGAGGCTTCCATCGTCATCCAGCTTTCAAGCTATATCCGCAACCTCGGCTTCGAGGCGGTCGCCTCGATGAACGACACCGCGCTTGTGATCCCGTATGCGATCAAGGCGGGCCTCGGCGAATACGGCCGCAACCAGATGGTGATCACCCCTGAGTTCGGCCCGCGGGTCCGCTTTTCCAAGATTTTCACCAGCCTGCCGCTCGAGGCGGATACCCCCCGGGCGCTTGGCATCCGGCAGTATTGCGAAATCTGCACCCGCTGTGCCGATGCCTGCCCGCCCCGCGCCCTGCCCTTTGGCGGACCGAGCGACCAGCCCGTCAATCAGTCAACGATCCCGGGGGTCAAAAAGTGGTCGGCGGACTGCGAGAAGTGCTTCGGCTACTGGGCGAAACTCAAGACCGACTGCGCCATCTGCATGCGCGTCTGCCCCTTCAACCTGAAACCCGGCAATCTTGCGGACCGTCTCTTCTACCGCCTGGCAACCGGCAGGTTCCGCAACCTCGCCCTGGCCTGGCAGACCCGCCGCGGCCTCCCCAAACGCCTGAAGCCAGGCGAATGGTGGAAAAGGCTCAGGTCCGGGTCCGAGGATTCCTGATCCCGTCACACCCGCGAAGGCGGTGTCCAAGGC
>JBCCEL010000439.1:0-4350 GCA_039030315.1 Pseudomonadota bacterium
AGTCTACAAGCCGAACTGCCAACGCGACACAATTCCTGTGTTCCTTCACCGCGGCAAACTGCCAAAGGTCAGTGGGGTGTCTATTTAGTCTGTAATGTCCCTCTAGATTGGCAGGATTGCTCTCTAAAGAGGGGGCATCATGAAAAAACTCTCCATGTTTCTGCTAGGTCTTCTGGCAATCGCCGTCACGAACACCGGTCGGGCCAATGAGGCCACGAACTATCAGAGTCAGTTCTGCGAGGGCGAATATGTGCTCTGCATAAAGGCCAAGTGTGATCCTATCCCCGACCTCCAGCGCCTTGGCAATTATGTAACGGATACGGCGCTGTGCCAGTGCGACGTGGTGAAGGGCTGGAACATGGGTCCCGGCAGCTGCGAGGATCGCAGTGCCAAGAACTACGAACTCATCGTCAAGGATCACGGCAAGATCAAGGGAAAGGCCAAGAGCCCGACCTACATGATCTCGACCTATTCGAACCTCTACAATGCCGACAACAAATCTCTGCACTGCGGCCCGGTGAACCCCAATGGCCGCCCCCATCAGTGGGCATGGTGCTATGGCGCCCCCTGCCAGGTGAGTGATGAGGATCCGGGCAAGGCCGCGTGCACCTGCCCGCTGGTCACCTCCCCCAGCCACACCATTGGCGGCGACTGCCGGGCGAACGCATGTAATGAAATCTATTCGGCCGAAAAACCGGGCGCGGACAAGTTCGCCAACGACAAGTATTACGCCTTCGTGTCGAACCTGGGCGGAAAGCCCAATCCCCCGCCTCAGGTATGCTCCCCCGCCAACGGCAACTAACCCTCTGCCTCTAACTCACGACAAACAAACTGGAAACTGACATGTCCCTTGCACACCCCGTCCTTGGAGAAATGATCCCGGTCCGCCACGGCGCGGCTCCGCGCGGCTGGGCCTTTGCCCATGGCCAGCTCATGACGGTCGCGTCCATGCCGCCGCTGTTCGAATTGATCGGCTACACCTTCGGCGGCCACGACACCGTGTTTGCCCTCCCCAATCTGCCGGTTCTGGAAAGCGGCCTGGCCTATGCCATCGCCCTTATCGGGACCGAGCCCATCGATACGATTCCGACTGATCAGGTGCTGGGCCAGCTCTATCCCTTCAAGGGCGGTGCGGCGCCCCGGGGCTGGACGCCCGCAGACGGGGAACTGCTGCCGGTCAGCAGCAATCAGGCGCTCTATTCCGTCCTGCTCAACACTTTCGGCGGCGGGCGTGCGGCGACATTCGGCACGCCCAAACTTCCGCCGGTCAACGAAGGCGCCCTGATCTACGACCTCGCGCTCGAAGGCACCTATCCGACCGCCTGACGTGGTGATGCCGGCCCCGCGACAAAGATGTTCCTCTACGTAACGGAACTTCCCTTGCTTCCAAGTGTGTGACACAATCCATTTGTGGCATTGGGAATTGGGCTGCGCTCGAGGCGGCGGACACAGTCTGGAACATATAAGGGCCCGCCGGAATCGGGTCCGGAAACAGGGAGTGTGTGCCGTGCGTAGCCTTGCGACCATAGTTGGGGCGATGGCGCTCGCCTGCCTTTTTTGCGTCGATGCCGTCGTGACGGATGCTCTGGCGGGCCAGCGCACGAACTTCTCCCGCTGGCAAAACCTGGACAACCCGACCGCAACGCGCCAGCCCCGGCGGCGCGTCAGGCCGGCACAGCCCGCGCCTGCAGACTGGCGCAACACAGGCCCGGTGCGTCAGCGCCTTCGGCAACCCCCAGGCTGGCAGCAACCCGGCGTCCTGCCCAACCGGGAACGCAGACGCTCAGTGCTGCCCCCGCCGCAAACCACTGAGGAGCGCCGCACCCGCCGCCGGGCTCGGCGAATCCAACGCCAGGACGGCCTTGCGGTCACGGAGCGCAAGCCGGTCCGGCCGAAGTTCTTCACCTACAAGCCGGAACGGCTGGTCCCTGTCCGGAACCGCAAGCTGGCGGGCGAGATCGCTGACGACCCGCTGGCCAAGGCTGTCTTTCAGGCTCTGAAGAAGGGCACGAAGCGCCCGGTGCGCAGCGAGAAGGAAGACCGGACCGCCGTGATCGCATTCTACCAGGAACGGGAATACAGGCCGCTCTGGATTGATGAAGGCGGATTGAACGCACGCGGCAAGGACCTCCTTGAAACCCTCGCAAGCGCCCACGAACATGGCCTTTCAGCAACCCGCTATCTTCCACCGGTCATGAAGTCGTCCACTGCGGTGCCCGATGGCCTGCTCGCCAAGCCGGACGGCGCGGCCGCACTCGATATCGCCCTCACGGTCAAGGCGTTGAAATTTGCCCGGCATGCGTCCGGGGGCCAGATCCGGCCGGACAGGATCGGGCCGAACCACGATATCAAGACGCATGCCGTCGCGCCGGCAGACGCACTGAAACGGCTTGCCGAAGCAGAACGGCCCCGGGACTATCTGGACAGTCTGCACCCGGACCATCCACTCTATGCGAAGCTGAAAGCGGCCTTGAACGGCAACGAGAAAAAGCCCGTGCGGCGGAAAACGGTCGAGATCCCGGTGGGCCGCATGCTGGCTCCCGGGGCGCGGGATCCCCGCATCTCCCTTCTCAGGACACACCTTGCGTCTCTGGGCTTCCTGAAGGCCGGCGAAGGTCAGGCCGGCGACACCTATGACGCTGGGCTGGAACGGGCAGTGCGGAAGTTTCAGGCCGCCAAGGGGCTGCGTCAGGACGGCCTTGTCGGACGGCGGACGCTCGCCGCCCTGAACGGCAAAAGCAAGCCCAGGGTTAAGCGCCGCGGCCCTGAGTTCAAACGCAAACTCGCGCTCAACATGGAGCGGCTGCGCTGGCTGCCCCGCGATCTCGGCGCGCGCCATGTCATCGTCAACCAGGCCGCCTACCAGGCCCAGATGATCGAACAGGGCCGCAAGATCCACCAGATGCGCGTGATCATCGGCAAGCCGCGCCATCCCACTCCCATCTTCTCCGACGAGATGGAGACGGTGGTGTTCAATCCCTACTGGTACATCCCGCGCTCGATCCTGCCCAGCAAGCTGCGCCGTGGCGGCAGATCTCTCGACCGCCGCGGCTACGAGGTCCTGAACTGGAAGGGCAAGCGCATACGGTCAAGTCGGGTGAAATGGTGGCGCTATAACGCGAAGAACCTGCCCTACACCGTGCGCCAGAAGCCGGGGCCCCGCAACGCGCTGGGCGAAATCAAGTTCTTGTTCCCCAACAAGCACTCGGTCTACATGCACGATACGCCGAGCCGGCATCTTTTCCGCAACAAGGACCGAGCCTACAGCCATGGCTGTGTGCGCGTGCAGGATCCGCGCAAGTTCGCCGAAGTCGTACTGGGCTGGAAATCGGCCAGGGTGAACAGCGCCGTGAACGCCAAGAAGAACCGTCCGGTGAAGCTCGCCGAGAAACTCCCGGTCCACATGACCTATTTCACCTTGTGGCTGGACGACGACGGTGACCTTGCCGCTCACGCCGACATCTACGGCCGCGACAAGGCCCTCGAACGCGCTCTAACCGCCACCCGCATCGCCTGGGGCGGCAAGCAGCCAGGCCGGAAGATTGCAAAGAAGGGCAAGAGAAAGAAAAAATGGAAGCAGTCCCAGCTGCAGTGAGGCGACGGGACAAACCGCCCAAGACGGATTTGCGCTGATTATGTTGATAAAGTCGGAAAATCGGAGGTACGGATTTTTCGGCGAGAGTGGATCGCTTGCAAACTTGTACCCAATCATGCGCTGGGCGTGGGTCTGCGGATCACACAGCACGATTCCGTCGAAACAGCTGTCCCCCCAGCCAAAATTTCGAAGCGTTCCCTCACGGTCCAGAAATTTCGAGGCCACCTTCGAAAAACGACTTTATCAACAAAATCCGCTACAAGCGGTCATCGCTTCTCAGGCTCGTTTTGGGTGTCAAATGGAAGGTTTCGTTTTGGTGGTGAGTTGAGAATGGACAACTGCTCATCAAACTCAGACCCAGCTTCACAAATGGTTCAGCAGGTATGACCGCACATATCTGCGCCTGACAAACATCAGTAAACTTGAGATTGGGAGACATATAAGCAACCGGTTGGCGTTCATGAGTCCCGGAGCGACTCAACGGATGCTCCCGCGAAAAACTCGATGATCGAGTTTGGATATCGGCCCAGCCTCTTGACTAGCTTAAATTTTTGCAAACAAAAGGCAATAAAATTCTTTAGCTACGTCCTAAAATCAAGCCTCTGTTTTTAGTATTTGAATTAAAAACCGATGCATCAGCAGGTTTAGCTAACTTATTTCCGGCTCTCTAGAATGAGATCGATCTTTTTTTCGATTTCTAAAACTCTTTCCTGTATGTTATTCAGTTTTTCGAATCTTTTATAATCAAAATAAAA
>JBCCEL010000440.1:0-4348 GCA_039030315.1 Pseudomonadota bacterium
CCGACGCCCTGGATCACCGGGTTGTCGAGCACCGCGTCGACCGCTTCCTTGTCGCCGTTGACGACATTGAGGATGCCGGCAGGGAGGCCCGCCTCGATCATCAGTTCGGCAAGCCGCATGGGGACGGACGGATCGCGCTCGGACGGCTTCAGGATGAAGGCATTGCCGCAGGCGATGGCCGGGCACATCTTCCACATCGGGATCATGGCAGGGAAGTTGAAGGGCGTGATGCCGGCAGCGACACCAAGCGGCTGGCGCATGGAGTACATGTCGATGCCCGGGCCGGCGCCGTCGGTATACTCGCCTTTCAGGAGATGCGGGATGCCGAGGCAGAACTCGGCAACCTCGATGCCGCGCTGGATATCACCATGGCTGTCGGGAATGGTCTTGCCGTGCTCGGCAGACAGCATCTGTGCCAGCTCTTCCTTTTCGGCGTTCACGAGGTCGATGAATTTCATCATCACACGGGCGCGGACCTGCGGGTTCTTCGCCGCCCACGCCGGCTGTGCGGCTGCCGCATCTGCCACGGCCGCGGCGACTTCGTCGGTGGAGGCCAGCGCCACCTTGGCCTGGACCTCGCCGGTATTGGGATTGAACACGTCCGCAAAGCGCCCGCTCGTGCCGTCGACCCTCTTTCCGCCGATGAAATGTCCGATTTCCTTGACCATGTCTCTAATTCCCTTGCGCCCCGCCGACGATGTTTCGGGCTTCGAAGCGTCCCTGATGGAGTTGAAAGCTGGCGGACACTATCGGGGAAAGCGGAGGGCGGCAAGTTGGAAGAACGGCACAGATGGTGTGGCGGATTCATCATTCGCCGAGTCAAGGATCCCCTGGACGGCAATTCCGCCGAAGAGCTTGGCAGCTGCTCAAAGACGGGAGGCTGAAAGTGGAAGCTGATAGTGAGCCAGCAGCTTTTGGCATGTCATGTCCTCGACAAACATTTCCCTGAATCTTGGATGCTCCGGAGCGTTCTTGTGAGCATCATAACTCTCGCGCACGAACAGCCGGCCTATCCTGTTCTCGATCTCTATCGTGTTGGGCTCGGAGAAACCGTAAGCTGTCGCATAAACCTTGCGGCGCACGTTTGCCCGAGTGCGTCGCAGCAGCCTCAGGTTGGTCTCATGGAAGCCGAGGCCCAGCATCACCACTATCTCAGATTCATTCACGGCGTGAGAAACCGCAGCTGACAGTTCTTCATCCGCCACGCCTTCGCTGAATGTGCGGATTTTCTCGGCGCATCTGGCCACCGTGTGGCCGCTGAAACCTCCCGCGAATGGCACACGGTCCGCGTGCTGCGTGTCCAGGCTGCCAAGCCCTCCATAGGGACGGAGGATCTGAAGTGTCCCAAGAACATCCAACGCCTGCCGGTCAGAGATCTGGAAGGTATTGCGAATGCGGTTGAACAGGAACCATTCCAGTGAGCGCTCGTAGTTGAAGCTGACGATCCGCACGTCCGCGAACAGACCGTCAACCGTCTCCTTGCGTACGCCGTCCTTCAGGATGTGCCAAAGCTCGTTGTAGCAACTCCCGTCCACAGTGCTCGGCTTGTCGAAGCTGAAAATCTCCGCATCTTCGGAGATGTCGCAACCCTGCTCGGCTTCCAGAAGGATGGCGGCGATGAGAACCTTGGCCAGCCGCGCGAGCCTCGTATCGGAACTGTGCATGTCGATGAAATCGTCGATGGACTTCACACCAGACAGACCGTCCCGAAGTTTGAACGCCTCTTCCTCGTAGTCGCCGTGCTCCAGGGCCAGGCGGACCTTTCTCTCGCGATCGTCATCTCGGCGTGTAATGAAAGTGCTGTCCGCCAGCTCCCTGATCCTGTCTCGCAGCTCAAGCCCGAGTGGAAACCCCACCTCATGGGCCGCCCCGGCACCGAGCACCACCAGAGTTTTCTTTGCGAACATCACGACATCATGCGTCATGCAAGATGCCGGCTCAAGGATGCCGCACACAGACACTCGCCGCGGGATGGGTCAGACAGCACTCCGCCTACGTCTCGCTTCGTCTGCGTTCCGGATGCCCCCTGGGGCCGGCTCTGAATTATCTGAGGGGAGATGCTCCGTTCGCAATGCGGAATCTCAAGCCAAGATACAGCTGTTGGAGGCTGAACGTGCCGCGCCAACCGCTGTTGCTGATGGAGTTGAAAGCTGGCGGACACTATCGGGGAACCCTGCAGGCGGCAAGAGGCGTCGGCAGGCTTGGCCGACGCCGCTCTTGCTGTTCAAAGTTGCAACAACACCCCGGCTCGCTGTCGCTGCCGCGCCGGCACTATTTGGGAGGATACGTGCCTTCGGTGGCTATGCAGAAGCGGATGCCGATGTAGGGTTGTTGGACGCTGAACGGAGCGCCGCCGCCGGTCTTTTTGATTTCGAGCCGCAACGCGGATTCGACACTGCCCTTTCGGAACTCTTTGTCGATGCTACCCGTCTTGGAGTAGATCGGGGCCTTTTCACTGGCCAGGACGGCGTTTTCCACCTTGTTGGTGTCCGCATTTGCGGTCGATCCCCTCATGACGGTATTGACGCCGGAATCATGCGCGTGGGTGTGAGCGGGCATCTGCTGGACCTTGAGTGTTTGCTGCTCTGCCCCGCCCTTTGTACCCATAGACACCAGCGCCGCCGCACCGGGACGGCGACCGAGCCCTGTCGGCACCCGGCCTCTCAGGTCGGGAATGGCAAATGTGGTCCGGCCATCGCCGCCAAAGTTAGCGCCGAGCAGAGAAAACAGTGCCTGGTGCTGTGCAATCGGCAGCAGCCGGCCGTCGGCTTCCATTGTGTATCGGGGACAGAAGCTGCCGGCGGTCATCATGATCTCGCCATAGTAGAGATCAGTCCCCGCCGATGCCGGCCCAGAGGGCAATGCCGTCAGGAGGGCGGGCAGGACAAGCAGGTTGCGAAATCTCATTGTTGTTCTCCTTGGTTTCTCAGCCCCCGCAGGGAGTGTGGCGTGGAAACCAATTGGTGGCAACAACGAGCTGCAAGATACTTTAGGCGGGCAGGGATGCCGGAAATTCCTCGCCTGAAACGCTTGTTCAAGAAACCGGAACTGTCAGATTTTGGGTAAAGTAAACCGCTTCAGGTTCCGGGCCAGATGAGTTCCAGCCGGATGCCACCAGGCTCGGCGAACATCATGTGCTTGCGCGGGCCGCCGCCAAGAGGCTCGGGGGCGAATTCGACCGCGACGCCAGGCACGCCCTGGATGCGCTCATTCAATTCGGTCAGCTTTGCTTCGCTTTCCACTTCTATGGCCAGGTGGTGGAGGCCGACATTGTCATGGCGGTTGAAACCGCGCCGCGGCCCGTCGATGGTTGCCTGCCACAGCGTGAGACGCAACTGGCCGTCGCTTACGGTGGTCCGGGGGTAGCTGTCGTCGGTGGCAAGCAGCTCCCAGTCCAGTATCTCGACAAAGAACTTCGTGGTTTCGGTCAGGTCGTGGACGGTCAGTCCGAGATGATTGAGGCCTTGAGTGTCGGGCATGGTTCTGTGTCTTCGTCGCGCTGCTGATGCGTCTGGCGATGCCGGGGCGGCGCTGTTATCAACTGAATCGGTGCGTGCGGCAATCCTGAAACCGGAGTCATCTGACAATGAACCCAGCACTTTGGCTCACCAGATCTGCCGTGGTGCGCGCGGACGCTCCGGCTCTCCACCGGGGGACGGAATGCGTTTCCACCTATGCCGGGTTTGCCGGCGCCGCAGCGGCGGTGGCCGGGGCACTGCGCAACCGGTACGCGATTGCGCCCGGAGACCGGGTCGCAATCTTCTCCGCCAACTCGCCGGAATATCTGGAGGCGCTCTACGGCATCTGGTTCGCGGGCGCTGCCGCGGTCCCGATCAACGCCAAGCTGCATGTTCGCGAAGCGGCCTGGATTATCGGCAATGCCGGGGCCCGTGTGGTGTTTTCGTCAGCCCGGCTTCAGGACGAGCTGCGCGAAGCGGTGGGTGAGGATGTGCGGATCGTGGCGCTGGATGGTCCGGTGTTCGCGGAGATCAGGCGCGGCGAGCGTATGGCTGAGCCCCATCCGGTCCACGCAGATGATCTGGTCTGGCTGTTCTACACCTCCGGCACCACGGGCCGGCCGAAGGGCGTCATGATCACTGCCGGCAACGTCATGGCCATGGCGCTCGGTCACCTGGCCGACGTGGATAGCATGGGTCCGGATGATGCGGCCCTTTATGCCGCGCCCATTTCGCATGGTGCGGGTCTGTACAATTTCATGCATGTGATGCGGGCAACGCCCCACATCGTGCCGGCCAGCGGTGGCTTCGGCGCAGCGGAAATCTTCGCCATTGCCCGTAAGATCGGAAGCATTTGCATGTTCGCGGCGCACCATGGTGGGCGCCGCGAA
>JBCCEL010000441.1:0-4319 GCA_039030315.1 Pseudomonadota bacterium
AGGGGAGGAAGCAATGAGACAAGCCGCCAAAATCAATGTCATCCCCGCGGAGGCGGGAATCCAGAGATCTCACCACTGCACGCAGACGCGTGTTGCCCTGGGCACCCGCCTGCGCGGGTGCGACGATCTTTGGAGCCGCGGTTGCAGTCTTGCCTGCAGCAATGGGAGGACTTGAAAGATGAGAATAACCTGCCCCCTCTGCGGCGAACGCGACTACGGCGAATTCTCCATCTACGGAGATGCCTCCCGCCAGCGCCCGCATAACGATAATACGGATCCGGAGACCTGGTACGAGTACGTTTTCCTGCGGACGAACCCGAAGGGGCGTCACCAGGAGTACTGGCAGCATATACAGGGCTGCCGGCAATGGCTGGTCGTGGACAGGGATACGGTGACCCACGAGGTCTACAACGTTTCCCTGGCCCGTGATCTGGTGACCCTGCCCGATGCGCCGAAGGAAGCGAAGGGAGGGAAGGAGTGATGGCCCAGACTTCGCGCCTCTCCAAGGGTGGCCGTGTGGACCGCAGCACGCCGCTCCGTTTCTCCTTCGATGGCAAGAGCTACGAGGGTTATCAGGGCGATACACTGGCGTCCGCGTTGCTGGCCAACGGGGTGAGCCTGATCGGCCGTTCCTTCAAGTACCACCGCCCGCGCGGCATATTTGCTGCCGGAGCCGAAGAGCCCAATGCGCTGGTCGGCCTGCGCGAAGGTGGCCGCAAGGAACCCAACTCGCTGGCAACGACGGTCGAGCTGTTTGATGGCCTGACGTCGCGCAGCCAGAATGCCTGGCCGTCGCTGAATTTCGATGTCAGCGCCATCAACGGCATGTTCGAGCGCTTCTTCTCCGCCGGGTTCTACTACAAGACCTTCATCGGCCCGTTCCAGAAGTCGTGGATGTTCTACGAGCACTTTATCCGCAAGGCCGCAGGCATGGGGGACGCCACCACGGAGCCGGATCCGGACCGCTACGAGAAACTTTACAAGTTCTGCGATGTGCTTGTGGTTGGCGGCGGGCCGGCCGGGCTTTCTGCGGCGCTCGCCGCCGGCAAGGCCGGTGCCCGCGTCCTGCTGGTCGAGCAGGAGCCGGAACTTGGCGGCTCGCTTCTGTCGGCGCCGGAAGGTGCGGCGAGCGATGACTGGCTGTCATCGGTGGTCGCTGATCTGGAGAAGATGGCGAATGTCGAGATCCTGACCCGTACCGTGGCGTGGGGCGCCTATGACCATGGCACCTACGGCCTCATGGAAAAGGTAGCCGATCACAAGGCGCAGCCGGATGAGCATGAAGTGCGGCAACGGACGATCGTGCTTCAGACCAAACGTGTGGTCGTCGCGTCTGGTGCGCTGGAGCGGCCGATCCCCTTTGGCGGCAACGACGCACCCGGCAACATGCTGGCGGGTGCCGCGCGGACCTACGTCAATCGCTACGGTGTTCTCCCGGGCAAGCGGGCCGTTGTGTTCACCAACAATGACAGTGCTTACGCCGCCGCCCTTGACCTAAAGGCGGCGGGTGCTGCGGTAACGGTCGTGGAAGCACGCGCCGCTGCTTCGGACCAGCTGGCGCAGTCCTGCGCTTCGAACGGCATCGATGTCATCCCGGGTCACGCGGTCATCGGTGCAGCCGGACGCAAACGGGTGAAGGCGGCGGAGATTTCGCCATATGATGCCGTGACGGGCAGATCGGGCAATGTCACGAGGACGCTTCCGTGCGACCTCATCTGTGTGTCGGGCGGCTGGAATCCGGTCGTGCACCTTTCTTCCCAGCGGGGCAGGAAGCCAGTGTTTGATGAGAGCCTGGCTGCCTTCCTGCCGGGCGATCCGCCGGACAACCAGCTCCATGCCGGTGCGATGACCGGTGCATTTACCGATGCCGGTGCTGCAGAAAGCGGCTTTGCCGCAGGGGCGTCCGCGGCGGAACAGGCGGGTGCAAAGAAATCTCCCGGCAAGCTGTCCGTGAAAGGCCTTGAGGAAGCCGCCTGGGAACAGCCCCTCCTGCCTGTATGGGATGTAAAGCCCGGAGCCCAGGTGAAGAAGCGCAAGCGCTTCGTGGACTTTCAGCACGATGTGGGCGTTTCGGACGTGGAACTGGCCCATACGGAGGGTTATGTCTCGGTCGAGCACCTGAAGCGCTACACGACCCTCGGCATGGCCGCCGACCAGGGCAAGACCTCCAACATTACAGGCCTTGCCCTGATGGCCGAACTGACCGGCCGCTCCATACCGGAAACCGGCACGACCACCTTCCGCCCGCCCTATATGCCGGTGTCGTTCGGTGCCATCACGGGCCAGGAGGTGGGCCAGCACTTCAAGCCGCTGCGCCGCACACCGCTGCATGACTGGAACCTCAAAAACGGCGCGGAGATGATCAATGTCGGCGCCTGGCAGCGGGCCTGGTACTACCCCAAGGCCGGTGAGGACGTTAATGCCGCCTACATCAGGGAGACCGAGCAGACCCGCAAGACCTGCGGCATGGTCGATGTCACCACCCTCGGAAAGATCGAGGTGCAGGGGCCGGATGCGGCCGAGTTCCTCAACCGGGTCTATATCAACGGCTGGAAGACGCTGGCGCCGGGCAAGGCGCGCTACGGCATCATGCTGCGGGACGATGGCATCATCTTCGATGACGGCACCACGTCGTGTCTCGGCGAGAACCACTACTTCATGACCACCACCACAGCTGAAGCCGCGGCGGTCATGGCCCATCTGGAATGGCTCCTCCAGTGCTGCTGGACGGACCTTAAGGTGCATGTCACCAGCATTACCGACCAGTATGCCGGTCTTGCGGTCGCCGGGCCCAATTCACGTGATCTTCTGCAGGAGGTCTTCGCCGATATCGACTTCTCCAACGAGGCGTTCCCGTTCATGGGTGTGCGCGAAACCGTCTACAAGGGCATGCCGGTGCGCGTCTTCCGCATCTCCTTCTCCGGCGAGCTTGCCTATGAAGTGGCTACGCCATCAGGCTTTGGCGAAGCCATATGGCAGGCGATCTACGATGCCGGCCCGAACCACGGCCTTTGCCTCTACGGCACGGAAGCTCTTGGCGCTCTCCGCATTGAGAAGGGACACTTTGCCGGCAACGAGCTTGACGGCCGCACGACTGTCGAGGATCTCGGCCTTGGCCGGATGGCGAGCACGAAGAAGAACTTCGTCGGCTCCGTCATGCGCCAGCGCGAGGGCATCCTGGACGAGAACCGTCCCCGATATGTCGGCCTCGAACCGGTCAATCCCGAGGAGCGGCTGCGCGGCGGTGCACTTATCCACGAACATGACGGAAATCACTACGGCCATGGTCTGGGGCATGTGAGCTCCACGACCTACAGCCCGGCGCTAGGGCGCTTTATCGGCCTCGGATTCGTGGCTGGCGGCCTGCAACGCTACGAGGGCGAGCTGGTGGACGTAACCTATCCGCTGAAGGGCTGGGTGGTCACCTGCAAGGTGGTCTCGCCGCATATGTACGATCCGGCTGGGGAGAAGCAGAATGGCTGAGATTAGATCCGCACTGGCCCTGGTCTACGAGCCCGGCCGCAAGGGCGCCGGTTCCGGTGACGCCGCGGTGAGTATCAAGGAAATCACGGGCCGGGACATCGTGCAGTTTGCGGCCTGGCCTGACACGGTCGCGGCGGCGGCGAAGAAGGCCGCGAAGACGGTGGGCCACGCCCTGCCGGACGATACCTTCATCGCTGCGAGCAAGGCCAAGACCACGGTCTTCCGGATAGCGCCGGAAAAGTTCCTGATCGTGTGTCCGGTGAGAGCGGGCATGGGCGCGGCACTGAGCAAGGCCTTCAAGGCGGAGCAGGCCGTTGTCACCGAGCTCGGCCACAGCCGGACCATTCTGAGGGTGAGCGGAGACGCAGCAAGGGATGTGTTGGCGCGTGGTATGCCAGTTGACCTTGACCAGGGAGTTTTCGCCCGCGGCGCATTTGTCCAGACTGGTATCCACGGGGTCGCCGTGCTCTGCCACCGTTCGGGCCGGGACCAGTTCGATCTGATCATGCCGCGCAATTTTGCCGTCAACATCTACGAGTGGCTGGAAGAAACCGCTGCCCAGTTCGGCTGCACGGTGGAAGAGGCCGGCGCTTGACCATCTCGGACCGCATCGCGGCCTGGGCGTCGGCTTTGAGGCCTGGGGATGTTCCGGACGACGTCCGACACATTGCCAAGCGTTGCCTGGTTGATACGATCGGCGTCATCGTCGCCGGAGCGAATACGGCTCCGGGTCGCCGTGCCCTGGCCACGGCCCAGGACCTGTATGCGGCCGGGCCATGCGTCGTGCCCGGCACGGGTGTCGGGCTTTCGCCTACCGGCGCGGCGCTTGCCGCCGG
>JBCCEL010000442.1:0-4306 GCA_039030315.1 Pseudomonadota bacterium
GGCCCCTCGAGGGTTGCTCCGCCGAGCAGGATCAGGCGGGCGTCGCGGGTCGCTGTGATGGTGATTTCATCGCCCGGGCGGAACACCATCATCTGCCCTGCCGCGAAGCGGTCACCGGCAATTTCGATTTCGCCGCTGGCAATGTAGAGGCCCCTGTCCTCATGCTCGGTGGTCAGCGGCAGTTTGGCGCCTTCGAACAGGACCGCGTCGGCGTAGAACATGTCGGAAAAGGTTTTGACCGGCGCTGTCTCCCCGTAAAGCGTGCCCAGGATGAGGCGCACCTGCTTGCCTTCGCCTTCCATGAACGGGAGATTTTCCCTGGGCGCATGTTCGAAGGCCGGGTTGGTATCTTCGACCGCTTCCGGCAGAGCCACCCAGGTTTGTATGCCGAAGAGCTTTTCGCCGGCCTTGCGCCGCGCCGGCGCCGAGCGTTCCGAATGCGTGATCCCCTTGCCGGCGACCATCCAGTTCATCGCGCCTGGCTCGATCTCCAGTCCATTGCCCAGACTGTCCCGGTGGTAGATCCCCCCGTCGTAAAGATAAGTGATGGTGGCGAGCCCGATATGCGGATGGGGGCGCACGTCAATGCCCTGGTCGGTGATGAACTCGGCCGGACCCATCTGATCGAAGAAGATGAAGGGTCCCACCATCTGGCGCTGGCTTGACGGCAGGGCGCGGCGCACTTCGAACGCCCCGATGTCCCGTGCCCTCGGCACGATCAGGGCTTCGATGGCATCGCAAGCCTCAGGTGTCGTTGGACAGGTTGGATCAAGGCAGGGGTTCCAGCTCATGGGACGCACTCCTGGGGCTTTGGAATTTCGGGCCTTACGGGAGTCTACGTCGGTACTGTGACGGAGGATTGCAACCGGCTAGAGATCGGCCAGGCGGAGGCGGGCAATGCGGTGAATCTGCTCGATGGCTGTCCGGAATTCTTCGGCCGGGGTGTTCGAGATCCGGGTTTCGAAGGCTTTCAGGATCTCCGCGCGCCCCTTGCCCTTCACCGCCAGGATGAAGGGAAAGCCGAACTTCTCCGTGTAGGCCGCGTTCAGGTCCTGGAAGCGGGTAAATTCATCGGGCGTGCACTGGTCAAGTCCCGCCCCGGCCTGCTCGGAAGTGGAGGCATCGGTCAGCTCGCCCCGGATGGCGGCTTTGCCGGCAAGGTCGGGATGTGCACGGATCAGAGCGAGCTTGGCGTCATCATCGGCCCCGTTGAGGATCTCCGACATGGCCTCGGCCAGCGTGTCGATCACATTATGCTCGGGGGCGAGGCCACCGTCCCACACCCGCTCGGCAATCCAGGGCGAATGTTCATAGATACTGCCGAACCGGTCCACGAAGGCTGCGCGGCCGAGACCGGAGGGAAGGACCTGGAATTTTGCTGACATGGTGCACCTCCGCCTTTTATGTAAATCTTTATAAACCGCGTGATTGTCAAATTTTTCTTGATAGTAATTCGAGTGTGAACGGTCGCTCCCGCTCTATACAGGCCCCGCGTGTTGGGAAAGAATAAAGGCTCTGTCCACGCCAATGAGGGAATGGCCGGCATGGGGAAGCTGACGACGCACGTTCTTGACACGGCAGCCGGGACACCGGCCCGGGGCCTGCGTCTGTCGCTTTACCGGCTGGAGAACGGCAAACGCAGCCACATCTGCGATGCCGCAACGAATGATGATGGCCGCGCGCCTGCGCCTCTGCTCGAAGGCGAGACCATGGCGGCCGGCCTCTACGAGCTTGTTTTCCAGGCCGGAGATTATCTCGATGCGCAAGGCCATGACCTGCCGTCGCCGAAGTTTCTGGACGAGGTGCCGATCCGCTTCGGGATCGCGTCGGCGGACGAAAACTATCACGTGCCCCTGCTGCTTTCGCCGTTCGGCTTTTCCACCTACCGGGGGAGCTGATGGGCGAGCCCTTGAGGTTTCTGCTGGGCCACGAGCCGCGCGAGGTCACGACGGTTGATCCGACGCTGACGGTTCTCGAGTACCTCAGGCGCACCGAATCCCGGTGCGGCACCAAGGAAGGCTGCGCCGAGGGCGATTGCGGCGCCTGCACGGTAGTGCTGGGAGAGCCGGCCGGGAATGACATGATGGTCTACCGGGCGGTCAATTCCTGCATCCAGTTCATGCCGACGCTGCAGGGCAAGCAGCTCATCACGGTCGAAGATCTGAAACAGCCGGACGGCCAACTGCATCCGGTGCAGCAGACGTTCTGCGACCATCACGCCTCCCAGTGCGGTTTCTGTACGCCCGGGTTCGTCATGTCGCTGTTTGCGAACTGGCGGAACAAGTGCAGCGAGAACAGGGAACAGCTGAAAGACACGATTGCCGGCAACCTTTGCCGATGTACCGGCTATGGTCCGATCCTGGAGGCGGCAGAGGCTGTCTCGGGGCGGTCCGCGATGGATCACTTCGATGCGGAGGAGGCAGGCACCGCGCGGGTCCTGTCCTCGCTCGAGGCGCCGGACGTGGTCGAAGGTGGCGGCAAGCGCTGCTTTCTCCCACGCACAGGTAACGAGCTTGCTGCCCTCTACCAGGAGCATCCCGGCGCCCACATCATCGCCGGTCTGACCGATGTCGGCCTCTGGGTCACAAAGCAGCACCGCGAACTCGACACCCTCATTCTGCTCTCCGGCATTCCGGATCTCTCCGCGATCGAGGAGACGGAAGACGGCGTCCGGTTCGGCGCTGCCGTCACGCTGGCGGATGCCCACCCGGTGCTGGCCCGCCATTTCCCAGCCATGGACGAGCTCATGCGCAGGTTTGCGGCGCGGCAGATCCGCAACGCCGGCACCTTGTGCGGCAATATCGCCAATGGCTCGCCGATCGGTGATGGCCCGCCCGCCCTGATCGCGCTGGACGCCACGCTTCATCTGCGGCGGGGCGATGAACGTCGCGCGCTGCCGCTTGAAGACTTCTTCATCACCTACGGCCAGCAGGACCGCCGGCCCGGCGAGTTTGTGGAGGCCGTATCTGTGCCCTATCTGCGGGACGGTGACCAATTTGCTTGTCACAAGCTCTCCAAGCGCATCGATCAGGATATTTCGGCCGTGATGATGGCCTTCCGTGTGTGCACGGAGAACGACACGGTTACCGATGCCCGGATCTGCTACGGCGGCATGGCGGGCACGCCGAAGCGGGCGTCCCGCGCGGAACAGACCCTGCTCGGTCAACCCTGGGGCGAAGCAGCGGTCCGGGATGCCATGGCGGCGATGGAAGCCGATTTCGAGCCACTGACCGATATGCGGGCCACGGACCAGTACCGTATGCGCGCCGCCCAGAACCTGTTTTACCGGGAATTTCTGAATCTTCAGAACGAGGTCGGGGCCCATGTCTGAAACGGCCGTTGCAGAGCGGATTTCAGGTGGAGCGCACACGCCGCAAGTGCATGATTCGGCCCACAAGCATGTCTCTGGCGAAGCGCTTTACATCGACGATATGCCTGAAATCGCGGGTACGCTCTCTATATATGTGGCGCAAAGCACCCAGGCCCATGCGCGGCTGACCGGGCTCGATCTGGCCGCGGTGCGAACGGCGCCCGGCGTCCGTGCCGTGCTGACCCCCGATGACATACCGGGCGAAAACGATGCCAGCCCGGTCTTCGGCGATGACCCCATCTTTGCCGAAGACGAAGTGGTCTATGCCGGCCAATCGATTTTCGCCGTGGCCGCGGACACCGTGGGCGAGGCCCGCCGCGCTGCGGATCTGGCGAAGGTTTCCTACGAGACGTTACCCGCCGATCTCACCGTTGCCGATGCGATGGCGTCGGAGAGTTTCATCTTCCCGCCCTCGGAGTTCCTGCTCGGGGAACCGGAGGATGCGCTCGCCGCCAGCCAACACCGGCTCCAGGGCCGGGTTGCCATGGGCGGCCAGGATCACTTCTATCTGGAAGGCCACATCGCCTATGCCATTCCGGGCGAGGACGATGAAATGACGGTCTGGTCCTCGACCCAGCACCCGACCGAGGTCCAGCACAATGTGGCGAAGATGCTGGCGGTGCCGGATAGCGCGATCACCGTGAAGACACGGCGCATGGGCGGCGGCTTCGGCGGCAAGGAAAGCCAGCCCTCTTTGTTCGCCTCCATTGCAGCTCTCGGCGCCCATGTCACCGGGCGTCCTTGCAAGCTCCGGCTCGACCGGGACGACGACATGATCATGACCGGCAAGCGCCACGATTTCGAGATCGCTTACGATGTCGGCTTCGACGCTAAGGGACAGATCACCGGCATTACCTTCACCCACGCGTCGCGCTTCGGCTGCTCCGCCGATCTTTCAGCCGCAGTGGCGGACCGCGCCATGTGCCATGCGGACAA
>JBCCEL010000443.1:0-4292 GCA_039030315.1 Pseudomonadota bacterium
CCAGAACAACCCGAAGACGAAGATCAGGGGAAAGGGGTGCCGCCATCAATGCTGGCCTCCTCGTCCAGCATCAATGTTGAATCAGACACAAACTGATTTGGAAACCCGTATTCGATTCAGCCTGAGAGAATTAGGCTCTAGTCCTGAACCTGATGCTTCGGCGCCGGCTCGGGCGGTGTTTCCCTTGATATCTTCAGCGCGACGAACCTGATGGTGACGTAGAAGACCGGCGTCAGGAAGAGGCCGAGTACGGTTACGCCCAGCATTCCGGAGAACACGGCGGTGCCCAGAGCCTGCCGCAGCTCGGCGCCCGGACCTGAGGCAATCACGAGCGGAACGACACCCAGGATGAAGGCGAATGCGGTCATCAGGATCGGTCTGAGCCGCAGCTTGCACGCTTCAACCGTTGCCTCGATCAAGCCCCGGCCGGAATCCTCAAGCTGGCGCGCGAACTCGACAATGAGGATCGCGTTCTTGGCGGCCAGTCCCACCAGCACGATCAGCCCGATCTGGGTCAGAATGTTGTTGTCCATTCCGCGCAGCATCACCCCGGCCAGAGCCGCGAGCATGGACAGCGGAACGATCAGCATGATCGCCAGCGGCAGGGTCCAGCTTTCGTACTGGGCCGCCAGCAGGAGAAAGACCATGACGATCGCCAGGACGAAAAGATAGATGGCCGTATTGCCGGTCAGCTTTTCCTGCAGGGCAAGCTCGGTCCACTCGAACGTCATGCCCTGGGGCAGTGTCTCCATCGCAATCTTCTCCATCGCCCGAAGGGCATCGCCGCTGGACGTCCCTGGCGATGTACTGCCCTGAAGCGGTACCGATACAAACTGGTTGTAGCGCTGTACCAGGTATGGACCGCTCGTGTTCTTGATCTCGACCAGCGTACCCAGCGGCACGAGCGCACCGGTACTGGAGCGGACCTTGAGCCGCGCCATATCGGCCGGCTCCAGCCTGAACTGCTGATCAGCTTGCGCCCGAACATCGTAACGGCGCCCAAACGCGGTAAAGTCGTTCACGTAGGACGAGCCGAGATTGATCTCCAGCGTCTCGAAAATCGCCCCGATGGGAACGTTCAGCTGACGCGCCTTAACACGATCGATGTCCAGATAGAACGAGGGGCTCGAGTTGGAGAACGTCGTGAACACACGCGTGACCTCAGGTGAGTTCCGTGAAGCCCCCATCATGGCAAATGCCGTCTGCAGTGCCCTGCCCATGTCGGCGCCGGCACGTTCCTGGATCTGCATCTTGAAGCCGCCACCCTGGCCGATACCACGGACGGACGGCGGCTGAATCGCGATTATGAAGGCTTCTTCTATCTGCTGCAGACGGCCAAATAGCGCGCCGGTAAGCTCTGCTGCAGACCGGCCTTTGCCGGCGCGCTCTTCAAACGGGTCGAAGGCCGCAAAGATCGCCGCGGCATTGGTTGCGTTCGTGAACGTTGCGCCTGAGAACCCGGCAAATGCCACGGCGTTCTGGATGCCGGGCGTATCAAGAATGATCTTCGAAGCGCGCTGTACCACCTCATCCGTTCGCTGCAAGGAAGCGCCATCCGGCAACTGGACCACGACAATGCCGTAACCCTGATCCATCTGCGGAATGAAGCCGCCGGGAACCTTTCCGAACGTCCATACCGTCAGGCCAAGCAGAACCGCGTAGACCGCAAGACTGGCGAGTTTGCGTCCGGCAAGCGCGAGCACAACACGGCTGTAACCTTCGCTGGTACGATCGAAGCCCTTGTTGAACTTCGCCGCTGCCCAGCTGCCGAAACGCGCCAGAGCAAACTTGCTCTTCGCCTCGCCGTGCGGTTTCAGCAGCATTGCCGCGAGTGCCGGCGACAGGGTCAGCGAATTGACTGCCGAGATCACCGTTGAAGTCGCAATCGTAATGGCAAACTGCTTGTAGAACGCACCCGAGATGCCTGGCACGAAAGCCGTTGGAATAAAGACGGCACAAAGAACCAGCGACATCGCAACCACCGCAGATCCGACTTCATCCACGGTCCTGTGGGCAGCTTCCCGCGGCGACAGCCCTTCTGCGATGTTGCGCTCAACGTTCTCCACGACGACGATCGCATCGTCCACGACGATCCCGATAGCGAGCACCAGGCCGAACAATGTCAGCGTATTGAGGGAGAAACCCAGGAGTGACATCGCCATGAAGGTACCGATCAGCGAGACCGGAATGGCTATGATTGGGATGATCGCCGTTCGCCACGATTGCAGAAAGACCAGAACCACGAGCACGACGAGCACCACCGCTTCGAACAGAGTCTTGTAAACCTCCGTCACGGACTGAGCGATGAATTCGGTCGGGTTGTAGACGATGCGGTACTCCAGGCCCGGCGGGAAGGCCTTGCTCAGGTCCTGCATGGTGGCAATGATGTCGGAAGCACTTTGCAGCGCGTTCGTTCCGGGTCGCTGGAAGATTGCCAGTGCGACCGCCGGCTTGCCGTTCAGATACGAGTTGGTCGAGTAGCTCCGAGCCCCGATTTCGACCCGGGCCACATCCTGCAGCCGGATGAGGCGCCCGTCACTGCTGGCCTTCACGATAACGTCGCGAAACTGCCGTGTTGTCGAAAAACGGCCTTGTGTCGTGACGGTATAGGTGATCCCCACGCCGGGGGGTGCCGGTTCCGCTCCGATGGAGCCACCGGAAACCTGGACATTCTGTTCCCTGAGAGCCGCAACCACATCCGCTGAGGTCAACTCGTAGGCAGCCAGTTTGTCTGGATCGAGCCATACCCTCAAGGAGTATTCCCGCTCACCAAAGATCGTGAGGTCACCCACGCCATCAAGCCGGATGAGCACGTCTCGCACGTTGTTGCGCGCGTAGTTCGAGACATAGAGCTGGTCCAGACTGTCGTCCGGCGACAGCATATGCACAACCATCATCAGGTTCGGCGAGCTCTTGCGGGTCGTGATGCCGACGCGCCGGACCTCCTCGGGCAATCGCGGTTCTGCAATCGCCACGCGGTTTTGAACGAGAACCTGCGCCGCATCCAGATCGGTTCCCGTTTCAAAGGTGATGGTAAGGGACATCGTCCCGGCGCTGGTGGAGTAGGAGGACATGTAAAGCATGTTCTCCACGCCGTTGATCTCTTCCTCGATCGGGGCGGCGACGGTCTCCGCAACGGTCTCCGCATCAGCTCCGGAATAGTTTGCGGTGACAACAATGGTGGGCGGGGCGATCTCCGGATACTGCCCCACGGGAAGCTGGGTGTAAGAGATTGCACCGATCAGGACGATGACGATCGAGATGACGCTGGCAAAGATTGGCCGGTCGACGAAAAAGTGAGTGAAGCCCATGGCCGCCCCGTCTAGTTGGGCGCGGCAACAGCTGGCAGCTCGACCAGCTGTGGATCAATGGTCATGCCGGGGCGGACACGGGCCAGCCCCTTCGTCACGATTGTTTCATCGCCCTTCAGTCCGGTGCGGACAACCCGGTAGCCGTCTATTCGGGGGCCCGGACGGATGACCCGCGGCACAATCTTGTTGCCCTCGCCGACGATGAAGACGATGCGCCTGTTCTGATCCGTTCCGATGGCGGAGTCCGGCACCAGGACGCCTTTGTAGACTTCAGACCCGGGAATGGAAATTCGGCCGAACAAGCCGGGCGTCAGAAAGAGATCCTTGTTGCGCACGATTGCCCGCCCCCGCATCGTACCCGTGCCGCGGTCGATCCGGTTGTCGACAAAATCCAGGTTGCCCGTGTGCTTGGGCTCCGTCTCATCGGTAAGCTGGATCCTGACTTCGTAGGGTGTAACGCGACCCGACGGTCTTTGCCCCGCCCTGGCAAGCCGAGAGTAGGCCAGGAACGCGCGTTCATCGACGTCAAAGTAAAAGTAGATGGGATCAAGGGAGACAATTGACGCCAGCTCGGTCGTATTGGCCTGAACGAGGTTGCCTACCGAGACAAGATTTCGTCCGATCCGGCCTTCAACCGGCGAATAGATCTTGGTGTACTCAAAGTTGAGCTTCGCCGATCTGAGGCGCGCTGTAGCGCCACTCAGCTCAGCCTGCGCGGCCAGGAATTCCTGCCGTCTTTGATCCAGCGTCGACACGGCGACCGTGCCCGACTTTTGCAGCCGCTCTGCGCGCTCAAACTCCTGTTTGGACAAGTCCAGCCTGGTCCGGGCGACATCAACACTGGACTCGGCATTTTCGACCTCCGCCTGGAAAGGCCTTTGATCAATCGTGAAGAGAAGATCTCCCTTCTGAACGAGCCCGCCGTCCTTGAAATGGACTTCCTGAAGATAGCCGGCGACCCGGGATCTGACCTGAACGTCC
>JBCCEL010000444.1:0-4287 GCA_039030315.1 Pseudomonadota bacterium
CCTTCGCTTCATTCCACGGGACGCGTTCCGGCGCAACCGCCTCCTCTCGGCAAACTCCCGGGACTGTGATTGGCCCGAACGGGCATTACCTGACTATGCTGGACACATGTCTCGTATGCTCATCGCTATGTTGCTGGTCTTCGGGCTGGCCCTGCCCGCAGGCGTGCAGGCCGGGGATGGCCATCCCCTGAAGCTCCTTCCCTCCCAGGCCGCCGTGACCGGCGATCGGGTGCCGCCTGCGATCCTGGATGGACGCCCTGTCGTGGTCACGTTCTTTGCGTCCTGGTGTCCGCCCTGCACCGATGAGTTCAAGGCCTTGAACGATGTGCGGGCAAGGTTCTCCGATGATGCCGCCGCCATCGTCGCCGTGAACCTGTTCGAGAAGTGGGGCGGCAAGGAAAACCCCGCCCGCATGGCCCTTTTCCTGCGGCGGACCAAGCCGCAGTTCCACGTCATCAAGGGCAGCAAGAAGATCGCCAAGGCGTTTGGCAATATAGAGCGTATCCCCAGCCTGGTGGTCTATGACGCCGCCGGAAAGGAAGTCTGGCGCTTCATCCACCTGCGCGGCGCCAAGAAGATGTCCGCCACCGCAGAGGAAATCACCGAGGCCCTCCAAAAGGCCGTCGCCGCAGGGTCCTGAGCACATCTTGATTGGCAATATCGCGCCGAACCCTCTGGACAGGTGCGCGCACCGAAGGACCTGCCGAGCGCCTTTCACCGGCGTTCGTTCGAAGGGATGCAGACCCGATTCCTGCTGTTCACAGTCCTCCGGGCAGGCTCTTATGCGGCGCGACTTGAGGGTGTCTTCGGTCATGAAATTGACATAGCCTGCATTCTCCCAATGGCGAGTGCGAGTTATCATGACCGAGTTTCGACCACTCCAAAGAGCCTCCTTCGGTGCTCGCTGCTTCTTTGACGATAGAGAGGAGGCGGCGCCACAGATTCTCGCGCAGCGCGAAGCTATCCTTCATGAGTTCAATCAAGCCGGCGGACTGTTGGTCCTGGCCGGTCTTGGCGCGATTGACCGCGAGCCCAGTCTGCTTCTGCGCATCTCCGAAATCTTCGGGCCGGAAGTCGAAAACTACCGCGAGACCCTGACGGCAGCGCGCTTCTTCCATGAAACCGTGCCGGAGATCCTGGTGCTTTCCAACATGCCGCCGTGCAACCATCCGCCGCCGCCAAAGGCCGAAGTCCCGGACGGAGGCTTTGCCGTGCAATTCCCGACCCGGCGCAACTGGCACACCGACCAGAGCTACCGCCGCCCTCCACCGGACGTGACCCTGCTGTATGGCTCCATCTGTCCGCCTTCGGATCAGGGGCAGACCCTGTTCGCCGACTGCACCGCCGCCTATGCCAGCCTTCCGCAACATCTGAAGGAGAGGATTCAGGGGCTGAACGGCATTCACGCGCCGAGATGGATCGGCCGCCGGCCTGAGGATGTCCGGAACGGAGTTGAGCCGAGAGCGCTGCTCCCCCATCAGCTGCCGCAGAAACATCCGCTGGTGCGCTTCCATCCCGATACAGGCCGCCCGGCCTTGTACATCTGCGAGGAAAACCAGATGGATTTCGTCGACGGGCCGATCTCCGGCCTGGAACCCGGCCCGGACGGTGAGGGCGCGGCACTGCTGCGGGAACTGCTCTCCCACGCCACACAGCCGGAACGTGTCTACGTGCATGAATGGCAGCCCGGCGACCTCGTGATCGCCGACAACCGCTGCCTGCTCCATGCCGCCAGCTGGTATGATGCCGGGGGCCATGATCGCCTGATGTGGCGCACCACCGTCATGGGAAATCCGGGCGCCGAATATGCCGGCGAGGCCAGGAGCTGGATTCCGTCGGAGGGCCATGACGTGATGGAAGGCATGGAGGACGCGTGACGCCCATGTTTCTCGTGACCGACGCAATCGCGATGATCAGGGATATACGGGCCCAGGGGCAGGCCATCGGTCTGTGGGGCGGCGCGCTGAACATACCCCAACTCGTGGGAGGCCTGGTGTTCATCACCCATCTCGAGGGTCAGCTCGTCCTGGCGGCAGAGGTCCTGGCGCTTGCCATCGCGGGCCAGATCCACAAGCGGACGCCCTTTTCCCGTCTCACCGGCATCTGCCATCTGCCCTGGCTGGCCCTGCTGCCCTGGCTGGTCTACCGGCTCCAGACCATTGACCATCCTGCTGTGCTGAGAAGCTGGATCTTCTACGTCGCCATCACCATTTTCCTCAGCCTCATCTTCGATGCCCGGGATCTCTATCGCTACGCCAGGGGCGACAGAACCTTCGCCTGGGCGAAGTAGATGGATGCGTGCCGGCTCGAAAGGCGTTACGACTCCACATCGAAGTGGCCGCTTGGGGCGTGCCGGACAGCCTGGCGGAGGTGGGCCTCGTCGTTGCTTGCCCGGTCGAACCGCGCCAGGCTGAACGAACTGACGTCCATGCCCGGTTCTCCCTCCACGATCCAGTTTGCCAGCGCCCGGCCCATGCCGGCCGAGCGGGTGACGCCGGCGGAACTCAATCCTGCCAGTACGAAGTAGTTCTTCAGCTCCGGTGCCTCGTCCAGCAGCGGAGCGGCATCGGGCGTAAAGGCCTCGGGCCCGTTCAGCAGCATCCGCACGCCCGCATGCTCAAGCGCGGGAACCCGGTGGACGCCCTCCTGGAGATAAGGCATGAACTGGTCCCAGTTCTCGTTCAGCAGAGCGAAATAAAACGGCTCCGGCAGATCGGCCGGCCGAACCGGAATGGCATCCCGGTCAAAGCACCCCAGGAGCAGGCCGCCGACCTCTTCGCGGCCATAGATCAGCCCGTCAGGATCGCGGAAGGTCGGCATGTCGGCGTAAACGCCGTCGATCTCCCCGGTGAGCAGATAGAAATGCTCGACCGGATAGAGCGGGAGCGCCACGTCGTTGCGAAGGCCGAGATCCCTGGCCCACAGACCGGTACAGTTCACAACCGTCTCACAGAGCACGTCGCCGCGGTCGGTCGAGACCCCGGTCACCCGCCCGTCCGCGGTGAGCGCATGGCTGACGGTCACCCCTTCGTGGACCTGAGCGCCGCGTTGTTTGGCCTCCCGCACGTAGGCGGCCACCAGATCCGTCGGGTTCACCCGTCCGTCATCCGGGCTCCAGAGGGCACCGACGATATCTTCCGTGTTCAGGACGGGCAGCTTCTGGGCAACCACGCTGTTCGGGATCGCGTCGATCGGGACGCCGTGGTCTTCGAGGGTGCGCCTGATCGTCTCGAACTCCCGGGCTCTCTGCTCCGTCCGGGCGATCATCACGCGCCCGCACTGCCGCCAGCCGATGTCGTTGCGTTCATGCAGCCCGGACAAGAGTTCGACGCCGTAGGTATAGATGGAGATTGTCCTCGGGTCGGCGCTCATGCGCAGGATGTTTCCCGCCGAATGCCACGTGGTCCCGCAGCCCAGCTGACCCCTTTCAAGAACGAGCACATCGCTGCATCCGAGCCGTGTCAGATGCCAGGCAACGCTGGCGCCGATAACGCCGCCGCCAATGACGGCAACCCGGCACCGATCTGGCAGCTTTTGTTCCACGCGGACCTCCCTGACGTTCAATGGGCCCGAGTGTATGAAGCTGGCCAGAAAGAGGAAAGCCTGAAAGACCCTGCAGCCTCTGTCAGGATACGCCGAAGGTGAAACCTCAAGGCTGCCCACGGCGGCTGTGACACACATCACTGCGCGAGTTTGCGGTTTCCGGCACTGTGGCCATGGTTTAAATTACTCCGGCTGGATACCGGGCGGAACAAGGTGAAAAACAATGAACCGGAATGCCGTAATCGGATTTGTGTCCCTCGCGAGCGCCTTCTGTCTGCCGGCGCTTCCCGCCAATTCTGCCGAGAGCTGCGCCGAACTCTATCAGAGGGCCCAGGCCGCGGGCAAAGACCTGGCGGCGCTTGAAGGTGTTTTTCGCGAAGCGCAGGCCACGACGGACTGCACGCCGGATTTCCGGCGCGGGCTGGGGCGGAAAGTCGCCGTGGCCATCACCGCGCTTGTTGACCGGTCGGTAAAGAGCGGCGCCAGGCTCAGCGAATTCAAGGGTGAACTCAAAGACAGCCTCAACTATCACCGGCTGTGGATGGTGCTGGCGACGCTTGGCGATCTGGCCGCCGACGAGAAAGACCATGCCGAAGCCTCCCGGCGCTATCAGGAGGCGCTTGAAGCCATCGACGACAAGCTGATGACCAAGCGGGCACCGAACGAGAAGGTGATCCGCACCATCGTCAAGAAGGCCGAGGATGCGCGCCTGCTTTCCGCCTCCTATGTTCCGGTGCCGAAAAC
>JBCCEL010000445.1:0-4255 GCA_039030315.1 Pseudomonadota bacterium
CAAGGCGCGTACGATCGCCATTGAGGAGATGACGGTCGAGGCCGCCGCCATGGGTGCCAACGCGGTGATTGGAGTGGATATCGACTATGAGACCGTCGGCCAGAACAGCTCGATGCTGATGGTGACCGCGGCCGGAACCGCGGTGGTTCTGCGCTGACGTCTATTTGACGTAAGGTTCGCCAATGGCCGCCGGCGGGTTGGCGCGGCCGATGAAACCGGCGAGCAGCAAGACGGTCATGATGTAGGGCAGGGCCAGGATCAGCTGGACCGGGGCTTCTCCAATGAGGGGGAGTTCCACGCCCTGAAGGCGTCCGGCAGCCGCTTCCAGAAAACCGAACATCAGGCAGGCGCCGAAGGCATGGGCCGGCCGCCATTTGCCGAAGATCACGGCGGCGAGCGCGATGTAGCCCTTGCCGGCCGACATCTCGCGGACAAAGCCGGCCCCTTGCGCGGTGGAGAGATAGGCACCTGCGATCCCGCAGAGGATGCCGGCGATGATGACGGCCCGGTAGCGCAGCCAGTAGACGGACACTCCCGCGCTGTCGACCGCCTCGGGCACTTCGCCGACGGCGCGGATACGCAGTCCGAAACGGGTCTTGTAGAGCAGCCAGGCGGCCAGCGGGACGGCGAGGAGCGCGATATAGACCAGGACGTTGTGGCCGCTGATCAGCTCCCGGTAGACGGTTCCCAGGAGTGGAATGTGGTCCATCAGATCGGTCAGCCACCATTCGACCGGCCCAAAACGCTCTGCCGGTTCGAGCAGCGGCGTCTGTCCGCCCTGGCGGAACATGGCAATGCCGATGGTCACGGTGAGGCCGGAGGCAAGGATGTTGATGGCCAGCCCGCTCACAACCTGGTTGCCCCGGTGCGTGATGCAGGCAAAGCCGTGCACCAGGGCAAGGAATGTTGAAACAAGGATTGCCATGCCGACACCGATCCAGGGCGAGCCGGCAAGATGGGCTGCCGCTGCCGCCGTGAACGCGGCTGCCAGCATCTTGCCCTCAAGCGATATGTCGATCACCCCGGAACGCTCAGAGAAGATGCCGGCCATGGCGCAGAGTATCAGCGGTGCCGCCAGTCTCAGGGAAGCATCCAGGGTGAGGATGAACTGCAGGGCAAAATCAGACATTGGCCGCCTCCCGCCGCGCGGCGAAGCGGGCGATGAGCCGGGCGGCCGGCGGGTTGAACATGTAGACCAAGGCGCCGGAGAACAGGATGATCATCCCCTGGATCATCAGCACCATCTCGCGGGTGATCGACTGGAACTCGAAGTCAAGCTCGGCGCCGCCCTGGTACAGGGCCCCGAACAGAAGGCTGGCAAGAAATATCCCGACCGGATGATTGCGTCCCATGAGGGCAACCGCGATGCCCGTGAAGCCGTGTCCCGCCGTGAAGTTCAGCAGCACCTTGTGCTGAACGCCGAGGATCTCGTTGGTGGCCATGAGGCCGGCGAAAGCACCAGAGATGGCCAGTGTGATGATGATGACGCGCGGAACGTTTATGCCGGCATAGTGGGCTGCGTCCGGGTTCTGCCCGACGGTGCGGATCTCGTAGCCGAGGCGGGTTTTCCAGATGAGAATCCAGAAGACGAAGAGGGCGGCCAGCGCAAGCAGGAAAGAGAGATTGAGTGGTGAGCTGGCAATCTCGATACCGGCAAGGCCAAGCAGCCATTGCATGGACGGCATCTGGCCGGAGGGCTCGAACTTGGGCGTCTGCGGTGACATCTGGCCGGGCTCGATAAGTGGGCCGGCGAGCAGCCAGACCATCAGCGATGCGGCGATGAAGTTGAACATGATCGTCGTAATGACGATGTGGCTGCCGCGCTTTGCCTGCAGGTAACCGGGCACGATCCCCCACAGGGCGCCGAACAGCGCAGCGCCGGCAACCGCCAGGGGAATCACGATCAGCCCGGGCAGGACCGGCGCAAGTGACAGAGACACCAGCCCGGCTCCCAGCCCGCCGAGATAGGCCTGCCCTTCCCCGCCGATATTGAACATCATGGCATGAAAGGCGACAGCGACGGCCAGGCCGGTAAAGATGAAGTTGGTGGTATAGTAGAGCGTGTAGCCGAGGCTGCCTGGAAACACGAAGGCGCCCTTGAGCATGACACCTAGGGCCGTGAACGGGTTCTCCCCAATGGCCAGCACGATCAGCCCGCACACGATGAAGGCGGCCAGCAGGTTGAGTGCGGGCAGCAGATAGAGATCGGCCCAGCGCGGCAGGGGCGGGGCGGCGCTCATGCGGCGTCTTCGGCGGCGCCGATCCCGGCCATCATCAGACCCAGTGTCCGCTCGTTCGCTTCGTGGCGGTCCACGATACCGACCAGCCGGCCGGCATTCATCACCATGATCCGGTCGGAGAGGCCGAGGATCTCCTCCAGCTCCACAGAGACCAGGACGATGGCTGCGCCCTCTCCGCGCAGGGCGATAAGCTCCTTGTGAATGAACTCGATTGCACCGATATCGACCCCGCGGGTCGGCTGTCCGACGATCAGAACATCCGGTCTGGTGTCGAGTTCACGGGCGATGACCAGCTTTTGCTGATTGCCGCCGGAGAAGCTGCGCGCCCTGAGCTCCGGATTTGGCGGCCGCACATCATGTTCCGCCATCAGCTTTTCGCAATGGGACGTCACCGCGGTTGCATCAATGAGCGACCTTTCACCGGTGGCGCTGCCGCGGTGATAGCCGAGGATTGCATTCTCCCGGGCCGTAAAGCCGAGCACGAGACCGTGCCGGTGCCGGTCCTCAGGGATATGCGCCACGCCGCGCTTGCGCGTTTCGTCCGGATCGGTCTCTGCGTCCGGAGTGATCTCCGTTCCCATCATCCGGATGCGGCCCCAGTCGGGCCGGCGCATTCCGGCCAGGACTTCAAGCAACTCGCTCTGACCATTGCCCGCGATGCCTGCGGTCCCGAGAATCTCGCCGCTGCGGACTTCGAAGGAGATGTCATCAAGCAGCTGAACACCTTCCGGGGAAACACAGCCCAGCTGTTCGACAGAGAGCCGGGTTTCGCCGGGCGAAGATGTGCCCCGGTCCACCCTGAGCAGCACCTTGCGGCCAACCATCAACTCGGCCAGTTCTTCCGGATTGGTGTCACGGGTCGCGCGGTGCCCGACCATGCGGCCCTGGCGCATGATGGAGACATTGTCCGTCGCGGCCATGATCTCTTCCAGCTTGTGGGTGATCAGAAGGACCGTGACGCCGTCCTGACGCAGGGTGTCAAGAATGCGGAACAGGCTTTCGGCTTCCTGCGGCGTCAGAACGCCGGTCGGCTCATCCAGAATGAGGATCCGCGCGCCGCCCTTCAGGGCCTTGATGATCTCCACCCGCTGCTGCAGCCCGACCGGCAGATCGCCCGCCAGCGCATGCGGATCGACGGTCATGCCGTAGTCGCTTGCCAGGCCCTCCAGGATAGCTAGGATTTTTTCGCGACCCTCGGCCAGCAGCGGGCCGCCTTCACTTCCCAGCATGACGTTTTCCAGGACGGAAAAGTTCGGCACCAGCATGAAGTGCTGATGCACCATGCCGATGCCGTGGCCGATGGCATCGGCGCTGGAGCGGATCGGTGCAGGCGCCCCGTTGATGAGAATCTCCCCGGCATCCGCCTGATGGAGGCCGTAGAGAGTGTTCATCAGGGTCGACTTGCCGGCACCGTTTTCGCCGACGATTCCGTGGATCGTGCCCGGCTCCACCACCAGGTCAATGTCCTGATTGGCCTGGACGTGGCCAAAGGATTTAGCGATGGCCCTAAGCTCAATGGCGGGAGGCGCCCTGCCAGGCGCACTCCCACTGACGTCAGCCCCAGTCATTGCAACCGGCCATACCGGTCAGTCTAGTGCGGGCACGTGCTGTCGCTCTGATAATCGTGGACCGAGACCTTACCCGACTTGATGTCCGCAGCCGCGGCATCGAGCTTGGCTTTCATGTCCGCCGTGATCAGCTTTTCATTATGCTCGTCCAGCGCCCAGCCGACACCGCCTTCTGCAAGACCCAGGATCCGCACGCCGGTATCGAAATTCCCGGACATTGCATCCTTCATGGTGTTGTAGGCGGCCACATCGACCCGCTTCAGCATGGAGGTGAGCACGGAGCCCGGGGCCATGTGGTTCTGGTTGGAATCAACGCCGATGGCGAGCTTGCCCGCATCGGCGGCAGCGCGGATAACACCGACGCCGGTTCCGCCGGCGGCGTGATAGACGACGTCAGCACCGCGGTCGATCTGGCTGCGGGTCAGCTCTGCGCCCTTGGTCGGATCG
>JBCCEL010000446.1:0-4224 GCA_039030315.1 Pseudomonadota bacterium
AGGTTCGCAAACCCGAATTTTGCTAAGCAATCTGCCCTTGAGGGTTTCAAGCACGGAGCCTTTTGCCTTGAGGTGGAGGGCACCCGGGCCAGTGACCTCGACGAGGAGTTTATCCTCGGTCCGAACTCGTCAATCAGGTTCCTGATCTCAGAACCGGTGCTGGCCGGTTGAGTTTTTTGCACGGACCACGCAATCGCGCCCGTTGATGGCGGAGAGCGTAGGGTGTAGTGGGGCTCCCACCGAACAACGGGAGGATGTCCCATGTCTGAAGTGCGCAAGGTCGATTTTGGCAAGAATACGCAGGACCACCAGGAGGAGAGGCGGGATCTTGCCTGCGCTTTCCGATGGACGGCGCGGCTGGATTTGCACGAAGGCGTGGCGAACCATTTCTCGCTGGCCGTGAATGAAGACGGCACACAGTTCCTGATGAACCGCAATCAGCAGCATTTCAGCCGGATTAAGGCGAGTGATCTGCTGCTGCTGGACGCCAATGATCCTTCCACCATGGAACATCCGGAGGCACCGGACCCGACCGCTTGGGGCCTGCATGGCTCCATCCACCGGCGCTGTCCGCACCACCGCTGCGCGCTGCATGTCCATTCAATTCATGCGACGGTTCTGGCAAGCCTTGCGGACAGCAATCTGCCGCCGATCGATCAGAATTCGGCGATCTTCTTCAACAGGTACGTGATCGACGAAGGCTATGACGGACTTGCTCTGGAGAGTGAAGGTGAGCGCTGCGCCGTTATGTTGGCCGATCCGTCCAAGAAGGTCATGATCATGGGCAACCATGGTGTCCTGGTGCTGGGAACGACCGTCGCCGATGCCTTCAACCGCATGTACTACTTCGAAAAGGCTGCCGAAACCTACATCAAGGCGTTGTGGACGCAGCAGCCCTTGCGCGTGCTTGCGGACGATGTGGCCGAAAAAGTGGCGAGCCAGATCGAGAGTTATCCGGGCGAGGGGAAGAAGCATTTTGCGGAACTGCGCGCCATCCTCGATGATGAAGAGCCTGCGTACCGCGACTAGGGAAAAGCTTGAATGGAACACGTGGTTATTGTCGGTGCGGGCCAGGCCGGCGGACGGACCGCACGCGCGTTGCGCGAACAGGGGTTTGAAGGTGCGATCACGCTGGTCGGCGATGAACCCCTCCTGCCATACGAGCGGCCTCCCTTATCCAAGGCGGTGCTCAAGGGTGAGGCGTCGATCGACGATGTCATGCTCGCCGATGAAGAAGCCTACAATACGCATAACATCACCTTCATCTCCGACTGTGCCGCCGAGGCCCTGGACCCGGCTGCGCATTCGCTTGAGCTGAGCGACGGGCGCGCCCTGCAATTCGACCATCTGGTGCTGACGACCGGAGGACGGGCCAAGGCGTTGCCGTTGCCGGGTGCCGATCTGGCGGGCATCCACCTTCTGCGGACCGCGGCGGACGCCACGTCCGTATCAGGCACGCTGAAAAAGGGAGCCAGGATCGCCATCATCGGGGGCGGCTTCATCGGTCTTGAAGTGGCTGCAAGCGCCCGCCAGTGCGGCTGCGAGGTTGTTGTTCTGGAGGGTTTCGAACGCATTTTGGCGCGCTCATTGCCGTCCGAGGCGGCGGCGGATGTTGCCGCTGTGCACGCTGGCAATGGCGTCGAGATCCTGACGGGCGCAAAGATATCTGGCTTCGTGGGACCAGACCAGGTCACGGCGGTCAACCTGGATGGAAGCGCACCGCTGCCCGTGGATGCTGTCATCGTTGGCATCGGGATCTATCCCGAAACGGCGCTGGCCGAGGCGGCCGGGCTCGACGTTGACAATGGCATTGTCACTGATGAGGTCGGCCGCGCTTCCGCGCCCGGGATCTATGCTGCCGGCGACTGCGCGGCCGCGTTCATGCCCCGTTATGGGCGCCACGTGCGCCTGGAGTCCTATCAGAACGCAAATCTCCAGGCGGCAAACCTGGCGAGAACGATCCGCGGCGAACCCCGGGTCTATGATCCTGTTCCGTGGCTGTGGTCTGATCAGTACGACTGGAACCTGCAGACTGCGGGTTTTCCCAACGAGTTCGATCAGATCGTTTCGCGCGGGAGCCGGGCGGAAGGCGCCGTCGTCTATTTCAGCCTTCAGAACGGCGAGTTGCGCGGCGTGACCGGCCTGGGGCAGGGCACTGCGATCGCCCGCGATGTCCGCTTTTCCCAGATGATGATGGAGAAGGGTATTTCGCCGGCTCCAGAGCAGCTTGCGGACACCGAAATCGCACTTAAGGATCTTCTGAAGGCAGGCTAAGCCAGGAACTTCTGCAGCTGACCGCTCAAGTGGTCCGTCGGCCCGCCGCGATACTCGGCACCGACGAACCGATCCGGCCTGATCAGGAGAGTGCTCCCGAGGTATACCGATAGTTCGGTGCCGTTCACCTGCTCCGCGCTGAGGCCAACCTGCTTTGCGCCGAATGCCCGCGCAACACTCTCATGCACATCGGTTCCAACTCCGATCTTGAGCCAGGCAAAGCCGGCTCCCAGGATGTCGTCAAGCCGGACGGGAGCATTCCCACTCATCCCAAGGCTGGGCTGAGGGCAAGGCCTGCCGACCAGCGTCTGGCCGGGGGCTTCGGACTTCGCCACGAAGCCCTTGCCATAAGCCGCCTGCGGTTTCGGCTTCACCTGGCCGTCGACCAATCCCAGAGCGTCCTGGATCTGGGCCTGCGTTGTTTCGTCAAACTTGCGAGGCATCACCACGTCGCCGAGGGCGACGGCATAGTCGATCATCTCGGCCGCCGGACCATGGCGCTCTTGCTCGTAGGTCTGCAGTAGCGTTCCGTTCAGCCGGCCCTGCACGACGCCTGCGACCTTCCAGGCCAGGTTGAATGCGTCTCTGAGACCGGCGTTCATGCCCTGCCCGGCAAATGGCGGCGAGAGGTGCGCTGCGTCCCCGGCGATGAACACGCGGCCTGAGTGAAAGTGGTCGGCGATCCTGGCGTGGAAGCGGTAGACGATTGCCCTGACAATGTCCTCAGCCTTGAACCTGCGGAACCGGCCCAGCACCGAGTTGATGGCGTCAAGTGACAGGAGAGCGGCTTCATCTTCGCCCGGCATGACCATGAACTCATAGCGACGGCCGCCGCCGGGGGCAGGGATACTAACCATCGGACGGGCGGGGTCGCAGAAGAACTTGGAAAACCGGTCATCATCCGGATCATTCAGCGTGTCAGCAACCACCCAGTCCCGAGGATCGGTTCGTCCTGGCATTTTGATGCCCAGACGTTCCCTGACGAAGCTGCGCCCGCCGTCACAGCCCATGAGGTACTTGCAATTGATCTGTTTTGATCCGGTCCGGGCGGTGACAGAGGCGTCTGTCTGGCTGAAATCAGCTAGTTCAGCGCCGAACGCACATCGGCTGTGTCTGAACCGGTCGAGCCCCCGGAGCAGTATGCGCTCCAGATCAGGCTGCAGAAACGAGTTCCGCCGGTAGTACCCGTGCTCCGTCAGCGGCGCGTCGACCTTGGCAAAGCAGGTTCCGGCCGGATCGTAATAGCGCGCACCGTAGCCCTCTATGACGTGACCACGTACCTCTTCGGCCAAACCGGCGGCCTGGAGCGCGCGCAAACCTTCATCGTCCAGGAGGATCGCCTTGGGATGGGTCGACACGCCCGCATTGCGTTCAACAACGAGGCAGTCCACCCCGTAGACGCCAAGCAGGTTCGCCATCAGAAGACCGGTGGGACCCGCCCCGACAATCAGAACGTCGACCTGGTCTGGCAGCGCGGCGGACACCGCCAATCAGACCTCTTCGGCTTTCGCAGCCTCGATGCGCTCGCCGGCCGCATTCACGTAGGTGCCGTCTTGATCGATCGTTGCCAGATTGCAGAAGATTTCGATCCGGTGATTGTCCGGATCGAGCACGTAAAACGATTCATTCTCACCCCACGAGCCATCGCCGCGTGGGTCCCACGGGCTATGCACAACCGGACCGCGGACGACCGGAAGGTCCATTTCGTTGGCCCGCTCCAGTACGCCCAGAAAGGCATCTCGGTCGGCGCACTCGTATGCATAGTGGTGGAATGCCGGAATCCCTTCCGTGTCGTCGCGTGGATCTGCCGGGCGCTTCTGGTACGCCTTGTTGGGATTGTGCATGAGCACAAGGTCGTGGTGCCGGTTGCCGAGCCGCATGAATGTCAGATCCACCGGGATACCGGCAACCTCGCCGGCCTTGTGCCGCTCTGTCAGCTTCATGCCGAGG
>JBCCEL010000447.1:0-4199 GCA_039030315.1 Pseudomonadota bacterium
CTAAGCAGAGCACTAACAGGAACAGCTAGAAGTATGGAGAGAAGAGGGTGTGGGAAAATTTGTCTCAGCTTTTGTTATGATGTGGACTGCTGTCTTTTTGAGCATGGCGTGCGTGTAGTCCCGGTGCGGCTCGGTGCGCGTCAGGGGGTCAAGCGACAGGCAGAGCCACAATTCTCCGGCTTCCAGGTGGGCGCCGCCCGGCCAGCGCTTGCGCAGGCTCAGGCCCAGCACATCCGAATAGAACGCGATGGAGCGGTCCAGGTCCGACACGGCGAGCGTCAGGTGGTTGAGGCCGCGGATCGTGCTCACTCGGGCTTCCTTGCCGACTGGCCCGCGAAGACCGGCTTGTATTCGTCGGTGAGGAACCTTGAGAAGATCTCGTGAGGTACGAAGGCGGTGTGCGTACCTTCGACATAGGCCCCGACCTCGTAAGGCGCATACCAGATGCGCAGGCCCGAAGCCTTGCCGGGCTCGGTGGACGGATCGGCGGTATAGACCCGGAACCTGCCGGTGACACCGTCCTTCACAAACGCGTCGTCATACTCTTCAACCGGCTTGCCCGCCTTCTTCGCCTTCTGCCGGAGGATGTCATCGGTCACATATGTTCGCAGCACCTTGCGGACTTCGCTCTCGTTGCCGCCGAAAAGATCGATGAAATCCACGACCTTCCCGGTGGCCCTGTCGAAGAGCAGGCTCATGTAAGTCGTGTTGCCATGGGCGCCGCCGCGATAGCTCCAGTAAGACTTGATCAGGCTCAGCAGGCGCGGCGCGTCCAGTTCGGTTCCCCAGCCGACGTTCAGGTCGTAAGACCTGAAGGTGTAGTTCTGCTCTGCCGCAAGCTTCTTTTCAGCGGCGGCTTCCCGCCGGAAAGCCTCAAGCTCCAGCATGAGATCCGCCCGCAGCTTTGCCAGCAGCAGACGGTCGCCCTGGCCGAGGGAAGGGAGAGTTGCCTCAATGGAATAGGCCGGTGTCTGCTCGGAGACATCCGGTTTGTCCGCCGCAAGCGCGGGGGCTGCCCAGAGCGCGATGAGCGCTACCGCAACGCGGCTATTCCGCAGCATCGGCGTATCCACGCTCGGCCGAAAGCTTGCGGATGAGATCCTGCGCCGCGGTGCTGATCACCGTGCCGGGCGGGAAGATCGCTGCTGCGCCTGCTTCGGTGAGGGCATCGAAATCCTGCGGCGGGATGACACCACCGACCACGATCATGATGTCTTCACGGCCAAGTGCGGCCAGAGCGCTCTTGAGGTCCGGCACCAGGGTCAGATGTCCTGCGGCCAGGGAGGAAACGCCGATGATGTGCACATCGTTCTCCACCGCCTGCCGCGCCACCTCGTCCGGGGTGGAAAACAACGGACCGATATCCACATCGAAGCCGATATCGGCGAACGCCGTCGCGATGACCTTCTGGCCGCGGTCGTGACCGTCCTGCCCCATCTTGGCGACCAGAATACGGGGACGGCGGCCATCCGCATCCTCGAAGGCATCGACCATCCGGCGGGTTTCTTCCACCGCTTCCGACATCTTGCCAGCCTCCTTGCGATAAACGCCCTGGATGGCGCGGATCTCGGCCACGTGCCGGCCCCAGGCGTTCTCCATGGCGAGGGAGATCTCGCCGACGGTCGCCTTGGCGCGGGCGGCATCCACCGCAGCGGCGAGCAGGTTGCCCTCACCGGTTTCCGCCACCTTGTTCAGGGCATCAAGGAAGGCTTGCGTCTCGGCCTCATTGCGCTCCGCCTTCAGGCGCTTGAGCTTGGCTTCCTGCTCGGCCCGCACCTTGGCGTTCTCGACTTTCAGAACCTCGATATTGTTGGGCTCGTCCACCTGGAACTTGTTCACGCCGACAACGGTCTGGGCGCCTGAATCAATGCGCGCCTGGGTCCGGGCGGCGGCTTCCTCGATGCGCAATTTCGGGATCCCGGCTTCGATGGCCTTTGCCATGCCGCCCAGTTCTTCCACTTCCTGGATATGGGCCCACGCCTTTTCGGCAAGGTCCTGGGTGAGCCGCTCGACGTAGAAGCTTCCGCCCCAGGGATCGATCACCCGGCAGGTGCCGGTTTCCTGCTGCAGGAAGAGCTGGGTGTTCCGGGCGATGCGGGCCGAAAAGTCCGTCGGCAGCGCCAGCGCCTCGTCCAGGGCATTGGTGTGAAGCGACTGGGTGTGCCCTTGGGTTGCCGCCATGGCCTCGATGCAGGTCCGGGTGACGTTGTTGAAGACGTCCTGTGCGGTCAGGGACCAGCCGGAGGTCTGACAGTGGGTCCTGAGCGACAGGCTCTTGTCGGATTTGGGATCGAACGGCTTGATGAGCTTCGCCCAGAGCAGGCGTGCGGCCCGCATCTTGGCGATCTCCATGAAAAAGTTCATGCCGATGGCCCAGAAGAAGGAGAGCCGGGGCGCGAACGCATCGATATCCAGCCCGGCGGCCACGCCGGCGCGGGCATACTCGACGCCGTCCGCCAGGGTATAGGCAAGCTCCAGGTCAGCGGTCGCACCGGCCTCCTGCATGTGGTAGCCGGAGATGGAGATCGAATTGAACTTCGGCATGTTGCGGGAGGTGTAGCCGAAGATGTCGGATATGATCCGCATGGAGGGCGCCGGCGGATAGATATAGGTGTTCCGGACCATGAACTCCTTGAGGATATCGTTCTGGATGGTCCCGGTCAGTTTCTCCGGTGCCACGCCCTGCTCTTCCGCCGCCACGATGTAGAGCGCCAGCACGGGCAGGACCGCACCGTTCATGGTCATCGACACGCTCATCTGATCGAGCGGAATGCCGTCGAACAGGGTGCGCATGTCCAGAATGGAATCGATGGCCACCCCTGCCATGCCCACATCGCCCACGACGCGGGGATGATCGGAATCGTATCCGCGGTGGGTAGCCAGATCGAACGCGATCGAGAGCCCCTTCTGTCCGGCTTTCAGGTTGCGCCGGTAGAACGCGTTGGAGTCCTCGGCGGTCGAGAAGCCGGAATATTGGCGGATGGTCCAGGGCCGGGTCGTATACATGGTCGGGTAGGGCCCCCGCAGGAACGGCGCCATGCCCGGCCATCCGTCGACGAAGTCGAGCTCGGCCCGGTCGCCTGCTCCGTATCCGGACTTGACCGGAATGCCCTCCGGTGTCTCCCACACGGATGTTTCACCCGATGCAGTTGGTTTCGGCAGCGCGAAGTCGACCGATGAAAAATCAGGTATGGCCGTCATGTGGACACTCCCAGCATGCGATGGGTTTCCTGCAGCACCGCCAGTATATCACATCCGGCGTAGACAAAGGTGCCGATACCGGCAGCTGAGAGCTGATCATCCGGCCGGCCGGCGAGATAGACGTGTTTGGCCCCGGCCCCGCTCAGCGCCTGCGCTGCGCCGGCCGCCTCTTCGGTGTAGACCGCATCGCTGGAACACAGGACAGCGATCTCGCTGCCGGAGGCATTGAAGGCGGACACCACCTCCTCAAGGCCGGCAAAGCCGTCATTCTGCGGCGCCTCGATGCCTCCGGCCTCGAACAGATTGGCCGCCCAGGTCGAGCGCACCGTGAAGTCCGCCGCCAATCCGAGATTGGCGAGGAAGACGGATGGCCGATCACCCATTGCATCGGCGGCATCACGCAGGGCCTCGAACGGCTCTGACAGGCGCATGGGCTGAAAGCCGCCGGAACCGTTGGCCACAGCCGCAGGAGCCAGCACCTCGGCCGGCGCTTCGTGAATGTTCGGGAACTCCGAAACCCCGGTGAGCGCATCCTTGCGCCTGGAAACATTGCGCAGCCGGGCCGTGCGGGTCTCGTCCACCTGCGCCGTCAAAGAGCCTGCTTTCAGGGCCTCGACGATCCCGCCAGCCGCTTCGTGGCGCTGGAATTGTGCCCAGGCCTCTTCGGCAAGATCCCGGGTGAGGCTGTCGATGAACCCGGACCCGGCGGCCGGATCCGCCACGTAGCCAAGGTTCGATTCTTCCGCCAGCACCAGCTGAACGTTGCGGGCCATGCGCCGGGCAAACCGGTCCGGTAGACCGATGGCGGCTGTGAAAGGCAGGACGGTGAGCGTATCTGCCCCGGCGGTCGCAGCGGCAAAGGTGGCTGCCGTTGCCCGCAGCAGGTTCACGTGCGGGTCCCGCCTGGCCAGCATGCGCCAGCTGGATTCAGCGTGTAGCCGGAGGGGCTTGGGGCTGGCACCGCATGCCTCTATCACACGGGCCCAAAGGAGACGGGC
>JBCCEL010000448.1:0-4187 GCA_039030315.1 Pseudomonadota bacterium
CCTCAAATGAGGTGCTGGCGATCCTCCGTACACTCTGCCGCGACCTTGGAGCGACGATCCTGATGGTGACGCATGATCCAGTAGCGGCTGAGCATGCCGACAACATTCTGCACCTCGACAAGGGCCGGTTGGCCGACGCCGCCGGAGGGACGGCGTGAGTACCTTCGGACTGGTGCTGTCGAGCCTCAGGCATGCCTGGCTGCGCAATGTGCTGCTAATGCTGTCTGTCGCCATCGCCTACCTGCTCTTTGGCGTCCTGATCGCCTTTGAGCGCGCCTACAGCTCCACAGGCGACATCGTTACCAGCCGCATGATCACGGTCAATAAGCTGAGCTTCACCGAGGCCCTGCCGATCTCCCATTTCGGGGGCGTACGGGGTCTTGAGAGTGTCGGGGAAGCGAGTTTTGCCATCTGGTTTGGCGGCTACTTCCGGGAACGGCGGAACGCGCTTCACGCGATTGCCGTTGATCCGCGTTCTTATCTCGCGGTCTATGGCGACGATCTCAGTCTGAGGGATCAGGAGCGCGAGGCTTTCTTGCGCGAACGCGGATCGATCCTCGTCGGTGCCTCCATGGCCGAGCGATTCGGCTGGAAGGTTGGCGACCAGGTGCCGATCATAAACAAGAGGCTCCCCCGGCGCGATGGCGCAGAGAGCTGGTCGTTCCGCATTGCCGGCATCTTCAAAGGCGCATCGGCCATTGTGGATACCAGCTTCATCTACATTCACTACGACCTGGTGAATGAGGCGCGCACGAAAGACCAGAACATGATCGGCTGGATCGTGTCAGCGCCCGCACCCGGCCGCGAGCCTGGCAAGATGGGGCAGGCCATCGACAGATTGTTCGAAGCCACGTCTGCACGGACGACGACGGACAGTGAGCGCAGTTTCGCCCAGATTTTTGTCGCCCAGTTCGGTGATCTTGCGCTCGTCACAGTGCTCATTCTGGCGGCTGCGTTCTTCAGCCTTCTGGTGATCGTCGCCAGCACCACGGCGTTGGCCATCAGGCAGCGTGCACGCGAAACCGGGATACTGAAGGCGATTGGTTTCTCGCACACGCGCATCCTGGCCCAGCTGATCGGAGAGAGCATCACGGTGATCCTGATTGCCGGTATGGCGGGGCTGTTTGCCGCGGATCTTACTGTACGCGCTGCGGAAGACAGCATGACGCTGATTGCTCCGGGCATGGCGGTGACGCCCTGGATGATGGTTGCAGGGCTAGCGTCCATGCTCGTGCTCGCCGTTGCGGCCAGCGCTTTTCCGGCGTGGCAAGCCGTGAGCGCGTCCACGGCGAATGTTCTTCGGCGGGGATAAAGGCATGCGCGGAGTATTCGGCCAAACGATTGCCATCGTCGCCATCAATCTGAGAGCGCTCACCGCCCGTGGTGGGGTTTTGGCGGCGACCATGCTTTGCGTTGCCCTGGTGGTGGCGACGCTGACTGGACTGCATGCATTGAGACAGGGGCTGAAGAACACCCTTGAGCAGTCCGGCAGGTCCGATGTCGCCATCGTCATGCGCGGAGGCTCACAGGCTGAGATCAACAGCATCGTCACGCGCGAGCAGCTGGACATCCTGCGCGGCGCGCCGGGCGCCGGCCAGATCTCTGCGGAGGTCAATCTGGTTGTTGACGGCTACCGGCGCGAAGATGGGGGGCGTGCCAATATTAGCCTTCGCGGTCTGAACGCCACCGGCATTGCGCTCCGCCAGCATGTGAGCCTCGTTGAGGGCCGTTGGCCTTCCGTGGGCTCGACCGAACTCGCCATCGGGCGCAACGTCGCGCGCACCTACCGGGGCATGGAGCTTGGTGCCAGCGTCGCTGTGGGCACAGCGACCTGGAGGGTTATCGGTATATTCGAGACACGCGGCAGCGTATCGGATTCAGAGATTTGGGCAGACCTGACGACGGTGCAAAACCTGTTCAAGCGCGCCAACACCGTTCAAAGCGTGCGCGTTCAACTAAGCGCCGCGGACGACCTTTCCGCACTTGTTGCCTATAACAGTGCCGATCCGCGCCTCCAACTGACGGTAAAATCGGAAAAGGACTACTACGCGGCACAGGCGAAGCGAACGAGCGAACTCACGCAGAAACTCGCCTGGCCCCTGGCGATCCTCATGGCGATCGGCGCCGTCGTCGGGGCGCTGAACACAATGCTGGCTGCCACGGCAACGCGTGCACGGGAGATGGCGACTTTACGGGTTGTCGGTTTCAGCCGGACCGCAGTGTGCGGAGGGCTGATCGCTGAATGCATGCTTGTCTGCATTCTTGCAGGCATGCTTGGCGCGGCCGTCGCGTACATTGCCCTGAGCGGCCTAAGCGCCACCGCCCTGGCCGGCAGCACGATACGGATAGGTTACACGCTTCAGTTCACGCTGGCCGGGCTATGGCAGGCAGTCCTGCTTGCCGCGTCGATTGGCATCCTGGGAGCAGCCTTTCCCGCGATCCGAGCCGGTATTCGGCCGGCAGGAACCGGCCTCTTGAGTCGAGGCTCTCCACCGTACTGACCTTCGCAGAAGTCGCTTGATGGCACTTTTTCTCCGATAGCCCGATGGCCGATTCTAGGTACAGAGCGGAAGGAAAGTCCCCGCTGCACATGTCGCATATGGGGTAGGAGCCGACTGCCGACATCGGGCGTGGAATGGAACGTTAAGGATCCGTTCTGCGCACATCACTCGTGGATCTTTCTCCGGTTAGTTTCTTTTGGAGGGGGGAACAGGTCGCGTGTCGCGAGTTCGTTCAGCAGGCCACGGATCTGATCGGTCGCCTCAGCACACTCCGCCAGATAGTCTGGTGCGTTGTGTTCGGTCCAGAAAAGAAAGGACTCACCTTTTGACCAAGGGAGACAAGGGGGCAGGTCAGGACTTCCCAAAGCAAGTCGATCAAGCCATCCACGCTATGGCCAAATTGGTGCCGAGGGACTAGCACTTCCATTTGCTGTTGATCTGCTTCCGGCAGAACTGGAGAAACCATGCAGTTGTTCGATTTGACCGGCAAAGTCGCTGTCGTCACAGGCGGAAATGGAGGCATCGGGCTCGGAATGGCCGACGGTCTGGCGCGTGCGGGCGCGTCGGTAGCTGTGGTCGGGCGCAATGAAGAGAAGAACGAACGCGCCGTCGACCGGTTGCGCGGCCATGAGGGCGAGGTGATCTCAGTTCAGGCAGATGTGACCGACGAAGAGGCGGTCATTGCCATGGTTGAAACGGTTGGCCGGCACCTGGGCGGCATCGACATTCTCGTGAACAACGCCGGTTCTTCGGTGCGCAAGCGCCCGGAGGAATTGACCAAAGACGAGTACGAATGGGTCATTGAAACCAACCTGACCAGCGCATTTCTGTGCTCCAAGTATTGCTACCCGGAGATGAAGAAGGCCGGCCGGGGTAAGATCCTGAACAACGGTTCCATGATGTCGATCTTCGGTTCGTCTTTCGCTGCTGCCTACGGATCCTCCAAGGGCGGCATCCTGCAGCTGACCCGTAGTCAGGCGGTGGCCTGGGCACCGGACGACATTCAGGTCAATTGCTTTCTGCCTGGCTGGATCGACACCGAGCTTACCAGGGGAGCCCGTCGCCAGGTGCCCGGTCTCAATGAGAAGGTGCTCTCCCGTACTCCGGCGGGCCGTTGGGGCGAGATTGACGACATGGCAGGTCTGGCCGTGTTTCTCGCAAGTCCCGCCTCCGACTTCATTACCGGAACAGCCATACCAATCGATGGCGGGTTTTCGATCATGATCTAGTGTTGCACATCACTTGGCATGATGTGTCTGATTAGAGCTGTGTCTTGCGGCGACGTTCGAGCAGTCGACTGAAGACAGGCTGATTGTGGCGAACATCAAAGTGTGGCTGGATTTGCATCCGACGAACGCGAACAGGGGGCCTGAACAAATCCATCAGGCCGGTCTTTGCGCGGCATGCATGAAGGAGTGCATCGGTATCCAGTGCCGGCTCGAAAGGTCAGGCACTGCCTGGCCATGAGTGGGAACCGGCCACGCCACAATCGCCGGCTGCCTGTTCAACAGCGACGAGGCCAGAACCAGGTTGAGAACTCTGTACCCTTCAGTCCAAGTGCTTCAATCGACTAGACTTCCAATGTCTGACTGAGACGGCTGATGCTTGAGATGTGCAAGTGTCCGTGGACATTTGCAACGAGGCCCTTGCGGCGACGGTTCGAGAGGGTGGTGTTGACAGTCTGGC
>JBCCEL010000449.1:0-4184 GCA_039030315.1 Pseudomonadota bacterium
AATACCGGCAAGCCGGAGGAGGCAATCGCCAGCCTGGAACAACTGAACGAGCGGCTAGGCGAAACGCCGGAGCGATTGGGAATCATCGGCGGGCGCTACAAGCGGCTTTGGCGCGCAACTCAGGAACAAAGAGAAGAGGAAGGCGGTGAACGGCCGAACCGACTCGAAAGGCGTTACCTGGGCAAGGCGATCGACCACTACACCAGGGGTATGCAGCTCGACTTCAACGAGTTCTACTGTTCCAGCAACATCGCGCAGCTTCTGCTTGTCCGAGCAGAAGAAGGCGACGCCGAGCGGGCGGTAGTCGTGGATCATTTCGTGATTGCCGCATGTGAACGTGCAATTGCGCGTGGTACTGACGACGAATGGACACGGCCGACCCTGCTCGGAGCGGCCTTCAGGTCCCGTGACGTGCGCAAGGCCAGGGAGCTGGCAGCACAGATCGATAGAGAAGACCCCGCCAACTGGAAACTGCAGTCGACAATCGGCGATTTGCGCCAAGCGGTAGCTCAGGCTTCAGGGACAACGGAGGCCGATGCATTCGCACAAATTCTCGCCGGGTTGGAAGAGCTGATCGAATAGCCCGTGTACTCGCCGTTTGGGCAATGCGTTAAGGCCGAAAAAAGTCTTCCTTTCACCATCAGGGAACCCAAATTGATCTATGGGCTACCCGTGGCTCACCGGCACTTTCTCGGCTGGAGCAAATTCCGGGCGTCTCGGATCTGAAACGATCCTGCACGATTCAACAAGCGGACTTGCTTTAATTCGATCCGCCGAACGTCTGATAGATCGCCGCCGCGATGTCGCCTTCCAGGGGGAAGGACAGCATGCCCATGACGGAATACCCCAGCAGCCAGGGCATCAGGTAGAAGCGGGCGAGGTAGAAGAACCAGGCCACGTAGAGCGGCACCATGATGTCAATCAGGAAGCCGGGTGTGATCGGCGCGAACAGTTTGAGGATCGGGTTGGTGACCCGGACGAAGAACTTCATGAAGAAGAACTCCGAATCCACCGGCAGAAACATGTTCATCGCCGAACGGGCGATAAGTGTCCACATCACCATGCCAAGTGCATAGTCGAGCAACAGGACCCATATCGGAATACTGCCAAACATCCCTCACACCCCATAACTTCACTTGATCCGCTCGCCCCGGACACGGCGAGCATATTGGCGTCACTCCCGCGAAGGCGAGAGGCCAGGGGCGGAACGCGAGGGCCCTTGCTTGCCGCCCTGGATGCCCGCCTGCGCGGGCATGACGGGAACGGATCGTGGCTTGATCCGCACACATAGCCTTATCACAAAAAAAGAGAGCGGGGACGAATCCCCGCTCTCCCGGATTGCGTTGAATGCAGATCAGGCCTTGTCGTGTGCAACGATGACCGTGTCGCCCGTCGGAATGCGGGTTTCGTCGACCATTTTCTGCGTTTCCTCATCAGGCTCGGGCGTCATCAGCGAGACGACGACCATGGCGATCAGGCTGACCGGCATACCGATCATGCCGAAGCGCAGACCGTCGAGGCCGGCGATCTTCGTGCCGCCATTCTGCACGTAGATGAGGTACAGAGCACCGGCTGCGAAGCCGCAAAGCATGCCTGCAATCGCGCCCTGACGATTTGCCCGTTTCCACCAGACACCGAGGACCAGCGGGAAGAACAGACCGGAGTTCGCAAAGCAGAACGCCCAGGCCACGGCACCGAGGATGCCTGTGAGCTTCAGCGAGGCCACGAATGCACCAGCCGCACCGATGACGATCAGCAGAATACGGGCCACGATCAGGCGTGTCTTCGTATCGGCCTTCGGATCGATGATCTTGTAGTACAGGTCATGGCTCAGCGCGTTGGCGATCGCCAGCAGCAGGCCGTCAGCGGTCGACATGGCAGCAGCCATACCGCCCGCGGCGACGAGGCCGGAGATCACATACGGCAGACCCGCAATCTCAGGCGTTGCCAGAACGACGATGCCGCTTCGCATGAAGAACTCGTTGATCTGGAGGATGCCGTCACCATTGCCATCGGTAACCTTCAGCATGCCCACGTTGGACCAGTTCTTGATCCATTCCAGATTGTTCACATCGGCAATGGACTTGCCGATGACCGCAGTCGGAAGGTTCGGATCAAGCAGCTGCAGCTTGGTCAGCGTGGCCAGAGCCGGCGCCGTGAAGTACAGCAGGAAGATGAAGAACAGCGACCAGCCCACAGACCGCCGCGCATCACGAACGCTCGGCGTCGTGAAGTAGCGCATCAGAATGTGCGGTAGGGAAGCCGTACCGGTCATCATGCAAAGAGCCAGAGCGAAGAACTTCCACCCCGCAAAGGCACCGCCCGGTTCGTTGTGAAGGTTCGTCAGGGCTTTCAGGCCTGCGAAGCTTTCAGTCGGAGCCGTGCCGACAGCCAGAGTCGGCTCAAGTTCTGCAATCCGCTGAACGGCATCACCGTACGAGAAGTGCGGAATGACGCCGAAGCCCTGGACGTTGGACATCCAGATGACCGGAACCAGGTAGGCAATAATCAGCACGATGTACTGCGCCACCTGCGTCCAGGTCACGGCCCGCATACCGCCCAGCATGGAGCAGAGCAGGATGCCGAGAAGTCCGAACCAGACACCGAACTCAAACGGAATCTGCAGCGCCCGTGCCGCGATGGTACCGGTCGCGTTGATCTGCGCCGTCACATAGGTGAAGGACGCAACCACGAGAACCAGAACCGCGCAAAAGCGTGCGAGGTTTCCGCCATAGCGGGTGCCGATGAAGTCCGGAACCGTGTAGCAGCCGAATTTGCGCAGGTAAGGCGCCATCAGCGCGTTCACCAGCACATAGCCGCCGGTCCAGCCGACAACGAAGGCCAGGTAGCCGTGTCCGCCGAAGTAGATGCCGCCGGCCAGCGCCACGAACGAGGCACCGGACATCCAGTCCGCCGCCGTCGCCATGCCGTTATAGACGGCCGGGACTTCCCGCCCTGCCACGTAGTAGGCATCGACCTGCATGGTCCGCGACAGCCAGCCGATACCGGCGTAGATCGCTATTGTGAAGATCACGAACATGATGCCGATCGCGGCAGCGCTCACGCCGAGCTGCTCCAGGATCGCCATCAGGATGATGAAGACAATGAATCCGCCTGTGTACAGGCCGTAGACCTTGCCTAGGTTGTCAATGAAGTTGCCTTGCATCTTATCGACTCCCTATTCTTTGTCGCTTACGCCGAACTCTTCATCGATCTGATCCTGGCGCCAGTTCTGCACGAAGATCAGGATGACGAAGATGGCCAGGGAGCCCTGGACGGCGAAGTAGTAGCCCAACGGGAATCCGAGGAAGGATATTCCGTTCAGGCTATTGGCAAACCAGTGGACCACAAAGGAGAAGATGAACCAGATCGCCAGCACGATGAACGTCAGGGTTCGCGTCTTCGCCCAATGGCCCTCCATTGCCTCACGGTTGTTTTCAGACATAGAGTCCTCCCACCAACAGTTGTCCTGTCACCAGGACGTTAAGGACCAGTGTTGGGTTGATTCCCAATTCTTTGGATTGGACAAAAGACTATCGGGGTGCACTAGGTGCGACAAGTTAGACCAAGTGCTAATGGTGAGAGAGGTGGAAAGCTTGCCGATTTCCCTTTCTAAACTGAGGGATCTGCTGCCGGAGAAGGTGCAGGAAGCCCTCACGACGAGGTTCCGGAAGGGCCCGATCGATTCGGTCGAGGCCCTTGCAGACTTCGTCCAGACTCGCGGATCCTACGTCGCGCAGACGTCGCTCTACGGCTACCTCAAGAACAGAATGGGGATCAGCTATCCGAAGATGTTCGAGGACGAGGTGATGGCAAAATCCATCAATATTGCCAAATGGCGCACCTACGGCTCGTGTCTTTCGGATCTTTCCATTTTTGCCTCCGCCACGGCAGGCTCGGGTAATCGGATGACCGATGCCCGGATGTCGGATCTGGCCCGTCATTGCTTCGACTATGCGGTTTCGGAGTCATTTGATGACCAAGTACAGGAAGTCTCCTGTCACGGTATAGTGCTTGGTTTGTAACATTGTTGCAGTGGTGTGGTGCGCGCGCACGTGTGTGAGTGCCGCACACTTGTGGGGCTGTGCAACTGGCCACAGCCCTCACACTGGCGTCCTTGCTCAGGACCGTGAGCGCCAACTTGCGCAGTTCCCCATGCTGCACAACGCGCTGTGCTGCTTTTG
>JBCCEL010000450.1:0-4156 GCA_039030315.1 Pseudomonadota bacterium
GATTCCGCCTGGCGCTTCCGGTGGCATTTCCGCGCTTGCCGTGACTGGGCTTGCGGGTGTTCTGCTTGTCTGACTTGTTGCGGGGCATGCGGTGCCATATATGCTGTGGGAACGGTGAACAAGAAGGCTTTGATACTTGAGTCTGATTTTCGCTATAATTCATGAGTTTACGGCTTGACAGGGCGCTCATCGCTGCTCATAAAGCCGCGGATACAGCTTGGACTCATTGTCCGGGCAAAAGGTCGTGCGCGCAAAACACCAGTTATTCTTAAGAGAACCGCTGATCAGGAGGAGTGCCCGAGTGGTTAAAGGGGACGGGCTGTAAACCCGTTGGCTATGCCTACGTTGGTTCGAATCCAACCTCCTCCACCACTGGTCATGTCTTTGAACTAGCTGGACTTTTTCTGGATGCGACCGTGGGTTCAGGAGTAGTGTTGGGTCGATTGGATCAACAGGTTTTGACGATACCGGCTCCGCAAAATTGACGTGTTGCCGGGCGGGTGTAGCTCAATGGTAGAGCAGAAGCCTTCCAAGCTTACGATGAGGGTTCGATTCCCTTCACCCGCTCCAGCAGGTCCGGTTTGAGGCCCAGGCGTCCCGTTACGGGTCGCGAGGCGGGGCCGGGCTGAAGAGGGCAGGCGCAGCGCAGCGTTGGCGCCAGGACGAAAAAGAGACGGATTGAGGACGGCGATTATGGCCAAGGAAAAGTTTGAACGTAACAAGCCGCACTGCAACATTGGCACGGTTGGCCATGTTGACCATGGCAAGACGACGCTGACGGCGGCGATTACGAAGGTTCTTGCGGAAGCCGGCGGCGCGCAGGCGACGGCGTTTGACGAGATTGACAAGGCGCCGGAAGAAAAGGCGCGCGGCATTACCATTTCCACCGCACACGTGGAGTATGAGACCGAGAACCGTCACTATGCCCACGTCGACTGCCCGGGCCACGCCGACTATGTGAAGAACATGATCACCGGCGCTGCCCAGATGGACGGTGCGATCCTTGTTGTGTCGGCCGCTGACGGCCCGATGCCGCAGACCCGCGAGCACATTCTTCTTGCCCGCCAGGTTGGCGTTCCGGCGCTGGTGGTGTTCCTCAACAAGGTCGACCAGGTGGACGACGAGGAACTGCTTGAGCTGGTCGAGCTGGAAGTGCGCGAGCTTCTGTCGTCCTACGACTTCCCGGGCGACGACATTCCGATTGTTGCCGGTTCTGCGCTTGCCGCCCTTGAGGGCCGCGACGACAATATCGGCAAGGAGAAGCTGCTTGAGCTGATGGCGGCGGTTGATGCCTACATCCCGCAGCCTGAGCGTCCTGTGGATCAGCCGTTCCTGATGCCGATTGAGGATGTGTTCTCGATTTCGGGCCGCGGCACGGTTGTGACGGGCCGTATTGAGCGCGGTGTCGTGAAGACCGGCGAGGAAATCGAGATTGTCGGGATCAAGGACACCTCCAAGACGACCTGCACGGGCGTTGAGATGTTCCGGAAGATCCTGGACCGTGGCGAGGCGGGCGACAATGTGGGCTGCCTGCTGCGCGGTGTTGACCGGACCGGCGTTGAGCGCGGCCAGGTGCTGTGCAAGCCGGGTTCCGTGACGCCGCACACGAAGTTCAAGGCTTCCGCTTACGTTCTGACCAAGGACGAGGGCGGGCGGCACACGCCGTTCTTCACCAATTACCGCCCGCAGTTCTACTTCCGCACGACGGACGTGACCGGTGTCGTGACCCTGAACGAGGGTACCGAAATGGTGATGCCGGGCGACAACGTTGACATGAACGTCGAGCTGATCGTGCCGATCGCGATGGAGCAGAACCTGCGCTTCGCCATCCGCGAAGGCGGCCGCACCGTCGGCGCCGGCGTCGTGTCGGAAATCGTGGAATAGAGAAAAGCAAACGGGCGCTTCTCAAGACAAGGGAAGCGCCCAAATTCATGGACTGCCTCTGATGCAAAGACAGAACATCCGCATACGGCTCAAAGCGTTCGACCATCGCGTGCTTGATACGTCGACCCTGGAGATCGTGAATACGGCGAAGCGTACCGGCGCCAATGTGCGCGGTCCCATTCCGCTGCCCACGCGGATCGAAAAGTTCACGGTGTTGCGCTCGCCGCACATCGACAAGAAGAGCCGGGAGCAGTTCGAGATGCGGACGCACAAGCGTCTGCTGGATATCGTTGATCCGACACCACAGACGGTGGACGCGCTGATGAAGCTCGATCTTGCTGCCGGTGTTGATGTCGAGATCAAGCTTTAGAGGGAGCGCTGAGATCTCATGCGTTCAGGATTGATCACACAGAAGCTGGGCATGACCCGTGTCTTCTCCGACGACGGCCGGCACACGCCGGTGACCGTTCTGAAGGTGGACAACTGCCAGGTCGTTGCGCAGCGTACCGCTGACAGGGACGGCTACACCGCGCTGCAGCTTGGTGCGGGTCTGGCCAAGGTGAAGCGCGTCTCCCGCGCTGAGCGCGGCCGCTTTGCTGTCGCGAAGGTGGAGCCCAAGCGCAAGCTTGCCGAATTCCGGGTCTCTGCGGACAACCTCATTGACGTGGGCGCGGAAATGACTGCCGACCACTTCGTTGCAGGCCAGTTCGTGGACGCCACCGGCACCAGCATCGGTAAGGGCTTTGCCGGCGGCATGAAGCGCCACAACTTTGGCGGTCTTCGGGCTTCGCACGGCGTCTCGATCTCCCACCGTGCTCACGGTTCCACCGGCCAGTGCCAGGACCCGGGCAAGGTGTTCAAGGGCAAGAAGATGGCCGGCCACATGGGTGCTGTCCGGGTGACTGCCCAGAACCTTGAGGTCATCGAGACCGATATCGATCGAGGTCTGATCCTGGTGAAGGGCGCAGTTCCCGGCTCCAAGGGCGGCTGGGTTTTCCTGAAGGATGCGGTGAAGCGCAAGCTTCCCGATGAGGCTCCGACGCCAGGTGCCTTCCGGATGGTCGCCGTTGCAGAAGAGGCGCCGGCTAAAGAAGCTGCTCCGGCAGACGAGGCTCCGGCCGAAGAGGCCGAAGGCGCAGCAGAAACACCTGCCGACGCGCCTGCAGCTGATGCCGGCGACGGCGAGAACAAAGAGTAGGGGACGTAGGGAAGATGAAAGTCGACGTCACAACTCTTGAAGGCAAGAAGGCCGCCTCGATTGATCTGTCCGCAGACCTGTTCGAGCTTGAGCCCCGCCGCGACATTCTGCACCGCATGGTAACCTATCAGCTGGCCAAGCGCCGGGCCGGGACACATCAGACCCAGACCCGCGGCGAGGTGACCGGTTCCACCGCGAAGTTCGGAAACCAGAAGGGCGGCGGCCGCGCCCGGCACGGCAATCGCAAGGGCCCGCAGTTCCGTGGCGGCGCCAAGGCGTTCGGCCCACGCTCGCGCAGCCATGCCATCGGCCTGCCGAAGAAGGTTCGCGCCCTGGCCCTGCGGCACGCGCTGTCTGCCAAGGCCGCTGCAGGCGAGCTCATCGTGTTGGACAGCACCGAGATGAAGGCACCGAAGACGAAGGATCTGAAAGGATCGCTCGGCAAGCTGGGTGTAGATCACGCGCTGGTCATCGACGGCTCGGAAGTTTCGCAGAACTTTGCTCTGGCGGCCCGCAACATCATCAATCTGGATGTGCTGCCGGTTCAGGGCATCAATGTCTACGACATCCTTCGCCGCCGCAACCTGGTGCTGACCAAGTCCGCCGTCGAAGCGCTGGAGGCACGGTTCAAATGAGCCTTGAGAAACACTACGACATCATCCGCTCGCCGGTGATCACGGAAAAGTCGACGCTGCTTTCCGAGCACAACCAGGTGATGTTCAACGTCGCCAAGAAGGCTACCAAGCCCGAGATCAAGGCCGCTGTTGAGGCGTTGTTCGAAGTCAAGGTAACCGCGGTGAACACGCTTAACCGCAAGGGCAAGGTCAAGCGTTTCCGCGGCATGCCTGGCCGGCAGTCGGATGTGAAGAAAGCGATTGTCACGTTGGAAGACGGTCAGTCGATCGACGTGACTACGGGCCTCTAGGGGCAAATTGCAAGAGTTTGGATCAGAGCAATGGCACTGAAAACATTCAAGCCGAACACCCCGGGGCAGCGCACCCTGGTCATTGTTGATCGTTCGGGCCTCTACAAGGGCAAGCCGGTCAAGAAGCTGACCGAAGGGCTTACCTCGAA
>JBCCEL010000451.1:0-4142 GCA_039030315.1 Pseudomonadota bacterium
GAAGAGGATGCTAGCGGTCCCGTAGGCCCCGGATTGACGGGAATGCGCGGCACCCAACTCCAGGCGGCCTCGTGCGGACGGAGCGTTGCAGCGATTTGATCTGTTTTCGAGCCTCCGCGCCGATTGCCTGCCGATTCTGAAAGCGCTGGTGGCGCCGTTCCCGTGTCAATCCGGACGCCCGGCTCGGCCAACGAGTTAGCTTTGCCGGCTCCGCTGACCCGCGCGCCCGGCGTTCTCAGAGGCAGCACCGGCGGGCGAAACGCGCGCAAGCGCGTGCGGGTCAGACCGTCTCGGGTGCACCCCAGACTGTTGTGACCTGGCTTGAGAGCACGCCGCCATTGCCGTGCGCCAGACAGAGCTTCGCGTCGTCGATCCAGCCGCCGGGTTCACGCGGGCCGTCACCGCCGCGGGCCTGGCGGATTGCCTCGACCATGACGAAGAGCCCGTACATGCCGGGATGCACGCAGGAGAGCCCCCCGCCATTGGTGTTGACCGGGATCCTTCCGCCCGGAGCGATCGCACCGCCATGGACGAAATCCTTGCCCTCCCCCTTGGCGCAGTAGCCGAGATCTTCAAGAAACAGGATCGTGTTGATGGTGAAGGCGTCGTAGAGCTGCAACGTGTCCATGTCGGAAGGCTTGTAGCCGGCCATCTCAAATGCGCGGGGGCCGCTGAGAGTGGCTGCGGTAACCGTCAGATCCTCCATCTCCGAAATCATCCGGTGATGATGCTCGAAGGCGGCACCGAGCAGATGGACCGGCGTCCTGGGACAATCCCTGGCGCGGTCGGCTCGGGTCATCACCATCGCCGCGCCGCCGTCGGTCACCAGGCAGCAATCGAGCTTGCCGAGCGGATCGGAGATCATCCGCGCCGACAGGACATCCTCGATCGCGATTGGATCGCGCATGAACGCCTCTGGATTGAGTTCAGCCCAGCCGCGCGCGGCAACCGCGACCTCGGCGAGGTGTTCCCGGGTGGCGCCGAACTGATGCAGGTAGCGGCTCGCCGCCAGCGCATAGGCGGTGATTGGGTTTCTCGGCCCGTATTGTGCCTCGAACGGCATCGGCTCGGAGACCGAGCGGAAGCCGCCGGCACTGCGCTGGTCCGAGCCGTATGCAATCACCGCGACATTGCAAAGCCTGGCCTCAAGTGCCAGCGCCGCCATGAGTGCATGCGCTTCGAAAGAGGAGCCGCCGATATTCGAGCCGTCCGAGAAGGCCGGCCTGATTCCGAGATGTTCGGCCAGCGACATCGCTGCCATCGAGTGGACGGCGGACGCGGCGAAGAGCCCGTCGACCTGGGAGAGCGGGATCGCGGCGTCGGCGAGCGCTCCGTGTACGGCCTCTGCCATGATTTCCGTTGAATTGCGCCCGGGCGCCTCGCCGCAGCCGGCGGTGGCCACCCCGACGCAGGCCGTCTTGCCTCTCAGCGGATGCGCCAACTCACCCTCCCTCGACCGGTGTCCAGATCACAGCCGGCTCGCCCGCGAGTTCGCTGATACTGGCCTTGACCTTCATCCCGATCTTCACCTGGTCGGGCGCAACGCCCTCGACGCGCGCCATCATCCGCGGTCCCTCGGCAAGATCAATCAGCGCGACATTGTAGTCAGGCCCGTTCCCGGGCCGCACGCGGTTGCAGGTTGTTGCGTAGACCACGCCGTCGCCACTTGCCTCGACCCACTCGAGATCCGCCGCGCCTGTCCCCGGGGCAAGGACACGGGGATAGAAGACGTGGGCGCCGCTCGAGCGCGAGCGCTGGATCATGAACCTGCCCTGGGCGAGATATGCCTTGAACTGCGCTTCAGGACCCGGCCCAGCAAATGGCTCCTGCCTCATCGTCATTCTCCCGTGAGTCCGCCCCAAGGTTAGCGTAAGTCAGATGAGATGCTGGCAGCAACAAGGTTTCCACGGCAGACGACCGGCAGCGCACGGCCGGGGCGTGACAGGCATCGCCGCAGGCAAGCACCGCTGCCGCGCGAAAAACCTAACCCACAACCTCGACGGAAATCCCGCGCAACTGAAGGTCGTCCTTGTCGCCTGGTTTCTCCGGGTTGCGGACCCTTGCACTGCAGATTGACAACCTCCCGCCGGCAAACCCCCGCCTCAAGGGAAACTCGATGACAGTATAGCCGCTCCAGTAATTTGGACGTCTCTTGCCGCGTCGGTTGCGCATGCGCGGCAGGCGCTTGCGCATGTTCCCGAGCCTGGCATAGGCGTCCTCCACACCAAAGCCCTTGTAGCGAAGCCTCACCAGTCCGCCTGGAGCCACCTGCGGCACGCGGACCGATATGCACAGGCCGCGTACACGCGCCCATCCTCTTATGTACTCATCGCCGAGGTGGATTGTGCCTTGCGGGCCCCGGATGGTCCGGGATCTCAGGGGTAGTCTTGCGACATCCTGCTCAGGTTCGGCACGCTGCTCATCACGGCGCGCCGGCTCAGGTTGCCTGGTGGTGAGGCGTCGGATCAGCTGATTTGCGACTCCCGCAAAAACCCCTGAGGGATACTTGCTGACATACTGCCGCAGCATGTCCGGATCATTGCTGTCTTTCACAGCGTTCCAGAGCGCAAGCTCCAGGGCAGCCGATGAGCCGGCCTGGCCTGCGTTTCCGGATGGTGCAGCCGGCAGCGGCGCCGGGTCCGTGGCCGCACCACCCTTGAGGTATATCCGCTGGCTTCCGAGCGAGCCGTAGACAAACGGCTGCTGCTGGCGGTTGGTGTCTTTCATCACGGCGTCGCGCACTTCGCGGAACAGGAAGTTGATTTCCAGGCCCGGGCTTTCCATGTGCTTGAGGAGTGCTCTTGTATACGGGCTGTTACGGCCGGTTCCATCCGAGGCAACCGTTCCTTCCTTCGCCGCAAAGCTGACCAGCGTTCCAGCCTCCGGCTCTATGCGCGCCAATCCGCGGCCAAGCGACCGGTCCGCCCGGGTCATTTTCATGGATGCCGCAAACGGGTTGTTCCGGCAGGCGTCCAGCATGACCAGCCTCAGCTTCCGGGCTCCGGAAACCGAGTTGGTCACCAGCTCCAGCGGGATGGCCTCAAACGGGATGTCCCGATCAGTGTCGAGTTTGGCATCCGTGGGCACGAGGTAGTTTTGCTTGTTCACCTCCATGCCGTGGCCAGCATAGAAGATGACTGCCATCTCCGCCTTGATGGCCTCCGAGCTGAAGCTAAGGAGGGCCCGGCGCATGGCTTCGAAACCGAGATCCTTCACGGTCGTGACTTTGAAGCCGAGCCGCTTCAGCGTGACGGAGATGTCCGAAGCATCGTTCGTCGGGTTAGGCAGGCTCGGCGCGTGGGCGTACTGTGAGTTTCCCACCACCAGCGCCACCCGGTCGGCCGCGTATCCTGCGGCTGACAGGCCAATCAGGATTATGGTCGACATGATCAAGCGGAGCTTCGGCATTGGGCATCTCCCGATCCCGGTTTTGCGTGTACCTGCCACACAACACTATCCTTGCCGCGCTCCGTCAATGCACAAGTTGGAACGCCTGGACCGGTCCGGTTGTCCCTCTGGCGCTCATCGCGGCGCAGAAGAACCGCTCGGGGCGGCTCCTGCAGAGGTCATGTAGAAAAAATCGCCGACAGACGGCTTGCTTGCGGATGCGCGTTGGCCGCCGCGATCTGCGCGATTTTGCCCAGTCCCGCAGATGCGCCCTGAATCGGCGCCCTTGATGCGCAGCGTGTACATGCCCATGTCTGCAAATCAAATCATCTCCGAAGTTGTCGTGGCGATGAAGCAAGTTCTGCGCGAAGCATTCCCAATCTGGTGGTTGATGAGAAGCGATGCCGTTCAAACTTAGAGTCCCGGGAGCTGCGGCCTTGATGGTTGCGGCAGTGTTCCTTTCAGGCTGTGAAGAGCCGCAGCCCAAGCCTTCAGCCCCTCCACCGCCGAAGATCACGACCGCGAAGCCGGTCGTGAAGGACATTCTTGAAATGGATGACTTCACCGGCCGCTTTGAGGCGAAGGAGGACGTTCAGGTCAGATCCCGGGTTGCCGGCTATCTTCAGGAAGTCCATTTCAAGGACGGCGGGCTCGTTCAGAAAGGAGATCTTCTCTTCACGATTGATCAAAGGCCGTTCCAGGCTGAAGTGGAAAATGCCGAGTCCAGTGTCGCTGTCGCGCGGACCAGGCTGGAC
>JBCCEL010000452.1:0-4116 GCA_039030315.1 Pseudomonadota bacterium
CAGCTTCACTTCGTGCAGGCACTCGAAATAGGCCATTTCGGGCGCGTAGCCGGCTTCCACCAGGGTTTCGAAACCGCCGCGGATGAGCTCGACCAGACCGCCGCAGAGGACGACCTGCTCGCCGAAGAGGTCGGTCTCGCATTCTTCCTTGAAGCTGGTCTCGATGACGCCGGAGCGGCCGCCGCCGATGGCGCAGGCATAGGAGAGCGCCAGGTCGTGGGCGTTGCCCGAAGCATCCTGGTCGATGGCGATGAGGGTCGGCACGCCGCCACCCTTCTCATATTCGCCGCGCACGGTGTGGCCCGGGCCCTTCGGCGCGATCATCACCACGTCGATGCCGGGGCCCGGCTCGATCAGGTTGAAGTGGACGTTGAGGCCGTGGGCGAAGGCGATCGCCGCGCCGTCCTTGATGTGCGGTGCAATCTCGTCGGCCCAGATGTCGGCCTGCAGCTCGTCCGGCGCGGCCATCATCATCATGTCGGACCAGGCGGCGGCCTCGGCAACCGTCATCACCGGCAGGCCGACGGCTTCGGCCTTCTTGGCAGATGCGGAACCGGGGCGGAGCGCCACGGCGACGTCCTTCACGCCACTGTCGTGCAGGTTCAACGCATGGGCATGGCCCTGGCTGCCAAAGCCGATGATGGCGACCTTCTTGCCCTTGATCAGATTAACATCTGCATCCCTGTCATAATAAACGCGCATGGTGGTTCTCGTCCTTTCCCTCTCGATATGTCCTGGAGTGTTTGTCTGGTGCGACCGGCTGAAGTGCGAGCCCCGCCGCTCTTGCAAATTCGATCCGCAGTGACTTGCAATCTTCGGGGGGCGCTCGTCAACTGTTTGTTTTCGGTGAGGACCTTCGGCCACGCATCATGGGCGCAGGCTCTCGGTCAGCTTCTGCATCAGGCTGAAGGTCGGAAGGCCCAGGCGCGGCAGCCTCGCCTGTTCTTCATATTTCAGGATGGCCCTTCGCAGCCGCATGTCGAACCTGCCGTTGACAGGCCCCTTGTAGAACTTGCGGGTCGCCAGGATGCCCTGGATCCACTTGATCTGGTTAGAGGCGGCACTGCGTTCGCGCCGGAACCGGGCAAGCGACGGGGCAAACGCCGCCAGGCGCACCCCTGCGTTCACGGCCTGCCGGCGGCCCGCGGTCTCGTTGGCCCTGGTCCGCCATTCCGCATGGCCGGAGTGAATGCCGACCAGCGCCGCCCTGCCGTTTTGCGCCAGGCGCAAGATCGGACTGCCGACCTGGTGCTCTGCGGCATCGCAGGTGTGAAAGAGCAGACCAGTCTGGGCCGCGAGACGTTTCAGCTTGTTGGTTGGCGATGCTCCGATGCCGGGGATTGCGGGGAGAGTTGCACAGTTTCCCGAAACGACCGCGCTCATCGTCCCATTGTTCCGGTCTGCAGCATTCCAGCGGAGGGAAGACAGCACGCCGAGAGGTTCCTTCGGGTTTGAGGCGGACGCTCCCTGCGTTGCGCGAACATCGAGAACCGTCTTGCAGGCCGGCTTCGCGAGCTTCAGCAAGGCCCAGTCATTGCGGTTCCGGCGCGGCCGGGTGAAGACGTCCTGCCGCCTCAGGCGGCCGAGCGCAATGTTGCCCTGCCGGGCCTCGAAACCGTGCCCCGCCAGCGGCGTCTCGATTTTCCGGCCATCTGCGAACCTGACGAAGTTGGTGAAATTGGGCCAGTTGGTCCACCGGCCATAGTCGTCGATCACACAGCTTGCACTTGTGGCCACGATGTTCGGCGCAACACAGAAGGCGTTGCAGTAGCCCTTCTCGTGCACCAGCATACCCGTGGCGCCAGCGACGGCCGCATAGGCGGGCGGCAGCTGCGCGCTGCGATCGTCCCGTCCGACGATGACGCTCTTGAGGCCCGTGATCAAACGGCCTTGCGCGGACTGAGGCCGTTTCTGGCCGGCACCGGCGGCGGATCGGGGTGTCTTCGGCCTCAACCGTAGCTCCGCCATGAGTGCATTGGTCGGCAGGCCCAGGCGGGCCATCTTTTTCTGTCTTTCAAACCAGAGGATCGATCGGCGGGTCTCCTGGTCGAAGATCCCGTCCCGGCGCCCCCTGTGATAATGGCGTCGGGCCAACGCGAGTTGAATCCGCGCAATGTCGTCCGAGCCGACGACTTTCTCTTTCTGAAAGCGGGCCAGGGACTTCGCGATGCCAAGCGCTGGAGCCGCCGTGTTGGCAAAAACGGTTCGGGACGTTCCATTGCCCTCCAAACGCCAGCCGATGCTGCCGGAGTGGACCGCGACAACGCCCAGCTTTCCACCTTCGAGGATCTGGAGAATGGGACTGCCGGACTGCCCGCCTTCAGAATCGCAGTCATGCGTCACCAGATCCGCCCTGCCAGCGACCCGTGCAAGCCCACGCTTGGCTTGAGTGTTCAAGCCCGGAATGCCCCAGCTGAACCTGCAATCCGCAGAGGACCTCCACGCGAGGCGAGTGTTGCCGGCGGCAGGTCTGTTGACGGCCGAGGCCATCCCCACGGCTTTCCCTTTCGTGGCATTCATCAACCACCGGGCTGAAATCAGCGGCAAGCTTGACCGGCACGCTCCGCCGTCGATGCGCATCAGCGCCCAATCGTTCTGGTGGCGCCAGGGGTCCGGCCTTCGCAAGCCGGGCACGCGCTTGCCAAGTACGATGTTGAGGGCGCGTGCTTGGTTGGAATACCCTTTCACGATCCGCGACTTCTCATCACGGCCGGAGCGTTGCCAAAAACTGAAATATGCGTTCTTCTGCCGCCACTCCCCATCATCGCGGACGACACAGTCTGCGCTCGTTGCGATAATGTTGTCAGCTACGCAGAATGCCGAGCACGCGTGGTTTCCGGCCCTTACAACGCCCAGCGCGGACCGCGCCGGCTTGAAGCGCGGCGGCATGGCAAAGCGCCGATTGTCCTTGCCGATGACGACGCCCTTCGAGGCGATGACCATCCGGCTTCCCGGCAGCTTCTGCGCAGTGGCAGGCTCTGCGGGGGTCGGCTTCTGCTTTGGTGCCGGTGCGGGATCTGGCTGCTCTTTTTTCTCCGCAACGAACGGGGCCGCGGTATTCGGCTTGGGCCGCGGGACCGGCGCTGGATATGGCTCGTACTTGCCGATCAGCCGGAGCTTTCTCATCAGTTTAACGGTCGGCAAACCGAGATGCACCATCTTTGCACGCCGTTCGAACTTCCGGATGGCCGCCCGCGTTTCCTGAGTGAAAATGCCGTCCGCAAAGCCCTTGAAGAGCTTGCGTTTGGCGAGTGCTTTCTGGATGCGCCTGACCTCACCCGGCCCCACTACGGTCTCAGTCTGAAAGCGATTGAGCGCCTTCGCCAGGGTCGTCACCTTGGCTGCCACGCCAAAGGGCACGCAGCCTAGCTTCTTCTTTGCGTTGACACAGAAACTGCCATAGCCGGAGTAGACGCCGAGCACTTCCAGACGGCCCTTGGGTGCGATCCGCATGATCGGGCTTCCGGATTGCCCCTTTTCGCCGTCGCAGGTGTGCACCGCTCTGGGCTTGCCGCGGCCCATACGGCGGAAGGCTTTCTGATAGCGCCTGGGAAAGCCCGGCATGCCCCAGGAGAACCGGCACTTGGGCGAGAACAGGACAGACGGATCACCGGTCTTCGAGGGCTTGTCCTTCCGGTAGAGAATGGACGCCATACCGGTGCGCGCCCGGCGCGTGGCCTTGGGCAGGTTGCGCGCCGTGCCCAGCGCGAGTGTGGCCGGACAGGCGCCGTGATCGACACGCAGCAGCGCCCAGTCGTTGACATGCGGGCTCAGCCATTTCTTTGCCTTGTGTCGGCGATCCTGTGTACCAAGGACGACGTTCAGCCTCCTGGCGGCCGTACCGCTGCCGCTTACGTATCTGGTGAGCCTGTTTTTCCCGGAGAAGTTGGAGAAGCGGATGCGCAGATCCAGCTGACGCCATCCCCCATGTTTTTCGATCAGGCAGTGCGCGCTCGTTGCTACGATGTTTTCGGCAACGCAAAAGCCCGTACAGCCACCCTGATACGTTCTCACGATGCCTATAGCCGGTTCGGCCTTGGCAAAGCTTTCCGGAATGTAGCTGAGCCGGTCGTCCTTGCCGACGATCCCTGCTGAGGCCGGGGAAGCGGCGAACAC
>JBCCEL010000453.1:0-4075 GCA_039030315.1 Pseudomonadota bacterium
GCGGCGCAGGGCGGTGACTGGGGGTCCTTTGCAGCGTCGCGCATTGCCTACACGGATCCCGAGCGCGTCATCGGCATCCATCTCAACCTGCTGCCCCTGACGCGAAACCCGGAGGCGGCGGCCAATCCGACAGAAGCGGAGAAGGTCTATTACAACCAGCTCAGGCATTTTCTGCGGGAGGAATCGGGCTACCAGTCGATCCAGGGCACAAAGCCCAACACCCTCGGCTTCGGGCTGACGGATTCTCCTGCCGGCCTTGCTGCCTGGATTATAGAAAAGCTCCATACCTGGTCGGACCATCGCGGTGAGCTTGAGAATGCGGTCTCCCGGGACCGTCTGCTCGCCAACATCTCACTCTACTGGTTCACCGGCGCGATCACGTCATCCTTCTGGCCGTACTATTCGAGGCTCCATGGAGACTGGCCAATCCCGATCGGTGAAACTGTCGACGTGCCAACTGGTTACACAGAGTTCGTGACTGAAATTCTGAAGCCGCCGCGCACGCTTGCAGAGCGGATGTATACGGATATCCGCCGCTGGTCCGTCATGGAACGCGGCGGTCACTTCGCGGCGATGGAGCAGCCGGAATCGTTGGCGAACGAGATTGTCGCCTTCTTCCGCGAGCTGAGGTAGAAGGCGGACAGATACAAGGAGATGGGCCGATGGCAGTGCTGGATCACGAGACGATTGAGACTTTCCGACGGGATGGCGTCGCGGTGCTGCGCGGAGTTGTCGATGCGGCCTGGCGGGACAGGCTCGCCGAAGCGATCGAGGACAACATGGCGTCCCCCGGCCCGCACGGCAAGAACCACGCCGATGACGGTGGCGGCGCCTATTTCGGCGATTATGTGAACTGGCAGCGCTTCGGTGCGTTCCGGGATATTGGCGCAGACGGCGGCCTGGGCAGGATCGCCGGGGAACTCATGGGCTCGCGCAAGGTGCAGCTCTTCCACGAGCACGTCCTCGTCAAAGAGCCCGGCAACTCGAGCGCCACCCCGTGGCACCAGGATTTGCCATATTACTGTCTCGACGGCAGCCAGACGGTCAGCCTGTGGGTGCCGCTCGATCCGGTGGCGAAGAATGTCTGCCCGCATTTCCTGGCCGGAAGCCATGAGGGCCAGACCACCTATGTGCCGCGGCGCTTCAAGACCCTAAAGCCGCTTGAAGGTGACACCAGCACCTACAAGCCGTTTCCGGACATTGACGAAGAGCGGGATGTGGAAAACCTGCGCAGCTTCGATCTCGAGCCGGGCGATGCCATCGCCTTCGACTACCACACGCTGCACAACGCGCCGCCGAATACGGCTTCGACACGACGCCGTGCGGTCAGCTTGCGTTATGTGGGCGAGGACGTGCGTTTCGTCGACCGCCCGCACGAGCTGTCGCCGCCGTTCACCGAGATGGGGCTCGAACTCGCCATGGGCGATCAGCTCCCGGAGGACTGGTTCCCAACAGTCTGGCAGTCCGCCTCTGCGTGAGGACTGCGCTGACTTTCAGGCGCCTGGTCTCAACTCATTAGACCACCGTCACTCCTGCGCAGGCGGGAGGCCAGGGGCGGTTAGCCAGAACGGTGCGCTCCGCTCTGGATGCCCGCCTTCGCGGGCATGACGTCTGGTGTGAGTGTCCGGGGAGTGATCGCCGCCTAGCGGACGACGGTTTCCAGGGAGGTTTTGCTCAGCATGTCGTTGAACTTGATGCCGAGGTCGTTGCCTTCTGCGCGGACGACGACGCCCTGCAGATTACCGACGGCAATCGGAGCGCCGACGGAAACCTGGACCGATGAACGGATGGCCATGCCGCTGAACGAGACGTTGAGGATCTCGCACGGAAACGTCGATCCGTTGGAAAGGCGCATCTGTGCCTGAACCTGGTTCGGTGAATGACGATCATGCTGCCGGCCCTGACCCTGCTGTGTCGCCTGGTGGTCCTGATACCATTCCAGCCGTTCCATTACCCGGTGAACCCGGTTCGGCGTCAACTCGATCGTCGCAATAAAGCCGCCTTCAATGCGCCCGACCACCGTGCCGGGGACCCGACCAATGACGTCGCAGTAGCAGATGAACTTGTAGTTCGTGACCGCCGGCCCGACCGTGAAGAAGGACATGTGAGTGTCGGTGATGGTGTCGATGATGCAAGGGTAGTCCACCTTGTCCATCGCCGAGAATTTGCCCGACAGCCTCAGATTTTGAAATACGTATTCTTCACCACCCGCCCCATGTTGCTGTTGAGCAACTGCAGTGTTGTGCATGTTCATATTTTACGCCCTGTGTCCTTGCACTCGACCCAAAGGCCACACTAGGCCGCAATTGCTAATTTCCGTTAAATCCGCCGCAAATGCGCACAGTTGGGTTGCCCCGTTTTGGGGCACCTCCCCAACGATCAGACAGGCAGTGTGGAGGGCCCCATGGCCATGAGCGAGGTGTTGCCGCCGGAGGCGGTCGTGTCCGTAGAGCACACGCGTTCCACCGCGAAACGATGCAGATAATGCGGCCCTCCGGCTTTCGGACCGGTGCCCGAAAGACCTTCTCCACCGAACGGCTGGGCGCCGACGACGGCGCCGATCTGGTTGCGGTTGACGTAGAGATTGCCGACCTGGACGCGGGCGCGGATCTGTTCGGCCGTCGTCTCTATACGGGTGTGGACACCGAGCGTCAGGCCATAGCCGGTTGCGTTGATGGCATCGCAGACGCCGTTCAGCCGGTTGCCGTCATAGCGGATGAGATGAACGACAGGTCCGAATATTTCTCGTTTCAACTCTCTTAAGTCATTGATTTCATAGGCCGCAGGCGTCACGAACGTACCGTTCCTGGTTTCTGCGGTCTGGGCAAGATCGATCAGTGTTCTGGCCTTGGAGGCCATGGCCGCCTTATGGGCATCGAGGCTCTTGCGCGCGTCCTCATCGATGACCGGACCGACATCGGTGGCATAATCAAGCGGGTCGCCGAGTTTCAATTCCTCCACGGCGCCCTGAAGCATTGTGGTGAACCGGGGGGCGATATCGTCCTGAACGAACACCACCCGGGCTGCCGAGCAGCGTTGGCCGGCGCTGTCATAGGCCGATGCGATCAGGTCGCCGATGGCCTGTTCGGGAAGCGCGGTAGAGTCCACGACCATGGCGTTTATCCCGCCGGTTTCGGCAATCAGGGGCACGATCGGGCCGGCCCGCTCCGCTAACGCCCGATTAATCATAGACGCAGTTTCATTGGAGCCGGTGAAGGCGACACCCTGGATGGAAGCATGGCTGGTGAGTGCCGCTCCGACGCTCGCTCCGTCGCCGGGGAGCAGGTGAAGAACCTCTTCAGGCACCCCGGCCTGATGGAGCAGGCGGACCGCTTCAAAAGCGGTGAGAGGGGTCTGCTCGGCTGGCTTGGCGAGCACGGTGTTGCCGGCAACAAGGGCCGCGGACATCTGGCCGGTGAAGATTGCCAATGGGAAGTTCCACGGCGAGATGCAGGCAAAGGCGCCGCGGCCATGCAGGGAAATCTCGTTGCGCTCGCCCGTCGGGCCGGGCAGCTCGAGGGGGCCCGAGAATTCGGCCCGCGCACGCGCCGCGTAGTAGCGCAGGAAGTCCACAGCTTCACGAAGATCGGCAATGGCGTTGTCCAGGGTTTTGCCCGCCTCGCGGACGATCACGGCAAGAAGGCGCGCCGTGTTGTCCTCATAGAGGTCGGCGGCACGTTCGAGGATCGGGGCCCGGGCTTCGCCGCCCATGCGGTCCCATTCAGGCTGTGCTGCGGCGGCGATGTTGGCGGCTTCCTGTGTCCGCTCAGCCGAGGTCTCGACAATTGTGCCGACCCTGCAGTCACGGTCATGGGGCGACATGATCGTGCGCTGGGCCGGGTCAGGGCCTCTTGCCGATGTCAGGGGATGACCGGCGAAGCCATCCCGGAGCGCGGCGTCCATTTCCTTGAGCAGGGCTTGACGGGTGGCATCGTGCCAGAGCGGCACGCCCTTGGAATTGAGGCGCGGGGAGAAGATCTCCGACGGCGCTGGAATCTTCGGATGCGGGACATGATCCACCGCTTCGATCCGTGCGACCGGGTCGGCGATGATCTCCGATACCGGGGCTTCGTCA
>JBCCEL010000454.1:0-4055 GCA_039030315.1 Pseudomonadota bacterium
ATTCACTGGCTCGACCGAAGTGAATGCCAGACAGTCGACATCCATATGCATTCCGACCGCCTTGCCGGCAGTTTCCCCGAAGCCGGGCACCACGTTCAGAACGCCTTCCGGCAGACCGGCTTCAATCGCCAGCTCCGCGAGCCGCAGGGCGGAAAGAGGCGATTGCTCGGCTGGCTTGAGAACTACCGAGTTTCCTGCCGCGAGGGCCGGAGCGCATTTCCACGTCGCCATATCAAGGGGAAAGTTCCACGGCACGACGGCGCCGATCACGCCGAGAGGTTCCCGCCGCACGAGCGCCAGGTCGCCGGGACCTGTGGGAGCCACTTCGTCATAGATCTTGTCGACCGCCTCCGCGTACCACTGCCAGAACATGGCAGCCCCGGGCACATCGACATTGTAGGCGTCCATTACAGGCTTGCCCATGTCGAGAGATTCCAGCAGCGCCAGTTCCGCCTGGTGCGACCTCAGCAGTTCTGCAAGCTTCAGCAGTACCTCTTTGCGTTCTGCGGGCGCCCGCCTGCTCCAGACCCCGTCCTCGAATGACTTCCTCGCCGCCTTCACCGCACGATTCACATCTTCCTCTCCACACGACGCCACCTGCGTGAGGACCATCCCGGTCGCCGGATTAATGCAGTCGAATTTTTCTCCAGAGCTCGCATCGACGAACTGGCCGCCAATGAAAGCCTTGTTATGCAGTCCGACGGCCTGAGCCTTCTGTTTCCAGAATTCGTGGGTCAGTTCGGTCATAGATTCAGCACCTCCCGATCTTGTCTCCGTCGTGCGCCAGACGGCGCCGAATGCGGTGAATCCGCTTTTGCCGCATGCCTCACCAATCGTGCCACACGAACAGATCAAATAACCACGTGCGCGTCAAAGCCTGCGCTCTGCTTTCCTGCGAAAACCCTCGGACCGCGAACAGCCGAAAGTCTTCACCCTGTCGGCGCGGCCAAGATCGAACGGTTCGTCCGAAAATATCAATGAAATGTCCGCCGTGGACATTTTGCCGGATTGATTGCCATGACACGTTCCTGCCAACACTCAACGAAACCGGAATCACAGCAGGTGCGAACCATGTCCGCTGAAAACGTTATAGAACTCGATCAACCGACCAAGGCTCTGGGTGCAAGCCTGCAGAACATCAAGAGGGCTTTTTCCGGAAACCCGGCGCCAACGGCAGCAGAACGTATTGACAGATTGAACCGGCTTCACAATGGGCTGCTTGATTACAAGGACCGCTTCATCGAAGCCCTGAACGAGGACTTTGCAGGGCGCTCGTCGGCAGAAACGCTTATGGCGGAGATCGTGCCTATCCTGGAGGGCATTCGTTACAACAAGAAACACCTGCGATCGTGGATGAAGCCGTCGAAGCGCGGCAAGCCGCCCTATCTCATGGGCTCCAGCGTCAAGGTGCATTACCAGCCCCTAGGCGTAGTGGGCATTGTGGTGCCCTGGAATTTTCCGGTTTTTCTCGGCCTCTCCCCACTTTCGGGCGCGCTCGCTGCCGGCAATCTCGCCATGCTCAAGACTTCGGAGTTTGCGCCCCGGACCGGAGAGGTCATGAAGGAGATGATCGCCTCGAATTTCGCCGATGACGAGATCCTGGTGGTCACCGGCGGCGTCGATGTTGCGACGGAGTTCACCAAACTGCCCTTCGATCATCTGGTGTTTACCGGCTCGACAAATGTCGGCCGCATCGTCATGCGCGCGGCGGCTGAAAACCTGACACCGGTCACGCTGGAACTCGGCGGCAAATCGCCCGCCATCATCCACGAATCCTATCCGATGGATGAGGCCGCGAAACGGATCGCCTTCGGGAAAGGAATGAATGCCGGCCAGGTCTGCATCTCTCCGGACTATGTGATGGCACCCAGCGACAAGGTCGACGTGTTCGCTGAAGAGTTCGCCAAGGCGATCTCGTCGTCGTACCCGACCCTTAAGGACAATCCGGACTACACCGCGATCATCAGCGACAACCAGCGCCAGCGGCTTGTCGACAATGTCAAGGATGCCGAATCCAAGGGCGCCGAAGTGACGGTCGTTGATCCGGCCGGTGAGGATTTTGAGAATACCCGCAAGCTGCCGATGCATATCGTCCGGAACGTCAGTGATAACATGCGTATCATGCAGGAAGAGATCTTCGGGCCCATTCTGCCGATTATCGCCTATGACAAAGTTGAAGAGGCCGTGGCCTATGTAAACGGCCGTGATCGTCCGCTGGCGCTCTACTATTTCGACAATAACCCGTCCCGTGCCGAGAAAGTTCTCAGCCAGACCCACTCCGGCGGAGCATGCATCAACGACGTCATGTCCCATGTGGCTGTCGACGACATGCCTTTCGGCGGAGTCGGGCCTTCCGGTATGGGGCACTATCACGGCAAGGAAGGGTTCCTTACCTTCTCGAACCAGCGCGGGGTGGTGCACAAGGGCAAGCTCAACGCTGGAGCCATGATCGGACCGCCCTGGGCCAACCGGATCTTTGAATCCTTCATTGCGTTCCAATTCCGCCGCTTCAAGAAAATCGAGTAACCCTGGCACAGGAGCGACTTGACTCCCAGTCAGAGCAAAGCGCGACCAATCGATAACGATACTTCTTCTTCCGCTCCCGGCACGTTTGCTCCGTTCGTCGAATGTCCGTTTTCGGATGCAATGCAGAAAGAGGTCGTGGGTGCCGGACGTCGCCTTTGGGGGAAAAACGCGAATGCAAATTCGGCCCAAAGCGGCCTTGCGATTTTCTCAGGCCTTGTGCGATGCGATAGTCTGGAAGCGGACATGCGGATCGGCCTGACATAACTTCCGGTCTGCGCCCGAAATCAGACATCGGCCTGACTCGCGTACCTGACCCTTTCTGCCGCAGCCCGGCGCAACCGGTTTCGCTTCACTCTGTCGCCCAAGCAAGTGCTCGCAAAGGCGCAAGAAACCTTCTACACAACACCGGGATATCCGTTCGGGTCAGAAACACGCCAAGAGCTGCCGTTCAAGTATGCCATTGAAAAGACTTAGACTCCCCGGACAACTCACATATCCCGTGCGCATCGCAGAAGTTCATGTTGCGGCCGGGCAGTTCGTCGAGAAGGGCGAGCCGATCTACACACTGGAAGACGCCGGTGGACGCCGCGGCATCATGCGGGCGCCGATGCCCGGCATGGTGGAGGAAGGTCCGGTCGATGAGGGGGCCGCGTTTTCCGAGGCGGTCCCGGTGATCGGCCTGGAGCTTGCGCCGGAACCGGCCCCGGACGTAACAGATTACCCTTACCCCGAAGCACCAGTTGAGCCCCCTCATGCGGCCCCGGAAAAACGGGGTATATGGCGCGTTGAGGAGTTGGATCCGAGACCCGCCGCCGCGTTTGCGGCGCCCGAAGCGCCAGATCCACCCCAAGAAGAGGTTCGCCCGGCGGCCAGTATGGACAGCGGCTTCCGCGAGCAATCCAATCACTGGAGCGAACGGGCGGAGCAGCAGGCAGCGCCGGAAGAGCCGAAGAACGAACCGGCCCCGGAGTCCAAAGGCAGCTTCTTCACTTTTTTGTGCGGGCTATTTTTGACGGCTTTCCTTGCCGGGGCCCTCGGGCTGGCGATGCAAGCGACAATAACCTTGCCGGCAGATTACGCGCGGTGGCCTTCGATTGCGCTCATGCTTTTCATATTCACCGCATGGGTTTGTGTCCTGGCCATTACCATCTCTCGCTTTGAGGAGTTCGTTGGGATGTTTGTCGGGGGCATCCTCTTCATTCCGTTCGTCCTGATCTTTGTGGCTCTTGGACCTGAAGGAAGACGGGGAATCCCGGCGCTGGGTGAAAGTGTCCATGCGGTTACGGGTTACGACCCGGCCGACGAAATATTCGCTGTGGCCTATGCCCCGAACTGGGTAGAGGCGTTTCAGAGCGGTTTTTGCGTCCAGAAGCTCGGGCTCGCTGCCTGTTTCTGCGAACCACGCCGAGACGCCTGATTGCACGGCAACGGGTATCCGGTCGAGCGCGCCAGCATTTAAGGCCAGATTGTCTTTGCCGAGGTCGTCCAACTGATGTATCTGCTCATCGCGAAAATCATGAATCGAAGCG
>JBCCEL010000455.1:0-4053 GCA_039030315.1 Pseudomonadota bacterium
ATCACTCCGGCGACACGGAAGAGCGTCTCCTCGTCGAACGCCTTGCCGATCAGTTGCAGACCGAGCGGCAGGCCGTTGTCGTCCAGTCCGGCGGGGATGGAAATGCCCGGCAAGCCGGCCATGTTCACGGTCACGGTGAAGATGTCGTTGAGATACATGGTGACGGGATCCGTCACCTCGCCGGGCGCGAAGGCGGCATTGGGGGTCGTCGGCGTCAGCAAGACGTCGACCTTCTCGAAGGTCTCTTCGAAGTCCCGCTTGATGAGCGTGCGGATCTTCTGCGCCTTCAGGTAGTAGGCGTCGTAGTACCCGGCGGAAAGGACATAGGTGCCGATCATGACCCGGCGCTTGACCTCCGGGCCGAAGCCGGCCGAACGGGTATTCTCGTACATGGAGATGATGTCGTCGCCTGGGACACGCAGGCCATAGCGCACACCATCGTACCGCGCGAGGTTTGAGGAAGCCTCCGCAGGCGCGACGATATAGTAGGCCGGAAGGGCATACTTGGTGTGCGGCAGGGACACATCGACGATCTCAGCCCCCGCGCCCTTGAGCCAATCGATGCCCTTCTGCCAGAGCGCCTCGATTTCCGCCGGCATGCCGTCCATGCGGTATTCGCGGGGAATGCCGACGCGCAGGCCGCGAATATCGCCGGTCATGGCTGCCTCATAGTCTGGAACCGGCACATCCACGCTTGTCGTGTCCTTGGGATCGTGTCCGGCCATTGAGCCCAGCATGATGGCTGAATCCCGAACCGTGCGGCCGAAGGGTCCCGCCTGGTCGAGCGAGGAGGCAAAGGCCACAATGCCCCACCGCGAACAGCGTCCATAAGTCGGCTTGATGCCGGTTATACCGACAAACGCTGCCGGCTGGCGGATGGACCCACCTGTATCTGTCCCGGTCGCGGCCACACAGAGATGAGCCGAAGTGGCAGAAGCAGAACCGCCGGACGAACCGCCCGGAACCAAGGCCGCATTGTCGCCGCCAGAACGGCGCCAGGGGTTCACAACATTGCCGTAGTAGGAGGTCTCGTTTGACGACCCCATGGCAAACTCGTCCATATTCAGCTTGCCGAGCATGACCGCCCCATCGCGCCAAAGATTGGCCGTGACGGTCGACTCGTAGGTCGGCTCGAAACCGTCGAGCACATGGCTGCAAGCCTGAGTGTGGACACCTTCAGTCGCGAACAGGTCCTTGATGCCGAGGGGTATGCCTTCCAGTGGACCGCCATTGCCTGCTGCAAGTTTCGCATCCGAGGCATCGGCCATCTGGAGCGCCTTTTCGCCTGTGACGACGATGTAGGCGTTCAGAGATGCGTTCGATGCTTCAATCGCAGACAGGTAGACGCTGGTCAGTTCCCGCGCGGTAAAGTCCTTTCGCCGTAACCCGTCTCGGGCCTCGGCAAGGTTGAGGCCGGTAAGATCCGTCATATCCCCTACTCGACAACCTTGGGGACGAGGAAAAAGTGGTTTTCCTTCGCCGGCGCATTGGCCACCACTTTATCGGGATAGCCGCCGTCATTCACGACATCGGGCCGCTTCTTCATTTCCATATGCACGACCGACGTCATGGGCTCCACGCCCTCCACATCGACTTCATTGAGCTGTTCAACCCAGTCAAGGATGGTGGAGAGTTCGCCCTGGAACGATTTGGTTTCCTGGTCGGTGACGGCAATGCGCGCCAGCTTGGCGATACGCCGGACGGTCGCCTCATCTACGGCCATTCTCAAAAAATCTCCGATGGAGGAAGGAGCGCGCAGCACATTTCGGCGCGAGCAAATCACGGGCCGTCTGATAGCACCGGCATGGGCGAGCCGCAACGGGTCAGATCAGCGTTTCATCGTCCGCCGCGCCTTCTTGGTTAGCGCCGAGAGACGTTTCTTCTGGGAGCGGTCGTGATTGAAGTTCTTCTCATCCAGCCATTCCAGAAACGCCGCTCTCATCGGTGGCCATTCTCCATCCAGCAAGGAATACCAGGCCGTGTCCCGGCTGCGGCCCTTGACCACCATGTGCTGCAGAAACGTCCCCTCATAGGCAAAGCCCAGCCGCTCCGCAGCGGTCCTTGAAGCCTTGTTCAGAGTGTTGCATTTCCATTCCAGCCGGCGGTTTCCGAGATCATCCATTGCATGGCGCATCATGAGGAAGAGAGCTTCGGTGGCGGTCGTCGTGTTCTGCAGGGCTGGCCCGAGCACGATGTAACCGATTTCGATCGAACCGTGCCCGGGCGCGATGTTGAGGAAAGCCGCAACTCCCTCCGCCTTTCTGCTGTCACCGGGCACGATGGCATAAAACAGAGGGTTTCCCCGTGCGCAGAGGGCACCGTAGCGCTCGATCAGTTCGGCTTCGCTCTGGAACGGTCCAATCGTGGAGTACTCCCAGATCGCGCCCTCCTCATCGGCGCTGAAAGCCGTGAAGAGCTGCCGGCCATGGCGCTTCGGGTCGAGCCGTTCAAGCGAGACATGCCGGCCGAAGAGCATGCGGCCGTCCGGCCTCACATTCGGAGGCAGACTCTCAAGTTTCTCACCCAGCTCTCGCGGTTCGGCCATGGGCTACACGTCGATGCTGCCGCCAACCTCCAGCACCTGCACGGCGGAGGCGCCGTCGCCCATTTCCGCAACAAACCTGCTGGCATCCGGGTCGATGATGGGGAAGGTCCCGAAGTGGCACGGCAGGATCGTCTTGAAATTGAAGTAGCGCTTGCACGCCGTCGCCGCCTGCCGCGCGCCCATGGTGAACCGATCGCCGATCGGCACGATCCCGACCTCAGGCTTATGGAACTCTTCGATCAGAGCCATGTCTGAAAACATGTTGGTGTCGCCCATGTGGTAGAGCGTCGGCATGCCGTCGCCTTCGAACACCAGGCCATTTGGGTTGCCGAGATAGATCGGATTGCCATCCACGATGGTCGACGAGGAATGGTTGGCATCAGTCAGGGTCACGCCGAAACTGCCGCAATCGAGCGTGCCGCCATGATTGCCGGGGTTCACATTCTCAACCCCCTGGCCGTTCAACCACATGCAGAGCTCGAAACACGCCACCAGCTGGGCGCCTGTCGTCTTGCAGATCTCCGCGGCATCGCCGACGTGGTCGTCGTGGCCGTGGCTCAGCACCACGTGTGTGCATCCGGCCGATGCCTCCTCCAGGCTGCCCCCGTAGACCGGGCTGCCAGTGATGAACGGATCAATGAGGATAACGGCGTCGCCGGTTTCAACGCGATAGGCCGCATGGCCGAGCCAGGTGATCTTCATGGAATTCGCCTCCCTTAGGACTGGTCTGGCCGCATGATTACGGGGATTGCGGTGATAATCAATGGTTTGCTTGGCCGGTGGCTTGTCCTAAAGATCCGGCATGGCATTTCAGGACACTTCGCTTGAAGACCTCGCCGGAAAACTGCGAACCGGAGAGCGGTTGCTCGGGCTCGACCTCGGCAGCAAGACCATCGGCATCGCCGTCTCGGATGTGATGCGAACCGTAGCAACACCGGTCGAAACCCTCAGGCGGAAGAAGTTCACGCCTGATGCGGAGTACCTGCTTGCCCTGGCCAATCGTGAAAAGGCTGCAGCCCTCATCCTCGGGTTGCCTGTGAATATGGACGGCTCAGAAGGACCCCGCGCCCAGTCCACACGGGCCTTTGCGCGCAACCTTTCCCAAAAAACCGATCTGCCGATCGTCTTCTGGGACGAGCGGTTGTCCACCGCGGCGGTCACGCGCACCCTTCTCGAAGCGGAGTCCTCACGGGCGAAGCGGGCCGAAGTGGTTGACAAAATGGCCGCCGCCTACATCCTGCAAGGCGCACTGGATCGCCTGAAAAACCTATCGAGGTAAGCATGCCCATCGTCACTCCCGTCAGCCTTCAACATCTTGCCCTGGAGGTCGCCGACACCGACCGTTCCATCGCCTTCTACCGCGAATTCCTCGGCATGAAGCTGACAGAGCGGCACAAGGCCGGCGAGGTTGCCGGTATCCCGGTGGATCTGACATTCATGCGGCTCGGCAACCGGCACCACGACCTTGTGCTCATGCACAATCCCAACAAGGCGTACCAGAAGCGCCC
>JBCCEL010000456.1:0-4050 GCA_039030315.1 Pseudomonadota bacterium
AAGGCGAGTATTGTCCGCCAGGGCCTCGACACACATGCTTCTGTGCAGCCGACCACCGCCGCCACGATAAAGCGTTGAGCGCCAGTCGCTTGCCTCATGTTTCACCGGTTGTCTGGAAGTTTCCGGCCGACCGGGCCGTTACCTGTCACCAACATGTCCTGAGCGTGGCGGCTACGGACGGTTCCGCGTCGCCTTGATCACCCGTGCGGCGGTCTGTTGAAGCAGGCCCAGATAGTACTTGAACTGGGTTCGTGTCATGACCTTTTTCATCTGCCGCTTCTCACGGGATTCGAGCGCCTGCAATTCATGGCGGGCTTCACGCAGTTTGTCAAAACTCGGCTTTGCCTGGGGGTCGATGCCGTATCTTGCAAAAATTTCCAGCATTTCCTGATCTGAACGCTTGAGGATCGCCTTGATCTCCCGGCGTTGTTCCGGCGAGAATTCCATGCGCTCCAGGACACGGCTGTCATAGATGGTGGGTTTCTCGTCACCGGCTCGCGCGCCTGCGTCGCCTGCCGCGAACCACATGCAGCCGGACAAGAGCCATACGAAAGCGCTCGTGAACCTACGCAACAACCTATCCCTCCCGCCCGTGTTCCGGGCCTGCCCGGAAACGTGGCAGATACTGCAAATTCTCGCCGCCAATGCAAGCGGCGGGCCTCCAAATTCCTTCTGTGTTGCGTTTAGCGCACACGGGTCCAGGTCTGCGAGCCGCACAGGATCCCGATGAAGCATCCCTTGACCCGCATCTTCATGCCGCGGGGCTTCAAGTAGATGTCATAGATCTGGCCGTCATTGGCGTTGTACACCCTGCCCTTCAGCCTCTTCCTCTTCCTGTCGGGCCTCAGGCCCGCAATGATGGTCATTCCCAGAAGCGGCCGGCTCCGCAGCGACTTGTCCGGGTTCATGACGTCGGTCTTGGGCTGGCCGTCAGCCGTCTTTGGACTCTTCAGCCAGACGATCTGACCACAGAAATTGGCGCCGCACGGGGCGATCCGGATGTTGGAATCACCGTCCTCGTCAGCCCAGACGCCAAGAGCGGTGTTCAGATCCTGCGCACTCAGCGGCGTGTTCGCGGTGCCGACAAAGACTGCTGCCGCAAGTGCCATCGCGTAGAATTGTCTGTGCTGCGTCCGCACTCTTCCGTGCTCCCTGCTGGCCCGGCCAAGGGCCCCGGTTCGGTTCTGACGCACTATCCGCCACAAATTCGTGACCAAAGTTTGCCAGTGCTGCGCCGCCAAATCCGGTCTGCCCCCTTGCGGGCGTGGCCATGTCCAGCCAAGGATATGGGCTCTTGGGGGTGTGAGGAACAAGGGAATGAATGGTCAAAATACCTTGAGACCCTTGGCGATGGTCACTGGCGCGTCGAGCGGCATCGGTGCCGCGCTGGCAAAACTGCTGGCACGCCAGGGCTATGACCTCATCCTCACCGCGCGCCGGGAGGCGGAATTGAACGGGCTTGCCTGCGAGTTGAAAAGCGCCGGCGCCGAGACCGTCGACGTAATCGCACAGGACCTTGAGCCCGCAGGAGCTGCCGCAAGCCTCATCGGCGAAGTTGAACGGCGAGGCCTTGCACCGGACCTTCTGATCAACAATGCCGGATATGGCCTGGTCGGACCGGCTGCAGAACTGGAGCCATCTGCCCAGCGGGCGATGATCAATCTCAATGTGACCGCACTGACCGATCTGTCCGTGCACTATGCCGGATTGATGGGGGATCGCGGACAAGGAGGTATCATCAACATTGCGTCGGTCGCCAGCACCCTGCCCGGCCCGAACATGGCGGTCTACTATGCGACCAAGGCCTACATCCTGAACTTCACCGAGGCCCTGGCGCATGAACTGGGGCCAAAGGGAGTGACGGTGACGGTGGTTCTGCCCGGTGTGACGAAAACCGGGTTCCACGCCCGGGCTGGAATGGAGCAGTCACTGCTGATGCGCCTCAGCCGTCCCATGAGCCCTGATGCGGTTGCCCGCATGGCCCTTGAGGGGTTCCGCAAAAAACGGCGGATCGTGGTGCCGGGCCTGTTCAACAAATTCGCTGTCTTGTGCACCAGATTTGTGCCGAAATTCATCCTTCTGCCGGTGACGGGCAGATTGCACTCCAATTAGAGCCTGTTCCGCAACACGCAGCTGCTTGCAACTCACCGGACCGACCGCTAATGGTGGCGCGGTAACAGTGCGCGGCGAGATGGGGGAGAGACGCCGCGTTGGCTCCTCACTGAAACGCGCATCATTTCATGTCTGAAGACACTTCGAGATCCGGCGGACCCGCCGCTGAATTGCGGGATCGCATCAGCGCTAAGAGCGCGGTTGTTGGCATTATCGGCATGGGCTACGTGGGTCTGCCTCTGGCCGTTGCGTCCTACGAGGGCGGGTATCCTGTGGTCGGCTTCGATATCAATCCGGCGACGGTGGACGGACTGAATGCCGGCCGGTCCCATATTGGGCGGATCCTGGACGATCAGCTTGCGGCCATGAGCGCATCCGGCCGGTTCGAGGCAACCACTGAGTTCAGCGAGCTTGCCCGCTGCGACATCGTGATCATCTGCGTGCCGACACCCCTGAGCCGGCACCGTGAGCCGGATCTGTCGTTTGTGGAGAATTCGGTCCGGGTCATCGCACGGTACTTGCGGGCCGGCCAGTTGATCTCACTGGAATCGACCACTTATCCCGGCACGACCCGGGAGGTCAGCAAGCCCATCCTCGAGCAAACCGGATTGCAATCGGGCGTCGATTTCTTCCTGGCCTATTCCCCGGAGCGCGAAGACCCGGGCAATCCCATCTACGATACTGCCTCAATTCCGAAGGTTGTGGGCGGCGACGGAGCCGATGCAATCGAGCTCGCGGCCATGTTCTACCAGTCCGTCGTCTCAGCTGTCGTTCCGGTTTCGAGCTGCGAGACGGCCGAGGCGGTGAAACTCACCGAGAACATCTTCCGCTCGGTCAACATCGCCCTGGTGAACGAACTGAAGACAATCTACGGCGAGATGGGTATCAACGTCTGGGAGGTGATCGACGCCGCCAAGACCAAACCATTCGGCTACATGGCGTTCTATCCCGGCCCGGGGCTTGGCGGCCATTGCATCCCGATCGATCCCTTCTACCTGACCTGGAAGGCGCGCGAGTACGGGTTGTCGACGCGCTTCATCGAGCTTGCCGGCGAGATCAACACGGTGCAACCCGCCAAGGTGGTGACCCGGCTTGGCGAAGCGCTGGGACAGAGGTTCCGCAAGTCGCTGGCCGGCTCCAGGATCCTCCTGATCGGTCTCGCCTATAAGAAAAACGTCGAGGACGTGCGCGAGAGCCCGGCATTCGCCCTCATTGAACTGATCCAGCAGCATGGCGGCGAGGTGGAGTATTACGACCCGCATGTGCCCGTCGTGCCGCCAACGCGCGAACACGGGGAACTGGCGGGGAAGAAATCGGTGGACTGGAACCCTTCAGCCTTCGGTGACTACGACGCGGCGCTCATCTGCACCGACCACGACGCGGTCGACTGGACGGCGCTCGCTTCCGGCGCCCGGCTCATTGTCGATACCCGGAATGCCCTTAAGGACATACCTGAGCGCGGTAACATCGTAATGGCCTAGCGCCTCACAACGACGATTGCCCGTTTGCACCAGCAGCCCGTCCAGAGCCAGGAACGGGCCGCATAAACTGCTCCCTCCTTTCGCAGAGAGCTAAGAGGGACTGAACTCCCCTGGGAAAACAACACCGAAGACCGCAAGGTCTGAGGCAAGGCCGATCGGCCTCTGCGCCTTGTGGCGCGCGCCCGCGCAGGCGTTTTCGCGCAAGCGAACGCTGCCGTGAGCGATAAACAGCGAGAGGGAGTGCGTGGGGTCGTTCGGTCCAGCCGTCACATCCGGCCGGATGCGCGGGTGCATCCCATTATCCGGGCCCGCAAGAAGAGTGCAAAGACGTCGAAGAAAGCTCTCGAGTTTACTCCTTTTGGCCGGACCGTCCGGCCCCACGCCGCGATGTTTTAACGGGGAGGGCGTTTTACCGATCAGCCGGCGGAACGGATGAACCGAAGCCCACCGGGGAGCG
>JBCCEL010000457.1:0-4045 GCA_039030315.1 Pseudomonadota bacterium
CCTGGCTGAAGGGCCTCAGCCCCAAGCAGAACCGGGACATCCCGCCGCTCAACTATGGCAGGGTCGAGCGGCTCAAGGCACGGCGCGGCGATCTGGAGATCGTTCTCAATGGCGGCATCGGTTCGGTTGAAGAGGCCGTCGCGCACCTGCAGGTCTTCGATGGCGTGATGCTGGGGCGGGCCGCCTACCAGACGCCATGGCTTCTGGGGCAGGTGGATGAGCAAGTGTACGGCAGCCCTGCGCCGGTATCGTCGCCGCGCGACGCGTTGGCGGCCTTTCTGCCCTATGTGCAAGAGACGCTGGCGGATGGTGCCCGCCTCAACCAGATCGCCCGGCATATGCTGGGTCTCTTCCAGGGCCGGCCCGGCGCGCGGGCCTGGCGGCGGCACCTGTCGGAGACCATGCACATGGAGGGAGCGTCTGCACAAACCCTGCTGGATGCGGCCGATGCGATGGAGCCGCTGGCGGCCTAGGGGTGACCCAGTGAACGGATGCGGCTGCGATTGGACGGAACGAAACCGCCCCGTTTTACGTTTTGGTCCTCTCCGCGGATTGGGTCATCTGCCGTCTCTCCTCAAATAGCAATTGTGGACAAGTTGGTCCGGCTGAACCGTGCCACCTTCCGCCGGATGTGCCGCCTGCAGACTGGAGGAGTGATGAGGATGTTCGATGTCAGCGCAAAGCGGATCCTGCCCACCCTTGCCCTGTCCTGGTGCCTGCTGACCGGGCCGTTGCCCGGGGCACTTGCCGCCGAGATCTACAAGTTCGACAAGGGTCACACGGAAGTCTTCTTCGGCTGGAGCCATGCCGGGGTCTCCATGCAGCATGGCGAGTTCACCAGTGCGGATGGGACGCTGAGCCTTGATCCGGAAAAGATCGAGGCCTCGACGATTTCTGTCAGGATTGACGCGAACAGCGTGTCCACCGGTGTGGCTGCCCTCGACAAACATCTGAAGAGCAGCAGCTTTCTCGATGTGGCCAAGTTCCCAGAGATCACGTTTGAGAGCACTGTGGTGCAGCGGACCGGTGACAAGACAGCCGAGGTCACCGGCGATCTGACAATCCACGGCGTGACCAAACCGGTAACGCTGAAAGTCACGCTCACCCACAGGGGCTACCATCCGGTGGGCCAGTACATCAGCCACTACAAGGGCAGCTGGGTGGCGTTTGCCGCAGAAACCACGATCAATCATCTCGAGTTCGGCGTCGGGTCCTATCCGGCGGGACCCAGCGACAAGATCACGATCCGCATCAATACGGAGATGAAGTACCAACAGTAGAATTTGGGGGGCACCGGCGGCGGGAGGGGCTCGCTACTCGGTCCCGGCGATCATGTTCCACAGATCGCCCAGCCGCCGGCGGGCATTCCGGCGATGGGTGAGGAAGCGGACGTGGTCCGCTGGCCCGACAGTCTCCGACAGCTCGATCGACCAGAGCGCATCGATCTCGTTCGGGAAGAGCGAGTAGCGCACATCGATGACGCGGTTGGGATGGTTCTGGTCGAGGGCGAGAAAGCCGTCGCTGAACTGCCGGAACCGGTCAAGGTCGCGGGCCTGTTGTGTTCCCGGTTTCAGCCAGGGAAGGTCGCGGGCAGCGTCGAACCTGGGCACGGACGTCCCGGGATAGACCCTGGGCCGGAGCCCTGCGCGCACCGCATCCACGTGGTAGCGGCCGTCCGCCTGGTAGAGCACCTTCCAGACCAGTGTGTTGCCGAAGCTCGGCTTGACCTCCATCCGGACCGGCATGTGGCCGCGGGATGCCGCAAGCTCGCGTCCCATGTTAAGCGCAGCCTGATGCTGCAGGGCGCCGAGCGCGAGATAGAGCCCCGCCCAGAGAAGCGCCAGGCGGGCAAGGAAGGGCTTTCGCCGAAGTGCGGAAAGCGCCACGAGTGCGGCCAGGGGCAGGGTGAACAGCGGATCGATGATGGAGATGATTTTCCAGGCGAAGCGTTCGTCGCTGAACGGCCAGAGCAGCCGCGTGCCGTAGGATGTCATGGCGTCCAGCACGGCGTGGGTCGCATAGCCTAGCGTGCAAACGAGAGCGCTGGTGCGGAACGGAAGCTGCCAGCGCCGTCCCGCAACAAAGTGAAGGGCCAGCGCGGCGAGAAAACCTCCGACGGGTACGAAGACCAGGGAATGAGTGAACTGGCGGTGGTACTCCAGGAACAGCAGTGGATCGGCGGACGAGCGGATGAGCACGTCGAGATCCGCGGCCATGCCGGCCAGAAATCCCATGGCGCCTGCAATCCGGACTTTCGCGGCCTGCCTGCAACAGGCCTGCGGCAATGCCGCCCCGAGCGCGCCTTGGGTAAAGGGATCCATGTGCCGGAGGTGTCAGAAGAATGCGCGCGGCGCAACAGGACAGGGCGAAGCGGGGGGAATTCAGGTTGGGACGATGGCGGTAAGCAAGCCCTTGCGGCTGGCCGCGCAGCCACGTTTGCGCGTTCGTCCGGAAAGGCATCGAAGGTTGCGCTGTTGCACGCGAATACGAGGGCCGCTGAGACGATATTGACTTTTCCGCACATTGAGCTGACAATTTTGGCCTGAATTATTCGTGGGGTATGTTGTGGCAAACAGACTTTCGACGTCTTTCACGGGCCTTGAGTTTGAGAACCCCTTCGTCTTGGCATCGGCGCCGCCAACCGAAAGCAAGCGTAAGATTCTGAAGGCCTTCGAGGCTGGCTGGGGGGGTGTCGTCACGAAGACGATTGGCTTGCATCCGGTTGAGAATGTCGCCGGGCCCAAGACAATCTATCAGCGCACAAGCGCGACAAAGCCCTATGTCTCCCGGATGAAGCGGCCGGACACTGTCTCTCACTCCTCCTGGAACTGGGAACTGATCTCGGACCAGCCGCTTGAACTGTGGCTGCCTGATCTCGAAGAGATCAAGACCACTTATCCAACCCGGATGGTGATCGGTTCGATCATGGCCGGCGCCGGCAATGACGAAGAGATGGAAAACTGGCGCAAGCTGGCAAGGTCCCTCGTCAATGTCGGGTGCGATGCGATCGAGCTGAACCTGTCATGTCCTCACATGGACCGTAAGGACATGGGGGCCAATATCGCCAACGATGAAGACGTCATCAGATCGATATTGGCAGCGGTGACCGGCGCGGTCAGCGTGCCGATCTGGGTCAAGCTGACACCGGCCACATCCACCCTGGTCGACGCAGCCGCAGCCGCCTACGAAGCAGGCGCATCGTCCATTTCGCTTTGCAACACGTTTCCATCGCTGCCCCTGATGGATCCGGAGACCCTGAAATTTGAGGTCGAAGTGGACGGGTTGGTGACGTCTGGCGGACTGGGGGGCCTGGCCATCCTGCATCAGGCGCTGCAGCGAGTGTCGGATATTTCGCGGGCTTTTCCCGATGGAGCGATCTCCGGCATTGGCGGAATACGGGGCTTTCGCGAAGCGTTCAATTTCATCGTGCATGGGGCCGGTAACCTGCAGGTGTGCACGGCCGCGATGGAAGAAAAGGGCAGTGGCGGTGTTGGGGTGCAGCTCATCCAGGAGCTGAAAGACGATCTCGGCGACTACCTGGATCGCAAGGGCTATTCATCGATTGAAGAGTTTCGGGGCATCGCCCGCGAACGGATCGTCGAGCATTCCCAGGTCCGCAGAAAGAGCGACGCCTATAATGGCGGTTACGAGATGGCGTCCTAAGCCGCTCAGGGCAACAATTTGATCGTAGTGTTCGTAACTGGCCGAGTCAGGACCGCAGGTTAGTCCCCGGCTACGGTTGTGCGGAGACCCGCCGCGGCACACAGATTCACGGCGCAAACGTAATACGAATGATCGGCGCATAAGATCAGCGTGCGCGGAGCCAAGCGAGCACTCAATCTGCAGTGAAAAACGACACCGAAGGCCAAAGGCCTGAGGCAAGCGCGACCGCGCGCCGCCGCCACTGCGGCGCACCCGCGTAGGCGCATGCGCAATAGCGCATGCTGCCGTGAGCGCAATAAACCACGAGGGAGGTTGCGTGGGTCTCAAATCCGGCCGTCACTCTCGGCCGAAAGTGCGGATTAATCCCATTATCCGGGTCCGC
>JBCCEL010000458.1:0-4034 GCA_039030315.1 Pseudomonadota bacterium
ACCGGAAACGGCGGGTTCGACAAGCTGGACTACCGGGCAGTGCCCGTGCCGGCGCCCGGTCCAGGCGAGGTCCTGCTTCAGGTGCTGGCGGCAGGGATCAACAATACCGAGATCAACACGAGGCTCGGCTGGTACTCTTCCACCGTGACCGGCAGCACGGACGACACGTCCGATGCCCAGGAAACCGAAGCGGAGCACAAGTCGGACGGCGGCTGGAACGAGGCAACGCCTTTTCCGTTCATCCAGGGAACAGACTGCTGCGGGCGGGTGACGGCGGCCGGCGATGGGGTCGAAGGAGCACCCATCGGGGCCCGCGTCCTTGTCCGCGCCTGCATGCGGCCGAACGGCTACGGCACCATGGACAATGTCTGGATGGCCTCGGATTTCGATGGGGCCTTTGCGCAATACGTCAAGGTCCCCGCTGGCGAGGTCTTTCCTGTGGAGTGCGACTGGTCCGACGCGGAGCTGGCCACTATCCCTTGCGCCTACGGCACCTCGGAAAACATGCTGCACCGCGCCCGTGTCAGCGCCGGCGACCACGTTCTGGTGACCGGCGCATCGGGCGGGGTGGGGTCCGCGACGGTGCAGCTCGCCAAACGGCGCGGGGCCCGCGTGACCGCCGTGGCCAGTCGCGCAAAACTGTCAGCGGTGCAGGGTCTTGGCGCGGATGCGGTGATCGACCGCTCGGCCGACCCCGTCGCCACGCTTGGCACCGAGACGGTGGATGTCGTCGTGGACAACGTGGCCGGTCCCGGTTTCCCGGCCATGCTGAAGGTGCTGAAGCGCGGCGGGCGTTATGTCTCCTCCGGCGCCATCGCCGGGCCCATCGTCGAGCTCGACATGCGGGACATGTATCTGAAGGACATAACGCTTATCGGGAGCACCGCCTGGGACGAGCCGGTGTTCCCCGATCTGATTGGCTATATCGAACGTGGAGAAATCCGCCCGCTTCTTGCCAGGACCTTCCCCTTGAGCGAGATCGCCACCGCCCAGGCCGAGTTCCTGGAGAAGCAGCACGTCGGCAACTTCGTACTGGTGCCGCCAGGCGTGGAGTGAGTGCCCGGCTGCCGGAGTGAGATATTTCCGTTGCCGCCCCCGGCCCCCGAGCCGAGGGTCCAGGGCGGCAGGCACCGAACTCCGCGGCCCTGGGTCCTCGGGTCAAGCCCGAGGACGACAACGATTTGGGACGGTAGAGCTTTGGTGCCGGAGAAAGGGCCGGCTAACGGACGCGGCGCCTACAGGATGCGGTCCCGGTTCCCCGGATCAGGCCCCGGGACGGCACTTTGGAAGTTCGCTCCTAAGGCTTCCCGTTCAGCGGGTTGTCGGGCCGCCAGGGCAGCTTGAGTTCGTAGAACGAGGTGGCGAGGCCGTCATACATGAGCAGGCGGCCGGCAAGGCTTTCGCCGATGCCGAGGATCTCCTTGATGACCTCGGTCGCCTGCAGCGTACCCACCACTCCGGCCGTCACGCCAAGGACACCCGCCTCCGCGCAAGTCGGGACAGAGCCCGGCGGCGGTGCGTCGGCATGCAGGCAGCGATAGGTGGGCAGCGGATCGCCGTCCGCTCCGGTCTCATAGGGCTTGAACGTGCTGATCTGACCATCGAACTGGCCGATGGCAGCAGAAACCAGAGGGATCTTCGCGTGAAAGCAGGCATCGGAGACGAGGAAACGGGTCTCGAAGTTGTCGCAGCCGTCGGCCACGATGTCATAGCCGGAGATGATCTCTGCCGCATTCTCGCCGGTAATCCGGCTCGTGTGCTCCATGACGGTGACGTTGGGGTTGATCTCCGACACCGTCGCCCTGGCGCTCCCGGTCTTCGGCAAACCGACCCGGCTTGTGGCGTGTGCCACCTGGCGCTGGAGATTTGAGAGCGAGACCTCGTCGTCATCGACGATACCGATGGTGCCGACACCCGCAGCGGCGAGATAGAGGATCACGGGCGAGCCGAGGCCCCCTGCCCCGATCACCAGCGCCCGCGCCGCCTTCAGTTTCTGCTGGCCGGCCCCGCCCACCTCGTGGAGGATGATGTGCCGGGCATAGCGCTCCAGTTCCTCATCGCTCAGTGCCATGGGTCAGGAAGTTCCCGTGGAGCCGTAGCCGCCGGCGCCGCGGCTGGTTTCATCGAGCTCGCCCACCTCCGCCAGCCGGCCTTGCGTGACCGGCGCAATCACCATCTGGGCGATGCGGTCGCCGCGCCTGATCTCGAAGGTTTCGCTCCCGTGGTTGATCAGAAGCACGCTGACTTCGCCGCGATAGTCGGCATCGATCGTTCCGGGCGTGTTGAGGCAGGTGATGCCGGACTTCAATGCCAGGCCGGACCGGGGGCGGATCTGGGCTTCGTAGCCTTGCGGAATGGCCATGGAGAGGCCTGTCGGGACCAGCCCGCGTTCGCCCGGAGCGAGGCTCATGGGCGCCTCGACCGCGGCCCTGAGGTCCATGCCGGCAGATCCGGCGGTCTCGTAAACCGGTAGCTCCAGACCCTCACCGCGGGGCAGGCGCTTGACCGGGATATCGACGAAGCGCGTCATTCAGGTCCAGACCGAAGCGTCAGCGTCCAGAATACGGTCCGCGACCCGTTCCATCAGCCGGCGCGCAACTTCCGCCTTTTCCATGCGCGGCCAGTTCTCGACCCCGTCACCGGTGATCAGGTGAACCGTGTTCTCGCTGCCGCCGAAGACGCCTTCATCCGGCGAAACGTCATTGGCGACGATCCAGTCGCAGCCCTTCTTCTCAAGCTTTGCCCTGGCGTTGTCGATGACATTCTCGGTTTCCGCCGCGAACCCGACCACGAGAGCCGGACGGTTCTTCTTCATCTTTGCCACGGTCGCCAGGATATCGGGATTCTCCGACAGCTCCAGCGGCGGTACAGCGCCGGAGCCGTCCTTTTTCATCTTCTGCTCACCCGGTTCCGCGACGCCCCAGTCCGCTACGGCGGCCGCGAAGATGGCGGCATCGACCGGCATCTCGTCCTCGACGGCACCAAGCATCTCCCGGGCGGACTCAACCGGGATCACCTCGGCGCCGGGCGGCGGCAGCAGCCGCACCGGACCGGAGACCACGAGCGTTCTGGCGCCCAGTTCCAATGCGGCTTCGGCGATCGCATAGCCTTGCTTGCCGGAGGACCGGTTGGCGATATAGCGCACCGGATCGATAGGCTCGTGGGTCGGCCCTGCGGTGATCAGCACCGTCTTGCCCTGCAACGGGAGCTCGTGGAGGGGTGGCAGGGTGCCGCCGAAATGGGTGTTGAGGGCCTCGATGATCTCTGCAGGCTCGGCCATGCGCCCCGGACCGTACTCCCCGCAAGCCATGTCACCTTCATTTGGGCCCACGCAGCGCACTCCGTCGCCGATCAGCGTCCTGACATTGCGCTGGCTGGCCGGGTGCTCCCACATGCGCACATTCATCGCCGGCGCCATGAGCACGGGCTTGTCGGTTGCAAGCAGGCAGGTGGTGGCCAGATCGCTGCTGAGGCCGTTCGCCATTTTGGCCATGATATCGGCGGTGGCCGGAGCGACAACCAGGACATCGGCATCGCGGGACAATTGGATGTGCCCGATCTCGGTCTCGTCCGTCAGGTCGAACATGTCGTCATAGACCTTGTCGCCGGACAGGCTCGCGAGCGAGAGCGGTGTGACGAACTGCTTGGCAGCTTCGGTCATGATCACGCGGACCGTGGCCTCACGCTCACGCAGGCGCCGGATCAGATCAAGGCACTTGTAGGCCGCGATCCCGCCGCCGATGATGAGGAGTATGCGTTTTCCTGCGAGCACTCACTGCTTCCTCTCGTTACTCCGCCGCCGAATCCGGCTCAACATTGTCCGGCCAACCGCGGCCAATTCGTCCCCTTCTCCCCGATGGGGAGAAGGCCGGGGTGAGGGGGTTCCTGAGTCCTGCCGGATCACTCAGGAACCCCCTCATCCCGGCCTTCTCCCCATCGGGGAGAAGGGGACGAATTGGCCGCGGTTGGCCGGACAATGTTGAGCCGGATTCGGCGGCGGAGTAACGAGAGGAAGCAGTGAGTGCTCGCAGGAA
>JBCCEL010000459.1:0-4026 GCA_039030315.1 Pseudomonadota bacterium
AATGACGTCGAGCGTTGTTGCTGACAGACCGGTCTTGCCTGAGTTGCACCGCTAGCGCTTCAGCTTCACACCCGATGATTCACGATCCCATGTCGCGGCCGTAACCCCCTGTTCGCGAAGGGGAAACTTCTGGATCTTTCCCGTCGGCGTTTTCGGCAACTCAGGCACAAATTCCAGATAACGCGGCACCATGAAGTAGGCCATTCGGGGTTCGAGGAAACGGATGAGGGCTTCCGGGTCGATCTTCCGGCCCTCCTTCGGCACCACCACCGCCATCACCTCCTGCTCCGTGTGCGCTGACTCGACCGGGATCACGGCACATTCCAGGACGTCCCGGTGGGCGTTGATCTCGTTTTCCACTTCCATGGACGAGATGTTCTCGCCGCGCCGGCGGATGGCATCCTTGGAGCGGTCGACGAAATAGTAGTTGCCGGCCTCATCGATCATCAGCATGTCGCCGGTGTGGAACCACTGGTTGCGCCAGGCATGCACCGTCCAGTCCGGATGGTTCCAGTAGCCGTTGGACATGATCCACGGCTCCTTCGTGCGCACCAGCGCCTCCCCAGGCACGCCCGTCGGCAGCTCGCGGTCGTCCTCATCGACGATGCGCACCTCGTAGCGGTCCTCCGCCAGCCGGCCGCAGGATTTGCTGTCCACCAGATCGAAGCCGGAGCGCATGGGACAGTTCATCTCCGTCCCGCCCCACGTGGTCGAGACCAGACAGTCAAAACGCGTCTTGAAGTCCTCCGTCTCCGGGATCAGCGGCACCATGAGCACCCGCTCCAGCGGGTTGTCCGCATCCTCCGGCGCCGGCTCCTGCCGGTAGAGAAAATTCGCCATGGCGCCCAAGAGGAAGGTCGCCGTCGCCTTGTTCTCGCGCACATCGTGCCAGAACTTCTGGGCGCTGAAGGTGCCCGGCAGAACGGCCGTCGCCCCGGCAATCGCGGCGCAGTAGACCAGCGCGAACTGCCCGGCGAGATGAAACAGCGGGAGCGCGGCGTAATAGACATCGCTCTCCTTCAACTCCAGCATCTCCACGACGCCATAGGCATACTCGTAGGCATGGGCATGGGTGACCGTCGCCCCCTTGGACGGACCGGTGGTGCCGGAGGTGTACATGACCGCCATCAGGTCGAGATAGCGCGGGCCCGACCCGCCGTATTCCTCAAGGGAGGAGAAGAGATCGTGATAGCTGACGACCTCGAAATGCGCGCTGACAGGGTCGCTCCCGGCACCGTGCACGTAGAGCCTCTCCAACGTGTGCAGTTGATCGGCAACCGCCTCGATGCGCTCCAGATACTCCGCATCGACGATCATGACCTTCGCCAGGGAGTCGTTGATCACATAGGCCAGGATCGAGCCGCGATAATGCACGTTGAGCGGCACCTCGATCGCGCCGATCTTGGCCAGCGCACACCAGCTCCAGATATACTCGATGATGTCCGGCAGCATGATGAGCACGGTGTCGCCTGCCTTGACCCCGGCATTCACGAAGCCCGTCGCCATGCGGCCGGAGCGGATGTCGATATCGCCGTAGCTGTAGGAATCGGTCTCCGTGACAATCCACGGCTTCTTCGGCGAGCGCTCACGCCGTTTGCGCAAGACCGTGGCAAAGTCCTGCTCCTCCCGGGGATCGTCAAATGGGATCATGCCGCCACGTCATTCCCGCGAAGGCGGGTATCCGGGGCAACCCGGCGGGATCCCTTGTCCAGCTCTGGATGCCCGCCTTCGCGGGCATGACGATGAGAGCACGATCGGCACCGCACGATCACTACCGCCCCTTGAAAACCGGTTTGCGCTTTTCTCCGAAGGCCGTGATCGCTTCGCCGTAATCCTCGGTATAGATGAGATTGGTGATGGTCTGCTTCTCCATCTCCAGCGTCGCCTCAAAGCCGGCCTCGGCGGCGTTCTGCAGCATGCGCTTGTGATTGGCGACGGCGAACGGCGCGCGCGACATGATCACCCGGGCAAGCCGCTCGGCCTCCTTCTCCTCTTCGCCCAGCGGCACCAGCTTGTTGACCAGGCCGATGCGATAGCCTTCGGCTGCATCAATGAACTCGCCGGTGAGCACCAGCTCGCGCGCCTTGTTGAGCCCCACGATCATGGGGAGAAGCTTGGCCGCCCCACCGGTGATGGTCATGCCGGCATTGGCTTCGGGAAAACCGAAAACCGCGTTTTCCGCGGCAACGATCATGTCGGAGTCCAGTGCAATCTCAAAGCCGCCCCCGACGGCATAGCCGCGCACGGCGGCGATCACCACCTTGCGGGCCTTGCGAATGATCCGGGGGATTTCCTGCAGGTTCTCGGTGATGTCCTCGACAATATCCAGGATCGGATGGATCTCACCGCTCCGGATCTGCGGATACTCCTCAAGCGCGACCTTGAGATCATCACCGGCGCAGAAGGCATCGCCCACGCTGGAAATGATAATGGCCTTGACCTCATCGTCATCAGAGGCCTTCTGCAGGGTCGCGACCAGCGCCCGCGTTTCTTCCGGGTTGAAGGCGTTCAGCAACTCGGGCCGGTTGAACCTGATCCAGCCGATACCGTCCTTCACGTCATAAAGCAGTTTCGCCACGTTTCTCTCTCCCTGCGTGTTTTGGCCGGGAGGTTAGAGCGAAGGACAAGGCGATGACAAGCCGTCAGGCGGCTCGGATCCAGATGCGGATGTCATGGAAACACCCGCCGCCCACAGGCGCAGGCACATCGGCAGAAACGAGCGTGTTGATACCGCGGCCATCCTCGAAGGTGTGATTGGGCCAGATGGACTCCGCAATCACCACGCCCGGCTGGACGCCCTCATAGCGCCTGGCATGGAGCCGAACCTTTCCACGCTTGTTGCCGATCACGATCTTCTGCCCGTCCTCAAGGCCAAGCGCCTCAAGGTCCTCCGGGTGGATGAAGAGTTCCGGCCGGCCTTCTTTCTCGATCGACGTTGCGGTCTCGTTGAAGGAGGAGTTCAGGAAGTTCCGCGCCGGGCTTGTTGCCATCCGGAAGGGATGATCCTCATCGGCATTCTCGATCACATCCCAGTGGCCCGGCCATTTCGGCATGGCGTCACAATCACCATAGTTGCGCACCTCCGGCCGGAAAAAGGCGTTCTTCCAGTCCGGGCTGAAGCGGAACTTCCCGTCTTCATGCCCGAAGCCGCCGAGATAGTGACTGTGCTCAAAATCCGGCTGCGCATCGATCCAGTTCACGCTCTCCAGGTTTTCCAGCGTGCCCCAGCCGCTCACCTGCAGCGTGTCGTCGATGAGTTCGCGCGGGGTCATCTCAAATCCCGGATGTTCTGCGCCCAGCCGCTTGGCCAGCCCCACGATCACCTGATGGTTGGAGAGACACTCACCCGGCGCCTCGATCAGCTTCGGTCCGAACATGATGTGCTGGTGCCCGCCGCCCTGATAGAGGTCGTCATGCTCGAGGAACATGGTGGCCGGGATCACGATATCGGCCCAGGCGGCGGTTTCTGTCATGAATTGCTCGTGCACGACCGTGAAGAGGTCGTCCCGTGCAAAGCCCCGTTTGACCAGTTCCTGTTCCGGCGCGACCGAGATCGGATTGGTGTTCTGCGTGAACAGGGCCTTGACCGGCCCTCCCCCCTTCAGTGCCTCCGCATCGCCGGTGAGAACGCGCCCGATCTGACTCTGGTCCATCCAGCGCACATCAGGATCGCGGACATCCAGGCCTTCAATCAGCGTCTTGTTCCAGTGATAGATCGCGCCATTGGTATGGAACGCGCCGCCCCCCTCATACTGCCAGCTTCCGCGGACCGCGGAAATGCTGGTGACCGCATGCATGTTGGCCGATCCGTTGCGCTGGCGGGCGAAGCCATAGCCGATGCGGAAGAAGGTCCGGTCCGTCTCGCCGATCATCCGCGCGAGACTCTCGATTTCTGCAATGGCGAGGCCGGTGATCGTGGCCGCCCACTCCGGTGTCTTGTCGGCAAGATGCGATTCGAGCCCGGCAGGGTCGTCGGTATACTTCTCCATATAGGCCCGATCGGCCGTCCCGTCGCGCAACAGGATG
>JBCCEL010000460.1:0-3978 GCA_039030315.1 Pseudomonadota bacterium
AGCTCGTCCGCGCCGGCCGCATCATAGGCCTTGGCCGCATCCACCGGATCGCCGGCATCGCGCAGATCGACGAAATTGACGCCCTTGACCACGCGGCCGTCCTTCACGTCCAGACAGGGAATGATGCGGGCCTTCAGCATCAGGCGCTCTCCCGGCTCTCACGGATCGCCGCGATGGCTTCGGCCGGATCGAGACGGCCGTCATAAAGGGCCCGGCCGGAGATCGCGCCTTCCAGGACCCGGCAGTCCGGCTCCAGCATGCGGTGGATATCCGCAATGGAGGCAAGCCCGCCCGACGCGATGACCGGGATGGACACCGCATGGGCCAGTTCCAGGGTGGACTTGATATTGAGCCCCTTCAGAACGCCGTCGCGGTCGATATCGGTGAAGATGATGGCGGAGACGCCAGCATCCTCGAACTGCCCGGCGAGGTCCACCGCCGTCAGCTCGGAGGTTTCGGCCCAACCTTCCACGGCCACCTTGCCGCCCTTGGCGTCTATGCCCACGGCGACACGGCCCGGAAATGCCCTGCAGGCTTCGCGCACCAGATCCGGATCGCGCACGGCCACGGTGCCAAGGATCACCCGCGCGAGGCCCTTGACCAGCCAGGATTCGATCGTTGCAAGATCACGGATGCCGCCGCCCAGCTGGGCCGGGATCGAGATGGCGCCGAGAATGTCTTCCACCGCGCCGGCGTTGACCGGTTTGCCCTCGAATGCGCCGTTCAGATCGACAATGTGCAGCCATTCGAAGCCCTGCGCCTCGAATGCCGCCGCCTGGGCGCCGGCATCGTCGTTGAAGACCGTTGCCTTGTCCATGTCGCCCAGCTCGAGGCGCACGCACTGGCCGTCTTTCAAGTCAATGGCCGGGAACAGGATCATGCGCTCACGGCCTCCATTTCAGGAAATTGGCGATCAGCGCCAGCCCCAGGGTCTGGCTCTTCTCCGGGTGAAACTGGGTCGCCACCATGTTGTCCTTCGCCACCATCGCGGTCACCTGGCCGCCATAGTCGGCCACGGCGACAACGTCCTCCGGCGCGCGCGCGCTCAGGTGGAAGGAATGCACGAAATAGGCGTGCAGGCCGTCGGGCCCGGTGCTGATGCCGTCCAGGACCGGGTGCGGGCGCACCGGCTCGATCGTGTTCCAGCCCATGTGCGGGACCTTGCAGTCCGGGTCGGCCGGCTCGATTTTCTCGACATCCCCGGCGATCCAGCCGAAACCTTCGGTTTCGCCAAATTCGAGGCCACGCTCGGCCATGAGCTGCATGCCGACACAGATGCCGAGAAACGGTTTGCGGCCCCCACGCACTTCCGACTCCAGGGTCTCCCACATGCCGGGGACGGCCTTCAGACCATCGCGGCAGTCGGCGAAGGCGCCGACACCGGGCAGCACGATGCGCTCGGCGGCCCGCACCACGTCTGGATCAGGTGTGACGAGAATCTCCGCCTCTACTCCGCTCTCACGCGCAGCCCTTTCGAAGGCCTTTGACGCGGAATGGAGGTTGCCGGAGCCATAGTCGATAATGGCAACCCTCACGTGGCCCCCCCGTGCATGGGAAAGAGCCCTTCGTCGGCATGGCTCGGCTGCAGACGGAACGCGGGCACCGTGCCGGAGGGGCGTTCCGGCGGGGTTTCCGCCTCCCGGATCAGACGGTCGAAATAAATGAACTCGCAGTCGTTGCGTGAATGGCCCGTCACGATGCCGGCCAGCCCCAGGCCCCTGCGCTCAAGCGACCAGCGGAGGAGCTCATTGCCTTCAAGAGCGATCAGCAGATTGACCAGCATCGAGACGGCAAAGCTGATCCCGCCATCGAGCCTGAACCACTGGGCCAGGCCGCTGATAAGTACTGCTGCCGCAAAGATCAGCGCGGCAACGATCCACATGCGGTTCCACAGCGCCCAGAAGAAAGGCACGAAGAAAGCCGCCCAGGCAAAGCCCTCCTTCACGAATACAGCCCCGTCCGGGTCCTCCAGGATACCGGCAGGCGTGTCGGAGCGGTGATGCACGGTGTAGGTCTTCATGGACCTTCAAGGCTTTCCTGCAGACAGGTTTGAACGGCGCGATGTGCGCCCTGTTTACAGCACACCTTTCGTGGAGGGAACAGCTTCGGCGGCCCGTGGGTCAATTTCGACCGCCTCGCGCATGGCGCGGGCCAGGGCCTTGAAACAGGTTTCGGCGATATGGTGATTGTTCTCGCCGTGCAGGCATTCCACATGCAGCGTCAGGCCGGCGTTCTGGGCGAAGGCCTGGAACCACTCACGGAAGAGTTCGGTGTCCATCTCGCCGATCTTGGGCCGGGAAAAGTCCACGTCCCAGACCAGATAGGGACGGCCCGAGAAGTCGAGCGCGACACGGGTCAGCGTCTCGTCCATGGGCAGAAGCTGGCTGCCATAGCGGCGGATGCCCTTCTTGTCGCCCAGAGCCTTCGCCACGCACTGGCCAATGGCAATGCCGGAATCCTCGGTCGTGTGGTGCATGTCGATATGAAGGTCGCCATCGGCCCGCACCGTCAGGTCCATAAGCGAATGCCGGCTCAACTGCTCCAGCATGTGATCGAGGAATCCGATGCCGGTCTGAACGTCGTAGACGCCGTTGCCGTCGAGGTTCACCTCGACCGAGATCCTGGTTTCCTTGGTTTCGCGGGAGAGTTTGGCGGTACGCATATCGACAGTTCCAGGCTGGTTCGGCGCCTTCTAACAGGGCCGGAACGGGAGAGCCAGTCCACAAAGCGCCCTCACGTCACGCATTGCATTGTCGCTCAACATGATTAAATGACTGTGAGCAAATCGCAGACGGGCCTGATGGCCCCAAGGAATTCCCGTGACATCCGACAATCCCTTCGATGCAAGCAACTGGCACGGCACCACAATCGTCTCCGTGCGCAAGGGCGGCAAGGTCGTGGTCGCCGGCGATGGCCAGGTCAGCCTCGGCAATACGGTGATCAAGGCCAACGCCAGAAAGGTCCGCCCGCTCGGCCAGGGCAACGTGATCGCCGGCTTTGCGGGCGCAACGGCTGACGCGTTCACTCTCCTGGAACGGCTGGAGGCCAAGCTCGAGCAGTATCCGCAGCAGCTGACGCGGGCCTGCGTGGAGCTCGCCAAGGACTGGCGCACGGACCGCTTCCTGCGCCGGCTTGAAGCCATGATGATCGTCGCCGACAAGGAAGTGACGCTGGTTCTGACCGGAACCGGGGATGTGCTGGAGCCGCAGGACGGTCTTGCGGCCATCGGTTCGGGCGGCAACTTCGCCCTGGCAGCCGCCAAGGCGCTGGTCGACACTGACCTAGGGGCCGAGGAAATCGCGTCGAAATCCATGGCCATTGCCGCAGACATCTGCGTCTTTACCAATGAGAGCCTGATCGTCGAAACCCTGGATGCGGAATAGACGCCTCATAGAAACGACGCTCTTCAGCGTCATTCCCGCGAAGGCGGGAATCCAGGGTATTGACCGCAGGCTTGACTTTTGCCGCTCCGGATACCCGCCTTCGCGGGTGCGACGGGAGCTATTCTGAAACGTTGGGTTCGAACGCCGAACCAGAGCCACGACAGCTAAACCAGAGGACACATGACCGACTTTTCACCCCGGGAAATCGTCTCGGAACTCGACCGCTACATCATCGGCCAGAAGGACGCCAAGCGTGCCGTGGCCATCGCGCTGCGCAACCGCTGGCGGCGCAAGCAGCTGGACGAGGATCTGCGCGAAGAGGTTCTGCCGAAGAACATCCTGATGATCGGCCCGACCGGCGTCGGAAAGACGGAGATTTCGCGCCGCCTTGCCAAACTCGCCAACGCGCCCTTCATAAAGGTGGAAGCCACGAAGTTCACCGAAGTCGGCTATGTCGGCCGCGACGTGGAGCAGATCATCCGTGACTTGGTCGAAGTCGGGATTGGTCTGGTACGCCAGGACAAACGCAAGGCCGTTGAGGCCAAGGCTCATCTGCAAGCCGAAGAGCGGGTGCTCGACGCGCTTGTCGGCGATC
>JBCCEL010000461.1:0-3944 GCA_039030315.1 Pseudomonadota bacterium
CTGCTGGATGCCGCCTTTGTGGCCGCCCTTGAAGCCGCCGTGCACCTGGCCGCCCTTGTTGAAGCCGCCCTTGAAGCCACCCTGGGCCTTGCCGCCCTTGCCGCCTTTGTTGAAGCCGCCGTGGCCCTTGGCCTTGACGCACTGGGAGCCTTTGCCGGCACCGTATCCGCCACTCTTTCCGATGTTAAAGGTCATTTCTATCTCCCTCAGAGCACTTGCTAATCGGACGGCCCGTTCATCACATTGACGGAACGGCCCGGGTTGTTTCGATTATGGGACAATGCTGCAGATCCGGCGACAATCCCATTTGTAGCGGATACGATACCCGTCGATACTGACTACCTAGACGGCGTTGGTAGTCTGCCAAAACCTAGGGGTTCTGCGGGTTTCTTAACCTTACTGGCTGGAAATCAGGCTGCAGAAACACGCCAGCCGGCCGAAGCTTCCGCAACGAAATGCCCTGACAGGGAAAACTCCGGCTCCGGGGCCTGCGGGCGCGCAACGGCATAGTCCGGTGGTGCGGCTCTGCGGGTGATCTCGCCGCCGATCCGTTCGAACCACGGGGCGAGGGCTGCGGTCTGCGGGGCGCTGTCCGACCATCTGGCAGCTCTTGCGCAGAGGCGGGCCGCCAGACGCGGCGAGGATCCGACACTGTCATCGCGGACGCAGGATGCAGTGGTGCCCCAGCCATCGTTCTCTGCTTCAGACAGGATCAGCGAGAGCCGCACACACATATGGAGCACGCCTGCCGCTGCGAGGTAGTGCCGCACCACTTCGGCCGGCTCGTCGCTGAAGTGTCCCGCAAACTCAACGATGAGCTCTGCCTCCAGGCGCGGAGCATCGACCATGAACTCATCGCACAAGAGCCAGACCAGATCATCAAGACCGTTTCTGGCGCCGCAATGTTCCCAGTCGAACCAGACAGCATCCTGATCCGGCCGACTGGCGCAGTTCCCCGGCCGGCTGTCCCATTTCACAAAGGCCGGGTCCGTGAGCATCAGGAGATCGAACAGGCCATCGAGGTCCGGGACCGGGGCAGTCACATCCAGGTAAGCCCCCAGGACTGCAGGCCGGTCGATCAGGCCGCGCACCCAGTCGGCATCAGCGCCGAGGAGAGGAACAACGCCGGCAAGGCCGCTGTCGCGGCCGGCCTGGTGGATCCTGAGCAGGCTTTCGATGGCGGCCGGCAGATCTCTTGCAGCGGTGCCGGGACTGGCGTGAAGGCAGTTTGACAGGCGTTCTCCGCCGGCGTCGCTCTGAACCAGGACGATGCCGTTGAAACCGATAACCTCCGGAACAGGTGCGCCGGCGGCGCCAAGGTGGGTCAGAACCCGCTCCTCCAGAAGGGCGCGTTCAGCAGTCTCGCGGCGCGTAACGACAACCGAGCTGCCGTTTGCGAGGCGGGCCTGGAAGGAATCCCGGCCGGAACCGCCCGGCCATGAAACATCGGTCACGCTCTGGGCGGTCATCCGTTCGCATTGCCGGATAAGGGAACGCAGGTAGAGAGACCCGTCAGTCCTGGCGTCGCTGCTTGCCGCTGGTTGCGGAAGTTGCGAGGGCATGACGGTCCCAGTGCCGCGCGTTCCGGTCCAGAGCGGGCTGGCCTGGTGCACACCGCCGCCGGGATAGTCATCGAATGCGATGCCGTCGTAGAGGGTCGCCTCGCCCTCCTGGGTCTCGTGCTGGTAATCCGGTCGGGCTGCGCTGTGCGTCATTCCTTGCCCATCTTGGGGGCGTGCTGCGCATATCCGGCATAAGTGGCCGGAGCGGGCGCCGCCTGCCCGTTGCCGCCGGTGGCTTTCATCTTCGGAGCCGCCTTGGGCTTTGCCTTTGGTTTGGCGACCTCTGAAGTTGCATCCCTGGAGGGTGTGGGCTTGGGCGTCGGCTGCGGTGCGACCACGGGCTTGGCACCCTTGGTTGCCTTCTTGGGCGCAGCGGCCTTCTTGCCGGCCGTTGCCTTGGGGGTCTTCTTCTGGAAGTCGGGCGTGGCCTGATATCCGGCGATCTGCTGCTGGGCGGCCGCAGCGGCGGCGCCCTTGGTCGCCTTCTTGCCTGCGGTCCCCTTTGCCTTGGCCTTCGCCTTGGGACCATGGGTGGCCTTCTTGTGCTGTCCCTTGGTTCCCTTCTTGCCCTTTGTTCCCTTGCCTGTCTCGGTGATTTGCTGGAATCCGGAAAGCTGGGTTCCTCCGGATGACTGGGTCTTGAAGCCGGAAATTGACTGGGAGAACTTGGTGGCACTCCAGCTCTGGGTGCCGGGCGTTCCGGCATTGGTCCGCCAGACACCATTGAGATGCCATGTCCCTTTGATGTTGGGGTTCCAGGCCATTTCAGTACCCGCTTCAGTTCGCGATCAGCAGCACCCGTTGTGCCATCGCCGTGACGATGCAGGAATCGCGCCGGGGCTGTAACTCGTGCCGAATACCTAAGTTTAGGTAGTGATCTTAACCACGTCGCGCCCTCGCACGCGTCAGGCCTGCATCTGCGCCGGCAACTCGCATTCGGTATTCAGAAGCGGGCCGGCCTTGCTGCCGGCCTGCCGGCGGTTGATCTCGCGCGTCACGTCGATCAGCTGGGCATCGACATCGATGGGAATCTGCGAGGTGACTTCAACCTCTTCGTCAGCTTCCGGTTCAACGCCGGGGTTCTCAACCGCACGCTGTGTCAGAACGGCATGGCGCATCCGCAGGAGTTCCAGGATCTGCGGACGGAAGAAACGCAGCATGCTGGTGAGCCAGCGGTTTGAGGGCCACGACGGGGCTGCATGGTTGACGTCAAACAGGCTCAGCAATTCTGCGACCTGTTCGCGTGTGTAACAAGCTTCCTGGCTGGACCAGTGGTTGATGGTGAAGAGGCTGGCCGGCAGGCCGCCATCCGCCATGGAAATGGCGACGAGGTGGCAATGGGTGGCGAAGGCGTCTTCGTGCTCACCCGCCGGCGCCGGCTTGGGCGCGCGCATGCCTTCCGGCAGTCCGCTCGGCATGATGTAGGCGTGGAAATGGCCGTATTCCGCCTCCCGGTCGGAATGGGCGTGAAAATAGTACTGGCTGCTGCTTTCGTGGTCTTCGACCGTGTATTCGGGATAGAACTGGTCGACATAGAGTTCGTCGACCCCGCGCAGGAAATCCGTCATTACCGTGTCACCGGTGCGCGCCAGAACCTCCATCCAGAATTTGACCTCAAGGCCAGCGGCCTGGATCGCGATCAGCTCTTCTTCGGGAATCAATGCCCAGTTGGGTGTCCACCGTACCGGGGTTTCGGAATTCACACTCAGCATCGCCCCACGTTCCCTTGCTCATGCTATGGACGGTCCAAAGCGGCGCCCCAGACGGCACCGCTTCGGTGCTCTTGCAAACTTCCGGCCAAACCAGGACTACATCACTGCAGCCCTGGCTTGCCGAAGGTCTTGGACGGCTTACTTGCCGTGAGGCGACTTGCCGAAGGACAGGCTCTTGCCCGCCTGCAGGCCGCCCTTTCCGAGCAGCTGCTCCAGCATCTTCAGAAGCTGAAGGATCTGCTTCAGAAGATCGTCGGCCTTGCCGCCCTCGGAGCCCTTGTTGCAGCCCTGAGAGCCATGGCTGCCATGTGCGCCATAGCCGCCCTGTGCGCCGTAGCCGGCGTGAGCACCATAGCCACCCTGAGCGCCATAACCGGCGTGGGCACCATAGCCGCCCTGTGCGCCGTAACCGGCGTGGGCACCGTAGCCGCCGCGTGCGCCGTGACCACCATTAGCGCCATATCCGCCATGGGTCGGGCAGGATGGCTTAGTGGTTTTGGGCGGACAGCCCTTCTTGGGCGGGCAACCCTTGGGCGGACAACCCTTCTTGGGCGGGCAACCCTTAGGCGGACAGCCCTTCTTGGGTCAATCAGACCACACTGTTTGCCGGCCACCTGTTGTGCACAATGTCTGCGACGTCCGGGTTCGAGCGGGCAGTGTGCTGTCCCAG
>JBCCEL010000462.1:0-3944 GCA_039030315.1 Pseudomonadota bacterium
GCGCATAAAGGCAAGCAACGGCTCGGCCAAAGCTGCCATAATCGCCACCGCCCGAAAACTGCTCACAATCCTCAATGCCATGGTAAGAGAGAGCGCCAGATACAAGCCGTCATGCAGTTAGAAAAACACAGTTGCCGGGTCTGCGTTGCGCTCGCCCGGGATGACAGTGGAGGATGGGGGAGAGGATTGGGTGAGGGGATTCTGATGATTGCGAACGTGTTCCCCATTCCCCGCGACCCGTCATCCTGGAATTTTGCGAGAGCAAAATGTCCGGGATCCAGGGGCGCCTGGCTCACATGTTGCGGCCCTTTGGCCGGAACGCAGTGCGCCCGCCCGGGGGGACGGGCGAGCGGGAGAGGTGTTGGCAGGGGACGGGCGCGCCGGGCGCCACGCCATTACAGCCGGAGCTGGAAGCGCTTGCGGGTGACCAGCCAGCTCTCGGTCGGATACTTGCCGCGGGCCTCGTCACAGTTCTCCTGGACGCCGTAGAGCGCGGCAAGCGCGGAGGTGTCGAGCACGCCGATGGCTTCTTTGGCGCGGCGGTCACGGGCGAGATTGCCTGCCGTCTTCATTTCGGCGCGCAAGGCGACCGTCCAGGCTGAGCAGCGGTTGATGGGGCCATTGCGCTTGACCGTGTCACGGGCAAACTTCAGGCTGCTTTCGACCCGGCGCTTCATCAGCTTGGAGCAGGTCGGCAGGTAAGTCTCATAGGCCCAGACCACCGCGCTGTTGTAGGCGTTGAGGGCGCGGTAGCGGCGGTCGCGGCGATGCGGCCGTGCCTTGTCCCGGGCGGTGCGGGCCGCCGCATCGACGATATGGCAGGCTTCAAGGCCGGTAGCCTTGACCGCATCGGCAACGCCGGTCGACGGCGTGAAGCTGATCTCGGCCGGGCAAAGCGCCTGACCGACCATGCCGGCCATGGCAAGCTCGATGGAGGCGGTCACCTTGTCCTTCAGTGTCGTGGCGGAATTCATGGCAGCCTGGGCGTCCGCGAATGCGGCAGTGTAGGGCTGGCATTCGGCGCCCGCCAGCGTACCGGGGGTCCGGCCAAGAGCCTTGGCCGCGTCGAAATTTGCCGGGCGGGCGGGAACCGCATCAAGGATCACCCGTTCCTGACCGGTGGCCGGCGCGGCTGCGGCCGTCACTTCGGCGCCCATCTGTTCGTTGTGATCGGTGGCTGCCGCAGTCTGCACCTGGAGCATGTTTGGCAGATCCGTGCCCTTGGGGCCGTAGGAGGCGATGGCCGAGCGGCAGAAGGCGGCCTTGCTGGACGCTGTCACCTGCGGCGTCTTCGCGGCCGCGCAGCGCTCGGAGATCGAGCCGACCTGGTTGCCGAGATGAACCTGCAGCAGGTTCTCAAGACCTGCGACCGCAGTCACTCCCGGGCACATGCCGGCAGCGGCTTTGGCCGTGTTGATGGCCGTACAGATCCCGTCCACGGTCTCCGCCAGCGCCTTGTTGGCGGCAGCTTGCGCGTTCTCGGTGATCTTCTTGGCATCAAATGCAGGCTTCACCGGCTCTGCCTTTGGCGCTTCGGCAGCTTCGACGGTTCCCGTCAGCCAACCGGGCTGGGCGGTGCCGTTAGGGCCGTAACTCGCAAGGCCCGCCCGGCAGAACGCATTCAGCGTTACCTTGTGCTTGGCGTTGGCCGCCCGGAAGGCGCCGCGCCCGCATTCGGTCGAGAAATAGCGCAGCTTCTCGCTGGCCGGCACACCGGTCTTGGCCTGGAGGCGCTGTTCGTGCCCGGCGACCATGTTGAGCGTGGGGCAGTCCTTGGCAACAGCTTCGGAGTAGCATGCGGCGAGGAATGTTGCGCCGACCTGCTTTTCCGGCAGTTTCATGGCCGGCTTGCCGCGCGGTTGGACCAGCCCGGCGCGCCGCGTCCCGTTGGGGCCGTAGAGCTCCATCGTGCGGGCGCAGGCCTTCTGGAGCCCTTCGCTGCCTTCAAGAGTGTAGAATTCGTTGTAGCCGCTGTTGCACACCTTGTGCAGGGCTTCACCCTCGCCGCGCAGCTTCTGGCCGGCAAGGCTCTGGAGGCGGGCCTCGGTGCCTTTCTTCATGGTGAAGGTCTTGTCACACAGCGCCTGAGCGGCGACTGCATAGCAGAAGTCCTTCGAGATCGCCTTGGGATCGTCCGCCTGCGCGGCGCCTGTGCCGGCGAGCAGGATCATGGTGGTCAATAGGGGTCGCATGGCCTGGTTCATGGGGCCGTTTCCTTCCGGTAAGTCTTTATTTTTAGGGGTAGGGAGCGCTTCGGGCGTCAGCTACGGGACACGTTGATCATGATGCTGTTGCCGAAGTCCAACAGGGTGAAGGTGTAGTCGCCAATGGTGGTGGCGGAGGTCCTGTTGGTGATGGCGGTTTCGACCGCCTTGTTGGCCGTGGCCGTGTGGCCGGCGGCAGGTGTTCCGGTGAGGGTGCCGGCAAGCCAGGACATCATCTGGACGGCAGGGCCATCCGCTCCGGCTTTCCAGCGCTGTGTGCTGACGTCGAGCAGCGGACCCGACGGATCGGCATTGGTGATCAGGACCTTGCCGGCGCCGACGAGGTGGCTGCAGCTCATGATCTTCTTGGTGGCATCGCCGGGCTTCTTGTTTTCCCGGCAGCCGACCTTTTTGACCTTGAGCGGTGCGCCGGCTGTCTGGGCGTTTTCGGTGAGGCCTTTGAGGAGTGTTTCCACGTTCAGGCCAAGGTCCGCGGCATTTGCGGAGGAGGCAAAGAGAGCCGCAAATGCCGCGGCAGTGAAGAGGGAGGTGGTGGGGCGTTTCATGGGTAGCTCATCTTGTTTTTGTTTCACTTGATGATGAACCTACCCGCGCTACATTTCAGCGGTTTTTCTAAAACCTGCTTTCGTGTTTCAATTGTTTCAGCGCCATCGGCAAGCCGGGAGGCCTCCCCTTCCCACGAGGAAAGGGGAGGGCAGGTGGACCTAGTGCCCCTTCTTGTAGGCCCGCTTGATGAAGCGCAGGATGCCGCGGGCGCCGTAGCCGGGATACTCGGCGGTCATGGCGGCGATGGCCTCATCGGCAGTCTTGTACTTCTTGAACGCCGCCTGGAGGAAGGTGAGGTAGTCGACGCAGTCATCGAAGACGCCGGGAAGGGCGGGCAGCCCGTGGCCGCTGAGCACAAGATCCACATCCTCGATCTTCGACAACTCGCCCAGCACGTTCACCCAGTTGGCATTGTCGCCGAGGGGGAAGAAGTGGGCATTGGCAAACGCCAGATCCTGGACGATCAGGGTCTTGGCTTCAGGAATGTGGACAACCGAGTGAACCAGGGACTCGGCGTTCTCATATTGCAGAACATTCACCGCGATGCCGCCCCAGTCAGCGCCGCCGACGCCGACACTGCCGGCGGGCTCAACGAAGGCTTCCGGCGCCTCCTTGCCCAGCGGCTTGGCGAGATCCTTGATGCGGCCGGAATCGATCCAGCGCTTCTTCATCACGGCCCGCACCTTGTCGGTGGTCACGACCGGCACATCTGAGAAATTCTTCGCATAGCCGGAGAAGTGGTCGGGGTGCGGATGGGAGATGTGCACCTGACGGATCGGCTTGCCGAGGGCGTTGGCATAGGCACGGAACTCGGCGGCGTGCGAGTTAGTGAACTGGCAGTCCACGAGGTAGAGCCCGTTTTCGGCTTCAATCACATGGGAGGTGACCAGGGCCGAGCGTTCGGACGCCATGTAGGTGTGGATCGTGGCGGGCCCGCGCTTTGTCACCTGCACGGTGCCGAGCCTGGCGGCAAAGCCGCTACTGGCATGGGACGCTGCGATCACGCCGGTGGCCGCGAACTGGGGGGTGATGATCCCCGCCGCGGCCGCTGCGGTTATCAGGGAACGCCGGGAGAGGGTCGTTGGAGATTCGGTCATCGTATTCGCCTCTGCTTTTTGTTTGAGGAAAGAGCAACTGCAGGGCTGAGTTTACGGACACGTCGGTTTGTGTAAA
>JBCCEL010000463.1:0-3933 GCA_039030315.1 Pseudomonadota bacterium
CGAACCCGTCGACTGTACGCACTGGCAGACTGACGCGGACGCGCGCCGTCTGGCCCATCATGTGTTCGACGCCGGCGAGTTGGAACCTCAGGTCGCCGCACCTCATTCCCCCGCCAACGCGGCCGATGCGCGAGGGTACGAGCCGACCCCGGTGGATGTGGCCTATATCGGCGCCTGTACTGGTGCGAAACTGACCGATCTCAGGATGGCCGCCTCGGTCCTACGAGGACGGGATGTCTCATCGGATGTCCGCCTGGTCGTTGCCCCCGCCTCACGGAAGGATCAGGAGCAGGCGGAGGTTGAAGGCATCATGGGCATCTTCGAGGACGCCGGTGCTGAACTGTTGCCCAATGCCTGCGGCATCTGCGCCGGCTATGGCGCCGGCCGCCTGGAGGCGGACACCACCTGCATTTCCTCAACCGCGCGAAACTTCAAGGGCCGCATGGGCGATCTCACTTCCCGGGTCTATCTCGCCTCGCCCTACACCGTCGCGGCCTCGGCGGTGGCCGGCCGGATCATCGACCCGCGCGAAATCATGGAGACCTCATGAGCGGGCGGGTCTGGCTGTTCGGCGATAATATCGACACCGACGTCCTGGCGCCGGGCCAGTACATGCGCGGTTCCATCGAGGAACTTGCCGCCCACTGCCTGGAGGCGGTGGACCCGGATTTTGCCGCCAATGTGTCTGACGGCGATGTGGTGATTGCCGGCAAGAACTTCGGCGTCGGCTCCTCGCGGGAACAGGCCGCCCAGGCATTGAAGGTTCTGGGCGTGCGGGCCGTCATTGCCAGATCTTTCGCCGGGATTTTCTACCGCAACGCCATCAACCTGGGGCTGCCGGCTTTCACCAGTGACGCCGCCGACATGGTAAAGCCCGGCGAGCAGGTGAAGATTGACATCGAGACAGGGGCTCTCGACCTGCCGGATCAACGAGCGACAGTCCAATGCGAGCCGCTCCCGGACTTCCTTCTGGCGATGATCCGGGATGGCGGGCTCGTCCCGCACCTGGCCAGGCGATTTGAACGGGAGCAGGCGCGATGAGTTTGCGCGAAAGATTGAGGCAGCCTCAGATCCTGGTCGCACCGGGGTGCTACGATGCGCTCTCGGCGCTGCTTGCCCAGGAGGCAGGCGCCGAGGCGGTCTATCTCTCAGGTGCCAGCATTTCCTACACCCGCCTCGGACGGTCGGATATCGGCCTTGCCACGATGTCCGAAGTCGTCAGCACCCTGGAACTCATCTGTGACAGGATCGACGTTCCGGTCATCGTCGACGGCGACAATGGCTTCGGCAATGCGCTCAATGTCCAGCGCACGGTGCGCTACTACGAGCGGGCCGGTGCATCCGCGATCCAGCTTGAGGATCAGGCCTATCCGAAACGGTGTGGACATCTCACGGGCAAGACGCTCATTCCCGGCGCGGAAATGGTTGGAAAGATCCAGGCCGCGCTCGATGCCAGAACGTCGGACGATACCCTGATCATCGCGCGCACGGATGCGATCGCCGTGGAAGGCTTTGAGCCCGCGATGGAGCGGGCGGAGAGCTACGCGGCGGCCGGAGCGGATGTGCTCTTCGTTGAGGCCCCGCGAACGCCGGAGGAGATGATGCAGGTCACGCAAGCCTTTGCGGGCCGGGTGCCGCTGCTCGCCAACATGGTCGAAGGGGGTAAGACCCCGCTCAAGCCGGCGGACGAACTTGAGGAGATGGGCTACAGCCTCGTCATCTTCCCCGGCGGTTTGGTCCGCGCCCAGATCCGCGCCACGCGCAACTATTTCTCCAGCCTGCTCGAACACGGCTCCACCAACCAGATGCTGGACGAGATGGCCGACCTGACGGAAGTCAACGCCACGATCGGCACGGATGAGCTGTTGGATCTCGGGCGCAAGTACGGCGCCGGGGAGGATCCGGAATGATTGACCCGGTAACCCTGGCAATACTCAAGGGCCGGCTCGAGCAGATCGCCGATGAGATGGACGCGACGCTGTTCCGCTCCGCCTTCAATCCGATCATCGCTGAGGCCCACGATGCCTCCCACGGCATTTACGATGCGCAGACGGGCGATACGCTCGTTCAGGGCAAGTCCGGCCTGCCCATCTTCGTCGGGGTCATGGCCTTTGGCGTAAAGGCCGTGATCGACAAGGCGGAAAAGGATGGCGGGCTTGAGGACGGCGACGTCTACTTCTTCAACGATCCCTATGACGGCGGCACGCACCTCTCGGATTTCCGCCTCGTGCGGCCCCTGATCCGGGACGGCAAGGTGTTCTGCTACCTCGCTTCAGTGGGGCACTGGCACGATGTCGGCGGCAACGTGCCCGGCAACTACAACCCTGTCGCAACGGAGAGTTTCCAGGAAGGCATGCTGATCCCGCCGGTGAAGCTTTTCGAGGCCGGCACGATGAGACAGGACATTGTCGATATCGTCTCGGCAAACTCGCGGCTGCCCGGCTCCGTCTATGGCGACCTCAACGGCCAGATCAACGCGCTCGACCTCGGCATCCGCCGGATGAACGCCCTGCTGGACGATTATGGCGAGGACACCGTCAGCGCCGCACTGGACAACCTGCGCGAGCGGGCATCCGCCATGATGCGTGCCCACATATCCCGCCTGCCGGACGGCGAGGTCTCGGCCGAGGATTTCCTGGACAATGACGGCATCGAAGACACGCCTCTCAAAGTCGCGCTCGATCTGAAAATCGAAGGGGAGCGAATGGTGATGGACTTCTCAAGGTCCTCGCCGGCCTGCCGTGGTCCGGTGAACATCTCCTACTCCACCACCATCGCGGCCTGCTATGTCGCGCTCAAGCATGTGTTCGGCGATGTTCCCGCCAATGCGGGCGTCCTGGAGCCGGTGGAGTTCATCGTCGACGGTGCGTCACTGCTTTCGGCCAAGGCGCCGAAACCCGTCGGCGGCTACACCGAAACCATCCTGCGGCTCATCGATGTCGTCTTCCAGGCGGTCGCCGAAATCGCGCCGGAGCGCGCAAACGGCTGTGCCTATGGAACCATCAACGCGCTCTCGATCGCCGGTCACCGCGCAAACGGTCAGCGCTGGGTGATGTTCTCGTTTTTCGGCGGCGGCCATGGCGGGCACCCTGAAGGCGACGGCCTCAACCATGGAAACGCGCCGATCTCCACGGCCACCATTCCGCCGCTTGAAATCCTGGAGGCTGCCTATCCCGTCAAATTCACCCAATGGGCCCTGCGTCCTGATTCCGGCGGTGACGGCGCGTCCCGCGGGGGCCTGGGCGCCACCTACGAGATCGAACTGCTGGAGGAGAACGCCGAAGCATTCCTCTTCGGTGAAAGGGGAAAGTATCCACCCCCCGGCGTTGCCGGCGGCGGACCCGCTGCCTGCACCAGGTTCTCATTCGAAACCGATGAGGGCGAGGAGCATCCGCCCATGGTTTCCAAGATGGTCGGAATCAGGTTGAAACGCGGCCAGAAGGTCAGGCTTGAAACCCCCGGCGGCGGCGGCTACGGCCCTGCGGAGCAGCGAACCGCCGAGGCGCGCAAGCGGGATCTGGCGCTTGGTTACGTCTCGGAAAGCGGAGCGTGAGCGTGGCCGCAAAAATTGTGGGCGTGGATGTCGGCGGCACATTCACGGACGTCTTCGTCCTGGATGAAGAGACCGGCGCGGTGGCAATCGCGAAGGTGCCCTCGACCCGCGGCGACCAGTCCCGAGGCTTCATTGCCGGCCTGGAAAAGGGCGCCGGAAATCTTGCGGACATCGCGACCGTTGTCCACGGCACGACTGTCGGGACCAACGCGCTGCTGGAGCGCAAGGGCAGCCGTACGGGCATCATCACCTCAAGCGGCTTCCGGGATGTGCTGGAGATGCGGCGCCGGGACCGGCCAACGACATGGGGACTCTGGGGCACGTTCGAACCCGTCGTTCCCCGCAACCTGAGGCTCGAGGTCGCCGAAAAGACCCTGGCG
>JBCCEL010000464.1:0-3910 GCA_039030315.1 Pseudomonadota bacterium
CTTTGGACGCTGCTGCGCAAGGGCGGACGATTGAGGCTCATAACCGCACCGGACGGCACGATTTTGGACAAAAATGGACGGTTGTGGAACAGGCGGTTAACATTTGGAACGAGTCTGGAACAAAGGCGGCCCGAATCGCTGACTCCAGGAGAATCCTCATTTGTTCACGGCATATGTTGTGTTGGGCGGGACCACTGGGGCTAGACCGGATGCCCAATGCACAGCTTATCCTTAGATTGTCCACAGCTGATGTTAACTGAAATGATCGAAAAGTTAATAGATTTCAGAGTGATATGATTGCATTGGCGCATTCCTGTTAATAACCGGAACGAACGCGAACGAAGCCTGACCGAATCGCTGACACCGGCATCTTCGGGCTTCGTTCCCGGCTCATTTTGGGTCGCGCGGCCGGGGCCGCCCCAAGATATGGGCCGGGCCGGGCTGCCCCGCCGGCCGCAGCCGCATCAGGCGTTAACGGCCTGATTCAAAACCGGACAGCTACTTGTCGACTTCCAGGTCCGGGTTCCGCTTGACCGCCACTGCACGCCGCGTGGCGAGCGATTTGCCGGAGACTGAGCCACTGGTGAGGCGCATGGCGAAGGCGCGGCCGGAGAGTTTGCCGTCCGCGGCGACAGGCACGTAGAGCTGACCGGAATTGCCTGCCACCGGCGCATACCAGATGGTGAAGACGGGCTTTTGTTTGGCCTGTTTTGCGAGTTTCGCGGCCGAGAGCCCAGCGATGGCCCGGTAACGGAGTTCGCACTTCAGGGCTTTGCCGTGATACGCGCCGCCTGCGTTCGCTCCGAATTTAGTCTCCGTCAGAAGGCGGTACCTGTACTCGCCAACCACCTTGCCGTCATAGACTCTTTCGGTTCCGGTGCAGGGCTTGCCGCCGCCTGGATTTGTGATTCTCCGGACCATGTGACTGAGCGGGTCGACCATTCCGGGCTTGACGACCTTGGCCAGAGCGTTCTGTTTCTCCTTGCTCAGGTCATAGTTCCGCTTGGCGGTCGGATAGAGCTTCTTGTCCCAGCCGACCGAGATATTGCGCTTGCGGCCCTTGGATTTCGTTCGTGACGCGAACGCGGAGGGCCGCAGTTTGGTGCCGGCGGTCTTGCCTTTCGCATTCAGGCTGATTCTCGTCTTGGCAACCAGGCTGACCAGACCTTTGCTCTTGATCGAAGCGTTTACCTGGTATCTGGGACCGCCGACCTGCATCCCTAGGGCAATGTTGAAGAGGCGGATATTGCCGGAATAGACGTCGAACTTCAGGCTGATTTCGTCGCTTGCGGCCTGGGCGTCTGTTTGTAGTGCGGCCACGGCCGACAGGGATGCAATGAGCAGGGCCGGCGCAGAGGTAAAGGCGTTGCGCGCCCGCGCAGAGCGCGATGCCGGTGTAAGTGATGTCATGAATGCCCCCTCCAATCAGGGATGTTCAAGCGACGCCGGTGGCGTGCTGGGGTTGTGCGGCTGCACTAGTAACGAAGAATAGGGCAAAAGTCCGGCCAAGGGCTCCCCTTAAACCATCGTGATCATGGGTTGATACTTGACGGAGCCGCTCCAAGCCCATATAGGAACGCGACTTTGGCAGGGCTGCCTTACGGAGCCCTGCTTTTATGTGTGGGCGGGCTGCCGGAATGCCGGACGTGCGACCGCCTCTTAACAAACTAGAGAATTTGATGGAGCTTCGGATATGGCCCGTCGTTGCGAGCTGACCGGGAAGGCCGTGCAGGCCGGAAACAATGTGAGCCACGCGCACAACAAGACCCGGCGGAGGTTTCTGCCAAACCTGTGCGATGTGCACCTGATGAGCGATGCACTGGGCCAGTCTTTCTCCCTGAAGGTGAGTGCGGCGGCCCTGCGGTCCGTCGAGCACCGCGGTGGACTGGACGAATTCCTGAAGAAGGCCCGCGACACGGAACTGTCGCTCAAGGCCCGCCGCATCAAGCGCCAGGTGAAGAAGAAGCTGGCGGAAGCGGCTTAGTCGCGAACAACCTGAAAAATGTGGCGCTGGCATCCGTAGGATGCGGGCATTTTCATTGCTGCGCCTTCGGCCAGGCGAACTGGTAGATCAGGGTGCGCTGCTGGGCCCTGTTGTAGTTGTCATCTGACATGATTGTCAGGATCAGATCGCCGTTGGACAGACGGTGTACGGCCAGCCCTTCCATGTTGTCGACGAGATGGGCCGGCGCCTGGGCCTCCATCAGTACGCGGCCATCGACCGTGGCAGCGGGTTTCAAGTCGCTCGCCCTGATGAGGCGGATGGCCACGCCGGGAAGCCGGAAGAGTGCGAGCCTGCGCTCCAGGATCAGCATATCGCCGCCCTGGAGAAGGGCGAGATCCGTAACGGCGTAATTGCCGCGACGCTTGACCGCAAACTCGACCGGCCGTCTCGGTCTGCTCCAGATCCAGCCTCTGATATTGCCCTCTGCGGTCTTGTGCAGTTCCGAAATCGCGATGAAGCGCCCCGCATGGGGCCCTGAGGTGAACCGGCCTGCCGCCTCAAGTTCCTTGTTGTTCTTGCCTTTTCCCATGGCCCTGGGGACCGCGTAGGCCTTGGGTTTCCGCTTCAATCCGTTTTCGTTCAGGTGGTAGTGCAGCAGGCGCGGACGGCGCTCGAACCCGACGAGGACGCCGGCGTCTTCGTTGGTCCCGAAGAGGGAAATTGCTTCGGCGTCCTGGCTTCGTTTGTGTTTCCATCTCCGGCCCTTGGGGTCGGTGAGTGGACCGAAACGCGCTTCTGACAACCCATTCAGCCTGCCGCCCTCGTAGTCCAGCTTTGCGTTGAGCCACCACGCCTGGTCGCTGACCGCGATGAGCCGCGTGCCGCCGCGGGTAAGAACGACGCCAGAGAATCCGCCGAAACGTTTGTCGCGGCTCCTGAGCTCCAGCCCGCCGCGGAACCTCAGCTCGCCGATCGTCGTGGAATCCGGATCCAGCAAAGAGAACTGCACCGGGATCGCTTCGATCGAGATGGCTTGCGACTTTTGTGCAAGCAGGTGAGTGGGTGTCAGAAGGAAAAAAAGAGCGACCAGAAACAGCGCCGGGCCGGGCGCCGCCTTCATGATCAGGCCACAGCGGCTGAACGCCGCCTTGCCCGGCCAGCGTTTGGCCCGCTGTCTTCCTCAAACAGCTCGGCAAGTTTTTCTGTCATGACGCCGCCGAGTTCTTCGGCATCAACGATAGTGACCGCGCGCCGGTAGTAGCGCGTCACATCGTGGCCAATCCCGATTGCCAGTAGCTCGACCGGGGATCTGGTTTCGATTTCCTCGATCACTTGGCGAAGGTGCTTCTCCAGATAGTTCCCGGAGTTAACGGACAGGGTGGAGTCATCGACCGGTGCACCGTCAGAAATGACCATAAGGATGCGGCGCTGCTCCGGTCTGGCCAGCAAGCGAGCGTGCGCCCAGATCAGCGCTTCGCCATCAATGTTTTCCTTCAGGAGGCCTTCGCGCATCATCAAGCCGAGATTGCGCCGGGCCCGCCGCCACGGGGTATCGGCGGCCTTGTAGACGATATGGCGCAGATCGTTGAGGCGGCCCGGGGTGGCGGGCTTTCCGGAGGCCAGCCATTGCTCGCGCGCCTGTCCGCCTTTCCAGGCCCTGGTGGTGAAGCCGAGGATTTCGACCTTCACGCCGCAGCGTTCCAGTGTTCTTGCCAGGATGTCCGCACAGGTTGCGGCCACCGTGATCGGCCGGCCGCGCATGGAGCCTGAGTTGTCGAGCAAGAGCGTAACCACTGTGTCGCGGAAGCTCATATCGTGCTCGATCTTGAAGGAGAGCGGGTGCATGGGGTCCGTGACCACCCGGGACAGACGTCCCACATCCAGCAGGCCTTCTTCCAGGTCGAATTCCCAGGACCGGTTCTGCTGGGCCAGAAGGCGGCGCTGCAGCCGGTTGGCCAGCCTTGC
>JBCCEL010000465.1:0-3859 GCA_039030315.1 Pseudomonadota bacterium
CGGGCAAGTCGGGGGTGATCGCGACCAATCACACCTATCACGGCAACACCACCGCAGTGGCCGCGCTGAGCACCACCAACGCGCCGCCAGGACAATCGACCAGCCGTGTCCGGCATGTCGCGGCGCCTGACAGCTACCGCCCGCCGGCGCTGAACCACGCCCAGGCTTTCGCCGAGGACGTGGCGCGGGCCATCCACGAGCTGGAGCAGGCGGGATGCGGGTTTTCCGCCCTGATCGTTTGCCCCTTCTTTGCAAACGAGGGCTTCCCCGCGCTTGAGCCGGGCTTTCTCGATCCGGCGCTGGAGATCGTGCGCGCGGCGGGAGGTCTTCTGATCTGCGACGAGGTCCAGTGCGGCTTCGGGCGCATCGGCTCGCACATGTGGGGACACGAGCGCATGAAGTGTGCGCCTGATATCGTCACCCTCGGAAAGCCCATGGCCAATGGACACCCCGTGGGCGGAGTGGTGACAACGCAGGAGTACATGACGGCGTTCCGCTTCAGCTATCGGTACTTCAACACCTTCGGCGGCAACCCGGTGTCATGCGCTGCGGCCCTTGCCACCCTGGATGTCCTGGAGCGGGAGGACCTTGCCGCCAATGCGGACCGTGTCGGCGCTTACGCCCGGGACGGTCTCGCCCGCTTGGCCGGCGACCACCACTGCATCGGTGATGTCCGCGGCTCCGGCCTGTTCTTCGGTGCCGAGATGGTCCTGGACCGGGAAACCAGGGCGCCGGCCAGGGAATTTGTGAACCGGGTCACAAATGCCATGCGGCAACGGGGTGTCCTGCTGAACAGGCTCGGCATTCACTACAACACGCTCAAGATCCGCCCGCCCATGCCCTTTTCGACCGAGCATGCGGATATTCTCCTGGCGACACTGGACGATGTGTTGCGCGAAACAGCGCTGGTCGGCTGATGCTGGACGTTACGCGCAAGGCCGCCGGCCTTTGGTCCATGACAAGCAAGCCGGAACTTGTCGCTTGCCGCGAAAACACGGTCTTCAAGGTCGCCTGCGAGAAGGGAAGGTTTCACGCGCTCAGACTGCACAGACCGGGCTATCGAAGTGATGAGGAAGTGGCCTCGGAGCTGGACTGGATGGAAGGGCTGCAGACGGCCGGGCTGACCGTGCCCCGGCCGATTCCATCACGGAACGGCAGGCTGCTGGAACATGTTGACGGGCTGCAGGCCGACATTCTCACGTGGGTCGCCGGCGAGCCCATGGGGCAATCAGGGCAACCGCTTCAGCTTGCCGATCGTCTGGGCGTGTTTCGCCGGCTGGGGGAGACGATGGCCAGACTGCATTCAGCTTGCGATGCATGGGCACCTCCTGCCGGGTTCCAGCGCTGGGCCTGGGACGCCGATGGCCTTGTCGGAGAACAACCGGTGTGGGCGCGTTTCTGGGAGAACCCTCATCTGAACGCAAGGCAGGCAGAGTTGCTCGTGGACGCCAGGCGGCGCGCTGCAGAGGACCTCGCGCACGTTTCGGGCGCCCTCGATTACGGGCTCATCCATGCCGACCTTGTCCCCGCGAACATCCTGGTTGACGGCGACAGGCTCATTCTCATCGACTTCGACGACGGTGGATTCGGCTTCCGCCTGTTCGATCTGGCCACCATCGCCTGGGCCAACCGCCATGAGGACGACATCGCAGACCTGGAGCAGTCCCTGATTGCCGGCTACCGCCAGGTGCGGAACATCGACCCGGCGTGGCTGCCATTGTTCAAGCTTTTGCGCGCCTTCACTTATGTCGGATGGATCATTCCGCGCATGGATGAGCCGGGCGGGCGGGAGCGGTGCGCCCGGTTCATCGAGGCCGCCGAGGACTGGGCGCGCAACTACCTGGAAACACAAGATCTAAGCACTGCGGAGGGCTTTTGACATGCCGGACACACCCACGATCCTCGTCATCGGCACCTATGACACCAAGTCGGACGAACTGCGGTTCCTGACGGGCTGCATTGAAGGCCAGGGCGGCAAGGTCGTCACCATGGATGTCAGCGTGCTCGGCGATCCACCGGAATCCGTGGACGTTTCCAAGCACGCGGTTGCCGAAGCGGCGAGCTCATCGATTGATGAAGCCGCCGCCTCGGGCGATGAAAACTCCGCCATGCAGATCATGGCCGCCGGCGCCTCCAGGCTCACGCGCGAGCTTCACGATGCCGGCAGGATAGACGGCATGATCGCCATGGGCGGTACCATGGGCACGGACCTTGCGCTGGACTGTGCGCGGGCGCTTCCGGTGGGCGTTCCGAAATACATCGTCTCGACCGTCTCGTTTTCGCCGCTTATCCCGGCCGACAGGCTTTCGGCCGACATCCAGATGATACTCTGGGCCGGCGGCCTGTACGGTCTCAACGGTATCTGCAAGTCCTCGCTCGCCCAGGCGGCAGGCGCGGTTGTCGGCGCGGCGCGCGCGGCGCAACCGCCGGCCTCGGACCGGCCCGTAGTCGGCATGACCAGCCTCGGCAGTTCCTGCCTGGCCTACATGAAACTGCTCAAGCCCGCTCTGGAAGAGCGCGGGTTCGAGGTGGCGATCTTCCATGCCACGGGCATGGGCGGGATGGCCTTCGAGAACATCGCTGCCGAGGGCGGCTTTGCGGCAGTGATGGATTTTGCTCTCTGCGAACTCGGCAACCTGATGGTGGGTTCGGTGGTCAATGCCGGCGAGGACCGGCTGCTCAATGCGGGCCGGGCCGGCATCCCGCAACTGGTGGCGCCGGGTTGCCTCGATCTCATCGACTTTGCCGGCTGGCAGGAGATTCCGGAGCAATATACCGACCGGCCCTTCCATGCCCACAACCGGCTTATCAAGTCCTCCGGCCTGAACCCGGATGAGCGCCGCCAGAGCGCCCGGATGGTGGGCGACCGTCTCGCGCAGTCGGCCTCGCCGGTACACGTGATCCTGCCGCTGCACGGCATTGAGGAATGGGACAAGGCCGGCGAGCCGGCTCATGATCCGGAGGGCCTTGCAGCTTTTGTCGATGAGATGCGAACAGCGATCAGGCCCCCTGCCCTGCTGAGCGAAGTCGATGCTCACATCAACGACCAGGCATTCGCGGACAAGGCGCTTGAGATCTTCGATGCCTGGGTCGCGGACGGCACGATCAAGTCCGGGTCCTGAAAACCATGACCGCGGCGCCATACGATATCCTCTTCGAGCCGGTCCGAATCGGCCCGGTTACTGCGCCGAACCGCTTCTATGCTGTACCGCACGCGACCGGACACGGCCACACCGCGCCCAATGGGGCGATCGGTGTCCGGGAGATGAAGGCGCAGGGCGGATGGGGCGTGGTCTCGATGCAGATCACTGAAATCGGCCCCGACAGCGATTTCGCCAACCATCCCATGGAGCGCCTGTGGGACGAGAGCGATGTGCCGGCCCACGCCCGGTCGGTGGAACGGATCAAGAGGCACGGCGCGCTGGCGTCGATCGAGCTCGGACATGGCGGGCAGAGGGTGAAGAACTTCACAAGCGGCCTTCCGGTCCTCGGCCCAAGCGATCTGCCCGTCATCAGGCCCGAATACCCCGTCCAGGCCCGCGCCATGGACAAGGCGGACATCAGAGCGTTCCGGGAAAACCACAAGCGGGCGGCGCGGGTTGCCCGGGATGCCGGCTACGACATCATCTATGTCTATGCCGCACACAATCTTTCGATCCTCAGCCACTTTCTTTCTCCCTACATCAATCAGCGCACGGACGAATACGGAGGCAGTTTCGAGAACAGGCTGCGCCTGCTGCGCGAAGTGCTGGAAGACACCAGAGATGCGGTCGGCCATGACCGCGCGGTCGCCCTGCGCTTTTCCGTGGAGGACACTGACCCCCTCCCACCAGCTGAGCGCCGAGGGCGAAGGCCGCGA
>JBCCEL010000466.1:0-3824 GCA_039030315.1 Pseudomonadota bacterium
AGTTTCGCCTTCCCTCATCACCGCGGGCCGGACCTCTCTGCCATGTCTGCCCAACTGCCCGGTCTCGCCGAGGGAAGGCGCTTTTTGTTCGTTGCAAGAGGAGTACTCCGGATGCGCAAGCCCTGCCATGTCCGCATGGATTCCGTCGCGCGCGCCAAGCGCCGCTGGACCAAGAGACGGAGCGGCCATGTCGTCGGCTCGTCGTGCGAGAGCTTCTGGAGCCTCCAGGATTGTGTTGCCAGCGCGGTGCGCCACGGCATGCCGCGCGATCAGGCAAGACGTGCGTTGCGTGATTTTCAACCCCAAACCCGAGAGGACACATGACTGATACCCAACCCGAAGACACTCAAGATGCCGCCATCGAGCTGGCCATCAAAACTCTCTCCGGCGACATGAGAGATGCGCTGCTGACGCACATCCGGGCGATGGAAACGCCCTGGTCCAAGCTGTCAGAGCAACATCAGGCTGACAAGATCCACGCGGCCGAGAACATCGCCAAGGACATGGTGCGCCGCGCCGTGAACATGATCGCAGAAGGCGGATTCCCATGCGTCGATGTGGAAGTCGGCAAGTTCACGGTCGACAAAGGCGTGAAGATCGAGCTGCAGGCCGTTTCAAATACCGAAAACATCACCAGCCTGGCCGAACACGGCAAAGGACAGGCGGGCGTGCTCATCCTGGCGGATTCGTCCGAATACTTCGGGGAGCGAAAGGCCGCAATGCCCGAGCCTGACCAGAAGGACTTGGTCGACGAAGCTGAAGACCAGACCGTTGATCCCAAGACGCTGCCCGACCATTGGACCGATGAGGCCGTGATGGCCGCCGCAGAAATCTACCATGAGCGCAATGCCGGCTACTGCGCCCACCTCGGGGACAACAGCCAGCAGGCTTGGGCGAAGGCCCCGGACTGGCAGAAGGACAGCGCGATTGATGGCGTTCTGTTCCATCTGGAGCATGGCGATGCCGCGCCGGAGCTCTCTCATAAGGCCTGGATGGCGGAGAAGGAGCGTAACGGCTGGACGCATGGCGAGGTCAAGGATGCGGAAGCCAAGACTCACCCGTCCATGGTGCCTTACGACGATCTGCCGGAATCCGAACAGCTGAAGGACATCATATTCGCCAGCACCGTGCGCCAATGCGGCCGGGCGCTTGCAGCCGGAGAAAGCCTGGCGAAAGTCATCAGCCATGACTGGGAAGACGCGATCGAGGCCGGTTCACCCCAACCCGATGATATGCCGGCCGGGACTGACCCCGCATATCCGGAACTGCCCAAAGATCTGGACCGGCGCGAAGGTGACGCCCAGGCGTCGGCAGCATAGGAGGCGCGCTGACCATGGAGGCCCGGGCCCACGACACAGCAATCACCTTCACCGTCCCCGGTGACATTGTGCCGTGGGCCCGCACTGGTGGGGGCAGGAACGCGCCCCGCTTCAAGCCCAAACGCCAGCGGAACTTCACTGCGGTCCTGAAGGATTTTGGCCAGAAGGCCATGGGCAACCGCAGTCTTCTGGACGGCCCCTGCGAGCTCACGATTTATGCCCGGTATCCCTGGCCTAAGTCCTGGTCCCGCAAAAGACGGGCAGCCTCAGGCGGCTGGAAGACCAGCACGCCGGACACCGACAACATAGCGAAGATGGTGAAAGACGCATTGAACGGCGTAGTCTACACCGACGACGCCCGTATCTGCGCTGACCACTACTTCAAGTTCTACACCGATCAGGCGCCCGGCCTGACGGTCACCATCAAGCCGCTGGTGCCGGCATGAGCAGGGCGAAGGTCAAGAATCCCCGCAAGCTCGGGCCCTACGGCATCGGTCTGGCCAAGGAACTGAAGAGCCTGAAGGTGTCCGGCGCCCAATGGTTCAAGAACGGCACCGGCCATTTCTGGGTCGAATTCACCTGGCTGGGCGAGCCGGTCGAGCTCAACTTTGCAGGCTCTCCCCGCAATCCATGTTGGGAGCACTCCCAGACCCGCAGCACCTTCCAGAAGAAGCTGAAATCAGCCGCGGCGAGGTCCGAGATGCGCGCCGAAATCGAACGCCTCAAGACGCCTACTGGCGGGTGGACGCGGGACGGCCTTGCCACCCTCGGCGTGCCCTGGCCGCCTCCCGAGGGCTGGGAGAAAGCACTCGTCGACTTTGCGGGGGAGGACGCATGAGCGGGCGAGGGAGACAGTGAATGTGGCTGCACGTCCCCTCCGCGGTCTGTCCGTGTGCTCCGGCGCCGGCGGGCTCGACCTTGCCCTGCACATCGCCGAGCCCGGATATCACGCTGTGTGTCACATCGAGCGGGAAGCCCATGCCGCGGCCGCTCTCGTGGCGCGGATGGAAGACCAGGCCCTGGATCAGGCACCTGTGTGGGACGATCTTGCGACCTTCGATGGCGGCGCGTGGCGTGGAGCGGTGGATATCGTCCTTGCGGGCATCCCCTGCCAGGGAAACTCCGTCGCCGGCAAGCGCCAGGGCACCGACGACGCCCGCTGGCTCTGGCCCGATCTCTGGCGAATTGTTCGCGACTGCAGAGCCCGATGGCTCTTTCTCGAAAACGTCCGAGGGCTGCTTTCTGTCAATGATGGGGGCGCCTTCGGAGAGGTTCTCGGAGACCTGGCCGGCGCGCGGTGGGATGCGGAATGGGGCGTGTTTTCGGCGGGAGAGACAGGCGCCAGCCACCGGCGCGAACGGGTCTTCCTGCTGGCCGACCGTGACGGCGGACTCGGCCGGGGAGCGGACGGAGACATACGCGCAAGGGGGCATGCCGCTGACGGCGGCGGGGCAATGGGCCTCCCCCCAGGCGCACGACGTGCACCAGTGCAATGCGGGCCGGGTCGGGCGGTTCGGCACGGAGGCGGGCGGCCGGAACCTGACGGACGACGTGATGCTGTGGCCGACGCCGCGGGCATCCGCCAGCGAGAACTATGCGACAAGGCCGGCGCCATCGCACGGGAAGACTCACGGGCGGACCCTCACCGGGGAAGCCGGAACATGGCCAACACCGGCCGCGCGGGACGGCAAGGGCGCGAACTCGGAAGATCATCTGGAGAACGGCACGGGCCGGAAGCACATGGATCAGCTGCCGAACGCGGTGGAGCATCTGTGGCAGACGCCGAGGTCGCACGAGGTGGGCGGATATCAGTTCGACCGCGGGGACAAGACCTCGCCACGGCTGACCCTGACTGGCCAGGCCACGGCCTCCCCTACGCCCCGCCTGGACCCGGCGATGCCCGGGGATGGGCCGTCCTCGCCGCCGCCTGCCCTCACCTTCTACCGGCTCTTTCGCGCCACGACCTGTTCCGTCTTGAAATCGGAAAGGCGATGGCTGCTGAGACGGGGCATCCGGGCCCGAGGGACGGGAAGAACACGCAAGGGGTGGACCAGGACGTGCTCGGCACCCTGGGTCCGGCCCGCGTTCAGGAAATCGCTCAATCCGTTGTTCGTGGAATGGCTCCAGGACTGGCCCATCGGGTGGACCGACTGCGGGAATGCGGTAATGGGGTTCACCCTCTGGCTGGCGCGTTCGCGTACCGAACTCTCAAGGCTGCTCTGATGGGGGATTCATGAGCAAGGTCCGCGCCCTCATAGAGATGCTTGTCGATGCCGGTTGCGATGCGGTCACGGCCGGCGTGGCTGTGGCTGAGGCCATGGCTGCGGGAGCCTCCGAAGCCGTCAAGCCCGCCGACACGAGATCGATCTCCGCGAAGCGTCAGGCGAGATATCGGGAGCGTCAAAAGGAGCGTCACGAACCGTCACCAGACGTAACAGACCGTAACGAAAGCGTCACAGACCGTAACGTGGATGCTGATGCCCCTTCTCTCCCCCCTTGTCCCCC
>JBCCEL010000467.1:0-3796 GCA_039030315.1 Pseudomonadota bacterium
GCCAGGACCGACCGCGCCCGCATAACGGCCGCCGACAACGTAAGGTGGATGGGGGCCCCAGGGGTCGACGCGGAGGAAGAATGGATCCTCACCCACGTCCTCAAGCCAGGCGCCCGCCGCGGTGGCCAGGAAGAAGGCTTCGTGTGTCTCCACCGGTCCTTCAAGCCGGGCGCAACCGGCCTCGTAGTCGAACCAGTCTCTCTCCGCCGTCAGATCGAGGGTCGTGCCCTCAGGTCTGCCGGACTCGCCCCGCAGCTCAATGTGGACTTCAGGTGCCTTCAGCCCGCTGGCCTTCAGATAGGCGGCATACTCGGGCGTTGCGTAGGGATAGCCGTAACCGGGCAAGGAGAAGCCTTCAAAACCGTAGTCCGCGGCGGAGCGCTGATTGTCGAGGTGCCACTTGCCGAACCAGGCGCAGCGGTAGCCGGCGTCCAGCAACGGTTGATGGACGAGCCAGTCGTCGGGGTTTAGCCCCGCGCGGCCTCCGAACCGGCCATCGTTCTCTGTCAGGCCGTGGGCATGGGGGTAGAGGCCGGTGAGCATGGAGGCCCGCGCCGGGCTGCACACGGGCAGCACGGTCCGTGCAGAAGTGAAATTGATGCCGGTTGCCGCCAGTCTGTGCTGCAAGGGAAACGCAGCCTGATCGAAGTTATGGTTGGCATGGACCTGATGGTCCGTGACAATCCAAAGAATGTTCGGCCGGGCGCTCATGCCTTCAGGCGGCTGTTGTCCGGATCGTAGAAGTGCAGGTTCCGGCGGTGCGCACGTCGGCGAACCCCGAGGATCTCGATATCAAATTCGTCGCCTTCGCTCAGCGGTCCGCGTTCGAGGTAACCTAGCGCCAGACGTTTGCCTGTGCGGTATCCGTAAGCCGCCGATGTGACGTATCCGGCGACCTGATCTCCGGACAGAATGGGATCACTGGGCATGGCATCGGCGTCAGCGCTGTCGATCTCGAAACCGCAGAACGCCCAGTCGGGCGTCTCGTTCCGGAGTTCCAGCAGAGCATCGCGGCCGACGAACTCCGGCTTGTCGAAGGCGACGAACCGCGCCAGCCCGGCATCGAAGGGCGTGTATTCCGTGCCGAAGTCGCTGCCCCAGCCGTGATAGCCCTTTTCGACCCGCATGACGTTGAGGGCGTAAGACCCGAAATCCCTCAGGCCGAGCGGTCCGCCGGCCTCCTGTATCACGCCATACAGCTCCGGGAGGTCGTCCGAGCTGACATGGAGCTCCCAGCCAAGCTCGCCCACATAGGAAACGCGCATGGCCAATACCGGAATGCCCGCGATTTCCAGTCCGGTGACAGACATCCAGGGCTGGGCGGCGGCGGAGAGATCAGCATCCGTAAGACCCGCCAGTAGCTGACGTGATTTCGGTCCCATGAGCATCAAGGCTGCATCCTTGTCCGCGCCTTTACGCAAGGTGACCGAGCCGTCGTCCGGCAGATGCGCTGACAACCAGTCGAAGTCCCTGTCGACCGCCAGGGTCGGGCCACAGAGCAGGAACCGGTCTTCATCAAGGTGTGCAACGGTTGCCTCAGACCAGAGCCTGCCTTTCGGTGTCAGCATGTAGGAGAGGCGCACCCGTCCGGGCGCGGGCAGCTTCCCGCAGAACACGCGGTCAAGAAAGCCGGTGGCACCAGCGCCCTCAACCTCGAACTTGGTGAAGCCGCCGTGATCCATGATGCCGACGTGGTTCTGCACCGCGTCGCACTCCGCCCGGACGGCGGCGTGCCAGGGCTCGTCATCCCGGAAGCTCAGGTGGCCGTAGGGGTTGTCGGCCGTGGCGCCCGGGTCACCGAACCAGAACGCCCGCTCCCAGCCGCCGATCTGGCCGAAGATGGCGCCTTTCCCGACCAGCGTCTCATAGAGCGGAGTGCGCTGGACCGGCCGGGCTGAGCGCATGATCCGGTGGGGGTAGGATATGGCGTATTGCAGGCCGTAATGCTCCGATGCCCGCGCGCCCGCATAGTCCTGGGTGGCCCATTCGCCGAAGCGCCGCGGATCCCAGGCGGACAGATCCCACTCAGTCTCGCCTTCCGTCAGCCATTCGGCCATGGCCTTGCCGATGGCGGCGGAATGGGTGATGCCGATCTGCACGCCGGTGGCGTGGTAGAAGCCGGACACGCCCGCAGCAGGGCCCACGAGCGGCAGGGCATCAGGCGCATAGGCGATCGGCCCGTTGACGCAGCGTTGCACGCCGGCTTCGCCCAGCAGCGGGACGTGGGCGACCGTCTCCTCGATGAGTTCGCCAAGCTCGTCCAGATCGTCGGGGAAGAGCTGATGGGCGAATTCACCAGGCGGGCCGTCCGGCCAGGCCACCCGGCCTTCGTGGGCATAAGAGCCCAGCAGGAAGCTGGAACGCTCGCGGCGCAGATAAAAGCGGATCTCCGGATCCCGGATGAGCGGGAACAGCCTGGTGTCCGCCTCCAGGGCATCCAGAGGTTCGGTGACGAGATACTGGTGCTGAAGCGTCGTGACCGGGACCGGGGCGCCGGCCATCTCACCGATTTTCGCCCCGTAGAAACCGCCAGCATTGATCACTGTTTCGCAAGCGACGGTGCCCTTGCTCGTGCCGATCTTCCACTCGCCCGATGCTGATCGCCCGATACTTGTCACTTCGGTGAAGCGGGCGACCTCCGCGCCCAGGTCTCTTGCGCCTTTTGCCAGTGCTTGGGTCAGCTGGCTCGGATCGATATCGCCCTCGTAAGGATCGTAGATGCCACCGATCACACCGCCCGGCTGATCCGCCCGCGCCGTGTAATAGGGATGCATATCCTCCATCTCCTGCGGCGTGATCATCGCAAGATCGAAACCCGCCGACCTTGAGACGCCTGTGAGATGGCGGAAGAGATCCATGCGCTCTTCGGTATGGGCCGGCCAGAAGGCCCCGGTGTGCCGATAGGTGATGGGTGCGCCAACCTTGTCACCCAGGTCCTTGTACAGCCGCCAGCCGTAATTCCCGGCCCGCATGCCGAGCCAGCTCGTGGCGTAGGTCGGGATGTTGCCGGCCGCGTGCCAGGTGGAACCGGCTGTCAGTTCATCCTTCTCGATCAGAAGGGTGTCGGTGATGCCCGCCAGGGCGAGGTGATAGAGAATGGAGGCGCCGACCGCGCCGCCGCCGATGACCACAACACGGGCATGTGTCTTCATGAACTAGTGCTCTGAGAACAGGCGGCCGTAGCCTTCAAGTTTTTCGTCAATGCCGATGCCCCGCAGCGTCTGCCAGTAGACCGCCGCATTGCAGGCAACCACAGGCTTGCCGAGTTCGGCCTCAAGCTCGGAAATCAGCGCGACCACGGGCAGGGCGGTGCCGACCTGAAGGATGGCGTCGCAATCGCTGCCCGCGACCTGCCGGAACACCCGGCGGATATCGTCCAGCGGGGTCTCGCAGATCTCGGGCAGGGAAGGGGCCTCGGTGCCCTTGATGGCAACCACCGTGAAGCCCGCCTCCTCCGCATTGGCCTTCACCACCTGGTCTACCTCCGCATTGAACGGTGTGACCACTGCGATCTTCTGCGCGCCGAAGGCCTTGAGCGCCGCATGGTCGGCTTCGGATGCATTGAACACCGGAACGCCAGTGGCAACGGCAACCTCCGCACAGCGAGCTGCAAGCTTGGTGACGCCGCCAGGACCGGCATCGGTGGTCAGCCCGACGGCGATTGCTGCGGGATGACAGTCCATGAGTTTCGTGGCTTCATCGACAACATCTTCCGAAACGCTGTCGCCGCCCAGCCGGAAGCGCTGCATCTGGTTGGTGACGCCTTCGGGTCTCAGCAGTTCGAGCTCGGGCTGCA
>JBCCEL010000468.1:0-3765 GCA_039030315.1 Pseudomonadota bacterium
CGGCCACATAGGAGACCCCGTAGTAAGCGGCCGGCACCTTCTCCGGAACCGCCTTGGCCAGGGCACCAAGCACGGTGGTGACGACCCGGTGGCCGGTTGCCATGCGGTTAGCCACCGGCGCCGGCGCCGAGCAGTTGACGATCGAACCCGGGCGGCAGACGATCTCGATCGGGACATAGGCGCCTGAGTTCGCCATCACGCTGCCCTCGCCGAGGCACAGCAAGGCGCAGTAGACGCCTGAACTGGTCATATTGAGCGTACAGTTCACCGGACCCGGCGCCTGGTCGGCGGAGCCTGAGAGATCCACCTTGCAGGTATCCCCCGCCACTTCGACGATGGCGTTGATGGCCAGACCGACGGCCTCCTGACCGTCATCGTCAACGAAATCCTCGAACTCATAGGTGCCGTCCGGGATGCCGGAGATCAGTTCGCGCATGGCGGCCTCGGCCTGGCCGATCACCCCGTCCATGGCCGCGACCACAAGGTCTGCGCCATAGCGCTCCGTCAACCGGTGAACCGCCCTTGCACCGACGTCGAGACAGGCAATCTGGGCCTGGACATCGCCGCCTATCTTTTCCGGCTCGCGGCTGTTCTGACGGATGACGGCCAGCACGGCCTCATTGAGCTTGCCGCCCTCCACGAGCTTCAGCGGCGGCAGGCGCAGGCCTTCCTGATAGACTTCCGTTGCCCCGGCATAGTAGCTGCCGGGCGCGCCGCCCCCGATGTCCACGTGGTGCACGATGGAGGCGGAAATGGCGACGCGCTGCCCCTCCGCGAAGATCGGCCGGAAAGTGACGAAATCCGGCAGGTGCTGACCGCCGCAGTAGGGATCATTGGTCAGGATGACATCGCCGTCGTTCCACTCCTCAAGCGGGAGATGGTGCGCGATCACCTCGTCGAGGCAGACGGTCATGCTGTTGAGATGCACCGGGATCCGGGTCGACTGGGCGACTGCCCTGCCCTTCCCGTCGAACAGCGCTGTCGAATAGTCCAGCGTTTCCCGCACCACCGTGGAGCGCGCGGTGCGCCAGATCGACAGGTTCATCTCCTCGGCGCCGGCGATGAGAGCGTTACGAATGACTTCCAGGCGGACAGGATCAACGGAGGTCATGACGGTGTCTCCGTCTTCCTCGCCATCAGGCCGCCCCCGGAGGCTGCCGTAACCGTCCAGCCAGGTGCGATGTACAGCATGGTGTAGTCTTCGGAGACCAGGGCTGGTCCCTCCAGCGCAAAACCCGCCCGAAAGAGATTGCTGCGCCGGTGCACCGGCACGTTGAGCCATTCTCCGCCGAGATAGAGTGCCCGGCTCCCCGGCGGCTCCTCGTCAACATCGGGGAGCGCGTCGCTTGCTACGGCCTTGTCCATCATGCCGATGGCCACTGCGCGGGCGGTAACGAGTTCGACGGCATCCTCCGGCGAGCTGTGAGAGAAGCGCTGGGCGTGGATCTCGTGGAACCGGGTGCAGAGCATGCCCAGCTGTTCGGCGTTCACCTCCGCGCCGATGGCGTATTCCGGCCATGGCACGCTAAGTTCGAAAGCCTGGCCACGGTAGCGCAGGTCGCAGGCAATCTCGATGCGGCGCGCCTCTCCGGGAATGCCCTCGCTGGCGAGTTTTTCGGAGGCCTCGTCGTAGACCCCGGCAATGACAGCGGAAATGGCCGGCAGATTGTCCTCGCCCGCCACCAGCAATCCGGATTTTGAGAAATCCCATCTGAGATCGGCATTGAGGATACCCCGCGCCGAAAGGGTCGAAGCATCCTCGGGGAAAATGATCCGGCTGATGCCCAGTTCACCGGCAATCTCGCAGGCGTGCAGGCCGGCGGCGCCGCCGAAGGGAACCAGAGCGAAATCGGACGGGTCGGCACCCTTCTCAAACAGGCTCAGCCTGACCGCGCCCGCCATGTGCGTGTTCGCCACCGCGACGATGCCTTCTGCGGCGAGCTCCTGTTTCAGGTTCAGGGAACGGCCGATCCTGCCGCCGATGGCAGCGCGGGCCGAGGCGACATCAAGCGCCATTTCACCGCCCAGACACGCCTCGGGGTCGATACGGCCGAGCGCGGCATTGGCGTCGGTCACGGTCGGCTGCTTGCCGCCGCGGCCATAGCAGACCGGTCCGGGTTCTGCGCCGGCACTTTCCGGCCCCACCCGCATGGCACCGCCGGGCGCGCGCGCGAGGCTGCCGCCTCCGGCACCGATGGTCCGGATCTCGATCATCGGCAGCCGCACGGGCAGGCCGTCAATCTCCGATTCCGAGGTTTCGCCGGTCGAGCCGCCGATCACGACGGAGACATCCGAACTGGTGCCGCCCATGTCGATGCCCACCACGTTCTCAAGCTCCTGGGCGGCCGCCAGTTCCGACAGCGCCATGGCCCCGCCGGCAGGGCCGGACAGAAGCAGCTTTGCCGGCAGCCGCGCGGCGTCCTCCGGCGAGACCACACCGCCGTTGGACTGCACGAGATAGAGCGGCGCGGTTATATCTGTTTCTTCGAGCCGCCCCGTCAGAGTCTCAAGATAGTTCGACATGACGGGCATCAGCAGAGCATTCATGACCGTGGTCGAACAACGCTCGTACTCGCGGATTTCCGGGCTCACATCGGAGGACAGGCAGACTGTGATCTCCGGCGCCTCCTCGCTGAAGATCTCCAGAGCCTGGCGCTCGTTCTGCGGATTGCGGTAGCCGTGCAGGAACACGATGGCGGCTGCCCGCACGTCGAGAGAGACGAGCTTGCGGGCAAGCCGGCGCAGCTCCTCGCCGTCCAACTCCGTCTCGATCTCGCCATTGGCGCGGGTGCGTTCGGAGACGCCGAACCGGCGTTCCCGCGGGATCAGCAAGGCCCGCGGCTCGGCCTTCAGCGCATAAACGTCCTTGCGCATGTGCCGGCCGATTTCGAGCACATCCTCAAAGCCCTTGGTCGTGATCAGGGCGCCCTTGGGAAGCTTGCGCTCCAGCACGGCATTGGTGGCGATGGTGGAGCCGTGAACGATGCGGCTGATGTCGCCGGCCTCGAACCCGAAACGGGATGCCGCCTTCTTGATGCCGGTGATCAGGCCGATGGACGGATCGGACGGCGTGCTCGGCGTTTTCAGTGCATGGATGAGACCGGTGCGAGCGTCGTGAATCTGAAGATCGGTGAAGGTGCCGCCGATATCGACGGCAATGCGGACGGGCTTGTCTGAGGGCATGAACTAAGGGGCCGGAAGAAAACGCGATTGTTGGCCAAGAGGTATCAGCCTTGCGCCTGGGAGCGCAACCAGTCACGCACCGCTGAAACGGCTGCCGGCAGACGCGCCCTGCGGGGCGAGACGAGGTAATAGGCATCGCCCGGGTCGACCGCGAGCGGCCAGGGCTGGATCAGGCGGCCTGCATCCAGATCGCCGGCAACAAAGGGCACGACGCCGAGCCCTGCTCCCTTGCGGGCCAGCACCGCCTGCATGAGAATGTTCGCATCCTCGAAAATCTGTCCTTCCAGATCCGCCCCGGCTGCCTCGACGCCCGCCGCTCCCAGCCACTCGCGCCAGGGCGCGGTTGAGCGCTGATGCAGGAGGGGCAGTTGCAGGACATCTGCCGGGTTCCAGAGGGAGAAACCTTCCGGCGCAAGATCCGGCGCAAGCACGGGAGAGACCTCAACCCGCAAAAGCAGGTCCGCCTGCATGCCGGTCCAGTCCCCATCACCCCAGGCAATGGCAAGATCGACATCGGTAAGCTGCCTGTAAACGGGCAGCGGCGAATGCTGCAGCCTCAGATCAATGTCGGGAAACGCGGTC
>JBCCEL010000469.1:0-3752 GCA_039030315.1 Pseudomonadota bacterium
CCGGGACAACCTGGCGAAAGGCTATTATTCGGTCTATCCGCTCGGAGCACCGGCTGGCGCCGGAACCTCACCGAACTTGCGGGTAGTTACTCTGAACTCGGTAATCTTCAATCCGAACTACGGCGGCTTTACCGGTACCTGTGTTAGCCCGTCAGTCAGGCAAGACGATGCGAACGGACAGATCGAGTGGTTGCGCGGCGAACTGCAGGCCGCCCGCGATGCCGGCCACAAGGTGCTCATCGCCATGCATGTGCCTCCGGGGGTCAACGGCTATGGCAGCTGGCACAATCCGGATGCAATAGTCACCAACTGGAAGCGGAAGCTCGACTACACCGGAAGCGATGCCAAGCTTGCGATTTATCGTGGTCAATGGGTCCAAAAGGTCTACCTTCAGCTTGTCGCGGAATACGCGGACGAAATCGTGGGAACACTGAGCAGCCACACTCACCTCAACGGCATCCGGCGCCTGCGTGACTGCAGCGGCAAGATGACGGAACTGGATCTTTCTATTCCGGCGGTCACCACGGATCATGGCAGCAATCCCGCCCTCAAACTCTTCAGCTACGATTCCGGCTTCGAGCTCACCGGCAACAACACACATTACGCTAGCGAAGCGACCGGGAAGGACTGGGTGCCGGCCAACGTGTTCAGTTTTGCGGACAACTATCCCTGCGCCCGCTGCCAGTCCGGCGACAATCTCATCAAGCGGGTGGCTGCCCTGAGCAGTGACGCGCTCTTGGGCGGTATGATGAAGTTCCTGACCGTGGGGCGCTCGCAGACAAACAGTCTGCGTCACTACAAGCGGGCGCTGGACGTTGAGTGTGAGCTGCCGCCCCTCAGCACGATCGGTAACTGAGATCGGCTCGGCCTTGCTTCGCTTTCAACTCAAGCCGCTGATGCCATGCGCTTGACCGGCACTCGCGCCTGTGCAGTGATTGCAAAAAGACTTTTGAGAACTTCGCGGCGCCTTGCGGGCCGCGCCCACCACCTGAGTTCTGGGAGGAACCAAATGCAGAGCAACAATATTCCCAAAGGCATTGCCGCGGTTGCACTGATGTGCGGCATGGTGATTTCCGCCCTGTCGGCGCAGGCGGCCGATGTGACCATGAACCTCGGCTTTGGGGCCCCGGAAAAATCGCTCTACGGCCGCTTCGCTGTGATTTTTAAAGAAAAGGCCGAGGCCGCCACAAACGGTTCGGTTACGGTGAAGATCCGTTGCTGCAACCAGATTTCGACCGAAGACACGTCTTTCAAGGCGATGCAGCTTGGAACGGTGGACGGCTTCTTCATCACCGCCAACAACGTCTCACCACACTGGCCGATGATGGACGTCACGGTGCTGCCGTACATCTTCCAAAACACCAAGCATCTTGAGAAAGTTGTGGACGGACCGGTCGGCAATTTCATGAAGGACCAGTTGCAGAAGGACACCAGCGTCCATCTCCTCACCTTCGGCCCGGCTCTCTACCGGGACTTCTACAATTCAAAGCGGCCGATCAACACTATGGCTGACATGAAAGGCCTGAAGATCCGGACGCCAAAAAACGAGGTCATGCTCGCTACCTTCGAGGCCTTTGGTGCAGAACCTGTGCCGCTTGCCTGGTCGGAAACGCCGACTGCGCTGCAAACTGGCACGGTCGATGGCGGCGACAACGGGACGTCCTTCATCCGGGACATGAAGTTCTACGAGTTCGAGAAGCATCTGGTTATTCTTGAACACTTCGTCGCCATGGCACCGCTCTTTGCCTCCGACGCCTTCATGAAGCGCCTGAGCGACGAGCAGCGTGCGCAGATCCGGGCCGCCGCCGAAGCGGCTGGCGCCGAATTCCGCAAGCAGGTGCTCAACGAGACCGAGGAAGTACGCAAGTGGCTGTCGACCGAAGGCGGCATGGCCATGACCCGCCCTGACCGGGCTGACTTCATCAAGGCGGCGCAGGGCGTCCAGCAGGCCTTCGCCAAGAAGCGCGGGCAGCAGTTTGTCGATCTGGTGAACAAGATCCAGGCTGCCGCCGAGTAATACGGACTGCCGGGAGCGCAGTACGCGCTCCCGTCCTCCGGGTTCAGGGGCAATCCATGGCGGCTCTCAGATGGCTTGAGCGACACCTTGAGGAGGTGATCTGCTGCTCCTGCCTCGTGGTGATCTCTTGCTGCGTGTTCCTGCAGGTTATTGCGCGCTACATCTTCGAGACGGCGCTGCACTGGACCGAGGAGGTCGCTGCCTTTGCCATGGTGTGGGCGGTCTACATGGGGGCTGCGCTCTGTGTTCGTGAGCGCTTCCACATTCGCATCATAGTGGGCGTAAAATCGCTGCCCGAGAGGTTCGGCAGGTGGGTGCTGATTGTGGCGGATCTGCTCTGGGCCTTCTTCTGCATCTTCATGATCAAGGTGAGCTGGGACTATCTTGCGGTCCTCTGGCGCTTCACGTCCACTACTCCCAGTCTCGGCATAAACGAGCTCTATCCGCAGTCCGTCCTGCTGGTCGGCTATGCGCTGATGCTCTTCCGGCTGGCGCAGCTCTATGTGGTGTGGATCCGGGAGGGTGCTCAGGGGCTTCCCGGCATGCTGGACGAGGACGGCGCAGACCCCGTCGATGAAGCGGAGCAGCACCTGTGAACTCGCTGCTCATTCTTGCAATTGTCTTTGTAGTCCTGACTCTGATCGGCATGCCGCTCTTTGTTGCGGTGGGCCTGACAACAGCGCTAGCGCTGTTTCTGATCGACATCCCTTACACGCTGATCGCGCAGACCGGCTACACCAGCCTGACGCCCTTTCCGTTGCTGACGATTCCGCTATTCGTGCTGGCCGGCCGCCTGATGGAAACCGGTGGTATGGCCAAGCGCATGATCGCGATTGCGACCAATCTGGTCGGTGCGTACCGGGGTTCGATGGGCATGGTCACCGTGTTTGCCTGCATGCTCTTTGCGGCTCTGTCCGGATCGGGCCCCGCCACCACGGCCGCCATTGGCTCCGTCACCGTTCCGGCAATGAAGCGCGAAGGATATGACGTTCCATTTGCGGCTGCCATCACAGCCAGTGCCGGAGCATTGGGCAGTCTGATCCCGCCGTCCAACCTGATGATCATCTACGGGCTGGTGTCGGAAACCTCGATCCCGCGCCTGTTCCTCGCAGGACTGATTCCGGGCGTTCTGGTGACCATCCTGCTCATGATAACCACGTATTTTATCTCCCGCAAACGCGGCTATGGAGGCGACGGCGAGCCCTTCTCCTGGCAGCCGTTCCTCAACGCTCTCTGGCAGGGCAAGTGGGCGATCGGCGCACCCGTGCTCATTCTTGGCGGCATCTATGGCGGCGTGTTCACGCCGACAGAAGCGGCCAGCGTGGCCGTATTCTACGCCCTGTTTGTCGGCGCCGTGGTCTACCGCGAGCTGACGCTGGAGAAGTTTATCGAGGCCTTGCGCTTTACGGCCCTTCTGACCGGGATCCTGATCCTCCTGACGCCGACCCTGGCATTCGGCCAGCTAACCGCCTTCTACGATGTGCCTACGGCGGTGCAGGGAGCGATCACCGCCATCACCGAAAATCCGATCCTGGTGCTTATCCTGATCGGCATTTTCTACATTTTCATCGGAACCTTCATGGAGTCGCTGGCGCAGATCATCCTCTTCACCGCCGTCTTCTTCCCGCTGGTCACATCCCTTGGTATCGACCCGGTCCTCTTTGGTATTTTTACGGTCGTGACCTGTGAAATCGGCTTCCTCACGCCGCCGCTCGGAGCCAACCTGACCGTGGCC
>JBCCEL010000470.1:0-3751 GCA_039030315.1 Pseudomonadota bacterium
GCATAGGTGGCGAGTATTTTGGGCATTCATGGCTAGAGACGGTTGGCTGGGAGACACCACTGGCCGACACCTTTGTTACTGCCCCCACCAAGCCGCCGTTACAGGAAATCGATCGGTGAAACCTTTCATCTTCTCCGCGGGCTGGACTGGGCCGCTGGCAACGGGGCGAAGGTGGTCAACCTGTCGTTCGCCGGTCCCCGCGATCCCTTGATGGAAAGAGCGCTCAGGGCGGCGGAGGAGCAGGGGATCGTCGCCGTCGCTGCCGCGGGTAACCGGGGTCCCCGTGCCAAACCGGCCTATCCTGCTGCCTATGACGACGTTATCGCCGTCACCGCGACCGACCAGCGCGACCGGCTGTACCGGCGCTCCAACCGCGGCGACTACATTCACATTGCCGCTCCGGGTGTGAACATATTCTCCGCCTCCGGAAAGAAGGGCTACCGCTTCCGCTCAGGAACCTCAATGGCGACGGCCTATGTCAGCGGTGCTGCCGCGATCCTGCTGCAGCGCAAACCGGATCTCACTCCGGCTGATATTGCAACCCGTCTTGCCGCCACTGCTCAGGATCTGGGCGTGGAAGGCCGTGACCGCCAGTTCGGCCACGGACTGTTGAACGTGCTGAAAGCTGCCGGCGATGACTGACGCCCAGGACCGGGGCGGCCGGGCTGTTTCCGGTCAGCCCGCTCCTCCGATCTGGGTGCGGCCGTCGAAATAGGGCTGCAGGATGCGGGGCAGCCTGACCGAACCGTCGGCCTGCTGATGACATTCCAACAGCGGCGCGATGATCCGCGGCGTGGCCACCAGGGTGTTGTTGAGCGTGTGCACGTGCAGGTTCTTGCCGTCCGCACCCTTGTAGCGGACGTTGGAGCGCCGGGACTGCCACTCATGCAGGCTCGAGCAGCTGTGGGTCTCGCGGTACTTCTCCTGCGAGGGAAGCCAGGTCTCGATATCGTGCATGCGCACCTTGCCGGCCCCCATGTCGCCGGTGCAGACCTCGATCACCTGGTACGGCAGCTCAAGGTCTTCCACCAGCGCCCGTGCGTGGGCCAGCAGCTTGTCGTGCCAGCTCCAGGATTCTTCCGGGTCATTCTTGCAGATGACGAACTGCTCGATCTTGTTGAACTGGTGAACCCGCAACAGGCCGCGCACGTCCTTGCCCGCGCTGCCGGCCTCCCGGCGGAAACATGGCGAGAAGCCGACATAGAGCAGCGGCAGCTCCTCTTCCTTCATCAGTTCGCCCGCATGCAGCGAGTTGATCACCACCTCGGCGGTGCCGGACAGAAACATGTCGTCCAGGGTCAGATGGTAGATGTCTTCGCGAGAACCCGGGAAGTGTCCTGTGCCGACCAGTGCTGCCTCATTGACCAGGGCAGGGACATTGACGGGAGTGAAACCCTGCGCGCTCAGGCGCTTCGTTGCCAGCAAAAGCAAGCTCTGCTCAAGCACCGCCAGGTCGTTCTTGAGGAGATAGGAGCGCGATCCGGAGACCTTTGCGGCGCGCGGAAAATCGGCCCAGTCATTGAGTTCGAGCAGCTCAACGTGATCGCGGACCTCGAAGTCGAACTTAGGGACCGATCCCACCTGCTCGATGACAACATTGCCGGTGTCGTCCGGTCCGATCGGCGCCGCGTCATAGGGGACGTTCGGCATCTGCAGCATCAGTTCGCGGTAGCGCGCGTCTGCCTCCGCTGAGCCCTCTTCAAGCGACTTGATCTTATCGCCAATCTCCCGGCCCTTGGCGGCATGGGCCTGCTTTTCCTGCGGCGTGCCGGATTTAGGAAAGTTCTTGGCCAGCTGATTGCGCTGCTGCTGAAGCTGCTCGACCTCCTGCTTGCTGCTCAGGAGCTCGGAGTCGAGCCGCAGCAGTTCGGCGATGTCGATATTGATGCCCTTGACCTCACAGGCCCAGCGCACCTTGTCTTCATTGTTGCGGATGTACCGGATATCGAGCACGGTTCAATCTACCCTGTTTTGCCGGAGTGACCATCTAATCTGAAAAATGCGATCCCTTGTGGGCGATGGAAAAGGCGTCACATCTGCAGCCGTCAGCCCGTGAGGGGAACCCGCTTATGTCCCATTCGCCGCTCCGATGCAAAACCTTCTTCCCCACGGAGGGCTGAAGCCAGTTGATTGCGGCACCTCGGACCGATATCACCATGGTGAACTGCGATTTGCCGGAGCGCTGCCATGCCAGGCGATGAAATCGACCTGCAGCCCTTGACGCGGCGAACGGGCGCCGAGCGGCAAGTAGAACTCTCCCAACCACTCCAGCCGGGCTGGTACCTGTTCCGTTTTCGTGCGAACGCCGAGGCCAGGCTTCGGCCCGCCATCCTGGCCAACTGGGGCGACGAAGCGGCGGAACCGACGCGGCTGCCGCTGGGCCAAGGGCGCTCCGGCGCCTATGAAGCGCTGATCTATCTTCCGGCCCCATTGGCACAACTTGCCCTGAAGCTCGGTTTCGACTGCGAACTCGCCGCCTTCTCGGCCAAACCGGTAAACGGATTTCAGGCTGCGGCCCATATCGCCCGCTTCGGGCTTGGCGTTTTCAGCCTCTCCCCGCCGGCGGCGTTCCTGCTGACCGTGAAAGCCCGGCGTGTTCCGGGCCACCCACTCGCCCGCGTGGTACATCCATTTCCCAGGAAGCGGCACGGGCGGCGGGACGATGCCGAGTACCGGCGCTGGATCGAGCAATACGATTATGACAATGAGCGCGATGCACCGGGAATCGAGAGGCGCATTGCGGATCTGAACAGCCAGCCGCTCATCAGCATCGTGATGCCGGTGTACAATACCGAACCGGAGCTGCTCGAGCGGGCGATCAGATCCGTGCGCGATCAGCTCTACCCGAGATGGGAGCTCTGCATCGCCGATGATTGTTCCGACAGGGCTGAGGTCAGGTCCATCCTGGAAAGGCATGCCGGGGAGGAAGCGCGGGTCAAGGTCGCCTGGCGCAGTGAGAACGGTCATACCGCGGCCGCTTCAAACACGGCGTTTGAGGAGCTGGCGACCGGCGACTGGACCGTTCTGCTAGATCACGATGATGAACTCCGCCCCCACGCGCTCGCCGAGCTGGTCTTCGCGATCGAGGCGGAGCCTGAAGCGGAACTGATCTACAGCGATGAGGACAAGATCGACCGCGGCGGTAACCGGTCCCGGCCCTACTTCAAGCCCCGGTTTTCCTGGGAACTGTTCCGTGGGCAGAATTATCTGAACCATCTGTCCGCCATCCGGTCGGACCGGATCCGCGAAGTGCGGGGCTGGCGGGAGGACCTTCACGGCAGCCAGGACTACGACCTCTACCTGCGGATCATCGAGCGTGTTGGTGCGGGCGCGGTCCATCATATCCCCAAAGTGCTCTATCACTGGCGTGACGTGGCGGCCTCGGCCGGCGACGGGCCGGATACCAGGGCCTCGGCCTTGAAGGCGCTGGGTGCGCACGTGGAAAGACTGGGTCTGGACTACCACGTGGGACCGGCTCCGGGGTCGATCCACTACCGGGTCGGTCCCAACCCGCCGGTACCAGAGCCGCCTGTGACCCTTGTCATCCCCACCAGGGACTACGGACATGTTCTTGCTCCCTGCGTTTCCTCCATCCTGGAGAAGACCACTTACGCCAATTACGAAATCCTCATCGTCGACAACGAAACCCGGGAGCCGGAGACAGTCGAACTCCTGCGGCAGCTGGCGGGTGGGACGCCGGACTTGACAGGGAGGGGATCAGACAGTACGGAAGACACTCGAACAACTTGAC
>JBCCEL010000471.1:0-3733 GCA_039030315.1 Pseudomonadota bacterium
AAGACAATATTTGCCGCTAGTTCAAAACGAGTTTTTTCTCTCGCTGGCCCGTTTCTTGGAATGAATTTGCTCCCCAGCCGGTCGTAGAAAATTTTGCTCGCGAAAAATTCGACAAAATAATCAAAACAAAATTTTCCTGCTGTTGTCCCGCTTCGTGGAACGGATTTGCTCGCCCGCCGGTAGAGAAAATTATGCTCTTACGAAACACTGCATGCGATCGGCGAATCGACAAGAGCCGTTTTCACTGAGTCAGGATCGTTTGATCGCCGGAGTTTTGCGGGCTGGCGAGGCGGGTGGCGCGCCGTGGAGCAACTTCCACAGGCGACGCGCAACGAAGGTCAGCACGCAAAAGAACAAGATCAGACGGTTGCAGTTTTGTCTTCGCTTTCAATCTATGAACGTCCATTCGGCTTGGTTGTCTTTTCCGCCCCTGCAGTGTGAGGCTGGTTCGGCAGGTCGGGTTCGGGCGCGCCGCGAGACGGATTTGGCCGCTGACAAGGCGACACGTCCGCAAGGGTATGGAGCCACCATAAGGACTTGGCAGCACGGTCAGGGGCCACATCCGCCGCGTCCTGAAAGGATAGGGCCGCACACGGGCCAGCTCGGCGTCGCCAAGCCTTGACAGGGGAACCGCCGGGCCCGCAGCTCCGCTCCTGGATCTGACCCGCGTGTGGCAACGACCGCGCTCCAGATCCGGCCTGCCGATCCAGCCTGAGGCTCTCGCCCGATCCTCAAGATCGCGCTTTGAGCCTGTCCTCACTGAGACGGACATTCCTAACCATCAAACGGCTTCCGACTCAGTGAAAACTGCACTAAGCCTCATGAATGGAATTTTCGACGCAACAGGATGAGGCTCTAAGGGCCGTCTCGGACTGGCTCAAGGCGCCCCGGCCGCAGGTCTTCCGCCTCTTCGGCTATGCCGGCACCGGCAAGACGACGCTGGCCCGCCAGATTGCGGAGGATATTGACGGCGATGTGCTGTTCGCGGCGTTCACCGGCAAGGCCGCGCAGGTGTTGCGCAGTCGCGGCGCGGCAAACGCCCGGACCCTGCATTCCCTGATCTACCGGCCGCGCGGCGAAGAAACGATCGAGGACAGTGAGACGGGAGAAACCACCGTTTCGCCGACCTTTTCCTTGAACCGGTCAAGCCCGGTCTCCAAGGCAAGGCTTGTCATTGTTGACGAGTGCTCCATGGTGGATGAAGCCCTTGGGCTCGATCTCTTATCGTTCGGCAAGCCTGTTCTGGTTCTGGGCGATCCCGGCCAGCTGCCGCCGATCTCCGGAGGGGGATATTTCACGGATGCGGAACCGGACTTTCTTCTGACGGAGGTACACCGCCAGGCCCGGGACAATCCGATCATCGATCTCGCCATGCGCGTCCGCAATGGCGAGGCGCTGGATTATGGGCGATACGGCGACAGCCGCGTGATCGGCAAGAGCGACATTGACAGTGACACGGTCATGGATGCTGACCAGGTCCTGGTCGGCCGCAATCGCACCCGCCGGCTTTACAATAGCCGGATCCGGACGTTGCTTGACTATGAGGACGCTCTGCCGGTCGTCGGCGATCGCCTGGTCTGCCTCCGCAACGATGCCAAGAAGGGCCTGCTCAATGGCAGCCAATGGCGGGTCACATCGCGTGGCGGGCGGCCCGGTCTGGGGCTGAATGTTCTTGCCAAGGCGCTTGACGAGGGACCATCGGGACCATCAGTCCGTCTGCGGTTGCTCAAGCGGGCCTTTGAGGAGCCGAACGAGGACATACCCTGGGCGATAAAGCGCCGCTACGATGATTTTGATTATGGCTACGCTTTGACGGTGCACAAGTCACAGGGATCCCAGTGGGACAAGATCGTTCTGTTTGACGAAAGCTTCGCCTTTCAGGATAGCCGATCCCGCTGGCTCTATACGGCGGTCACCCGCGCCGTCGAGCAAATCACCATTGTGAAATAGACCGAGACATTGATCCTGCACATTGCTGGTTTCTCTGCGAAGCAGTGTCCCTCTGAATGTTGCGCGGCGGGGCAGGGGTCGCGCAAGCCCGTCTGTTTCAGGTCCAATCCCTTGATCCGATTTTCTTGCGAGCTGGGCGGCGTTGGTCGCCGTCTGTGCGGGGTCATTCCACCGCGCGCCAAGCGCCTTGCCGACCCACAATACTCGGGCGATCAAACGACTTCCATCTAGTAGAGTTCTGCTCTAGAACGCTGCAAATCAATCGTGCAACCGGTCGTAGCTCTGCGACGGACAATCACAAAAAGGAAGGATTTGCCATGCGCGTTTACTATGACCGCGATGCAGATGTTAATCTCATTAAGGACCGCAAGGTCGCCATCATTGGCTATGGCAGCCAGGGGCATGCCCACGCCCTTAATCTCAGGGATTCCGGGGTCAAGGAAATCGCGATTGCCCTTCGTCCCGGGTCCGCATCTGCCAAGAAGGCCGAAGCGGAAGGCCTGAAGGTCATGTCCGTGGCCGAGGCGGCCGCCTGGGCCGATCTCATGATGATGTGCGCCCCCGATGAGCTGCAGGCCGACATCTGGAAGGACCATATCGCCGACAATATCCGCGACGGCGCGGCAATTGCGTTCGCCCACGGTCTGAACGTTCATTTCAATCTGATTGAGCCCCGCTCAACGATCGACGTCGTCATGATCGCCCCCAAGGGTCCCGGACACACCGTCCGCTCCGAGTATCAGCGCGGCGGCGGCGTGCCCTGTCTGATCGCGATCTCTCAGGACGCGTCAGGCAATGCCCACGATCTGGCGCTCTCCTATGCTTCGGCCATTGGCGGCGGGCGCTCCGGAATTATCGAAACAACATTCCAGGAAGAGTGTGAAACCGACTTGTTTGGTGAGCAGGTCGTTCTCTGCGGCGGTCTGGTTGAACTGATCCGGGCCGGCTACGAGACGCTGGTTGATGCCGGCTATGCGCCGGAAATGGCCTATTTCGAATGCCTTCACGAAGTCAAACTGATCGTCGATCTGATCTATGAGGGCGGCATCGCCAACATGAACTACTCGATCTCCAACACGGCTGAGTATGGAGAATATGTCACTGGCCCCCGCATCATCACCGATGAAACCCGCGCTGAAATGAAGCGCGTCCTGGCCGACATTCAGAACGGCCGCTTCACGCGCGATTGGATCCAGGAAGTGAAAGCCGGCATGCCGTCCTTTAAGGCGACGCGCCGCTTGAACGACGGCCATCCGATCGAGGATGTTGGCGAGCAACTGCGCGGCATGATGCCGTGGATCAAGGCCAACGCATTGGTCGACAAGGACAAGAACTAGAGCGCGTTGTTCCAGTTGCATCCGGGCGAAGCTGAGGCGGCAAATGCCCGCCTCGCTTCCTAGTTTTGGCCCGGTTCCGCTAGAGCAATTCTGCGGTCGTTGCTCAGTTTGTGCTTGCTCACCGCGCGAACCACATGCGCGACAACAGACCATCACGGCGGATGTATTGATGGTAGAGCGCCGCCCCAATGTGGAGAACCAGCAGGGCAACGAGCAACCGGGCCCCGATTCCGTGCGGGATGCGGGGAGCATAATCCCAGAAGTCAGGGAGTATCCCGGATTGGCCGAAAAGTGCCGGCCCGGCACCACTCAGCACGATCATTCCCATTCCGCTGGCGACCATGCCCAGGATGACGATGTAGAACAGGACGTGGACGATCCGCGCACTTCGCTCCTGCCAGTGCGGCGTATTGGGAATGGCGCTGGGCTTTTTGTCAAATGCCAAC
>JBCCEL010000472.1:0-3724 GCA_039030315.1 Pseudomonadota bacterium
CATCCGGTGTCAAAGTTGTCCTTTATCAAAGGCGCCATTTTTCATTACATGAACCAATCCAGGGGAATAAACACCTATGAGTGTCATAATTGGAACCGTCAACTCAGACACCCTCAATGGAACCGCCGATGACGATGTCATCAAGGGTCGCAAGGGGGATGATTTTCTGTTCGGTCTGGACGGCAACGACAAGCTGCGCGGCGGCCAGGGGAACGACGTTCTCGACGGTGGTGCAGGCGACGACAACATCAAGGGCGGTGCCGGCGACGACCGCATCGTGATGAGTTCCGGCACTGATGTGGTGCGCGGCGGATCGGGGGCCGACGTTCTCGCCGTCTCCGGCGATGCGGGCTACACCGACTGGCGGGACTTCGAAGTCGGTGTCGACAAGATCGAGCTTGGCATCAGTGTGCAGCTCTTCGATCTGCTGGTCTCGATCGGGTCCACCGGCAACAACCAGCAGCACACCCTGATCAGTTTCGGCAATGGCGAGATCAAGCTGAAGGGCGTCGATGCGGCGTCCATCACGTCTGACAGCTTCACCTTCGTTGAGCCGGACTACACCTACATCAACGGCACGCCGGGGAACGACACGATCTTTGGCCAGGCCGGCGATGACTTCATCAGCGGCGGTGCCGGCAATGATCAGCTGAGCGGCAGCTTCGGCAATGATGTACTGCTGGGCGAGGACGGAGACGACCGGATGTTCGGAGCGCTGGGCGACGACATCCTGTCCGGCGGCGACGGCGACGACCGCATCCAGCCGGGACCTGGCGACAACGACATCATCTTCGGCGGCGCCGGGGCGGACAATGTCGACCTCTACCTCTATTTCAACCCGGACTGGTCCACCAACGCCACCTGGATGGATTTCGAGGACGGCATCGACACCATCCAGATTTCCGGCATTTTCGAGGGCAATTTCGACCAGGTGTCCATCGCCGATGACGGCAAAGGCAACACTCTGATCACCTACGACACCATCTCCTTCACCCTGAACGGCATCAGCGCCGCCGACGTGACGGCAGACGACTTCGTGCTCTGAGGCTGAGGCGGGTTTCGGGCTCCGGTTGAACCGCCGGGGCCCGTGGCTGCTTAGAGAACCTGGCGCTCAATCGCCCATGTCGAATTCGGTTTTGATGAATTCCTCGAACGTTTTCGGTCTCAGCGTGTCCTTGACGAAGGCCAGGATGTTATCGATCTGGGAGCTGAACTCCTGCATGTTGCGATAGCTCTTGAAGCTATCCTCACCGAGCAGGCCGGGGCCGCGTTCCTTGATGATCGCGTTAATCTCTTCGTACTGATCCTGCCAGAAACTTGCAATCTTGAGCCGTTCAGGGACGGTGTCGATCCGAACGCAGTCGAGGCAGTAGACCTTTACCGTCTTTCTGAGCTCCTCCCGGTCCCGCCGCCGGTAGTTCCAGACCTGGAACAGCTCATACATGCAATAGGGAGAGTGCAGGTATTTCTCGCTCAGGACGATGTAGACCTGATCCGCCGAGCCGATATTGTCCATGAAGGTGCTTATGCTGTCTCCGAGATCCATGGCGGTCTTGTCGCGGATGATCTCGATGCCTTTCTCACGGGCCGCGTCGCAAAGCTCATCGACCCGTTTCTCGCGGATCCGGCCTTCATCCGTATCGTCTCCCCAGGCATAGGAGACGCAGCGGCGCTTGTGTGAATGCGGAACTGCGGCGGGCTTCACTTCGTCGCTTTCCGGGGCCTCATCGGGGTGCTCTATGGGCCGGTCTGGATGGCGGATCTCGTTTTCAAGCGGTTCGTGTTTCAGACCGAGGTTGTTTTCGGCTTCCTCGACGATCTTGAGCAGGTTTTCCAGCAGTTTGGCGGACCGACCTTCCTGGGTGCGGATGGTGATCGTGCCTTTCCAGACCTCCCTGGTCTCAGCCTCGATCCTCCCCTTGCTGCGGGTGTTGCCGTCGTAGAAGCAGACCCCGTTTTGCCAGTAGGTCGCGTTGAACTGCGCCTCACTGCCGATGCGGGAAATGATGGTACGCATCAGTCCGCCGTGGAGCAGGGGGTAGTCGAGGGCAAGCCCGGCGCTCTCTGCTCCGTCATCCCAAAAACCTTCCAGTTTTGAGCTGACCCTTTCGAATTCCGGCAGCAGATCGGGTGAGATATACTCTGTCGGGCGCTCATCCGGCCGGCCTTCGCGATGGGCGAAGGCAATGCCGCAGCTCTCCATGAACGAGAGAAACAGCTCCTGTTCGGTCCCGGAGTACTCGCTCCACGCCAGGGTTTCGAGAAGGGAACGGGTGAACCTGCCGTCCAGATACCTCAGATGGCGCACGCAGTTGTCCCGGTCGAACACCGTGTAGATGGCATCAAGCGCCCAGGCCTGGTCGACAATGATGCGGCCTTCGAACCTCTCCTTGTCGTGATAAACCACGCCCGCGTTGTGCAGATAGCTCAAAAGGTGCTCCGGCGAGCTGACACCGCCTTTGGCTTCCTCGCAGAACCTCTCGAAGTCTTCCATGCTCATGGTGCGGTGCAGCTTTGGCTTGCCCCGTTTCGCCCGGGCCTCATCATCGGCATAGAGCGTCTCGATCCGCTCCAGTACCGCCATGCGGCCTTTGCCGATCACGGCGGTGCCGTATTCGTCCCGGAGCCAGCGGGCAGCTTCCTCGATGCTCTCGTTCAGCGTGCCGCGCCGGCGATCCTCTTTTGCGCTGTACTCAATCACGGCCGGCTTCGGTGTGAACGTTTCCAGCCGCCCGTTTTCTTCCGCCGAAAGAGGTTCATCATCCGCAGCCGTGTCCGCCTGGGTCTGCACCACCGTCAGCGGAGTGGCCTTGCCGGAGAGATGCCGCACATACTCGATCCAGTAGGACAGCGGATAGTTCCGGTAGACGATCCCCTCAAGCTCGAACTCATCTGGTTTGTTCAACCGAGGTGTCCAGCAGGCCAGAAAAATGGCGCGCGTGCGCATGAACAGGCCATGGGTGCCGTGATAGATATCCTGTCCGCCAAAATCCCAGAGTTTCAGCTGCAGATCCTCCCCGGACGTGGTCGGCAAGACCGTCGGGCTGACGGTGATGCCGTGGGTCGATGGCACGGCTTCATCAAACTCCTGACCCATCAACCGCCGGCAAATCTGCGTCTTCCCGACCCGCCCATTGCCGACCACGATGAGCTTGGCCCTGCTTGCCGAAACATGTCCGGCGCGCAGGTCATCAAAATGCGCCCGAACTCTGCTGAGGCACGAGTCGAAATATCGTTGTGACAGAACCTCAGCCGGCACCGCCGGGATGCGGGTGTCTTGCAGGATGAGTCGATTCAGGCTCTGCAATCGCAGCAGGCTTTCGTCAATTGTCCGTAGACGACAATGGGAGCAGCGGAGCTCTTTTAGGTTTCTTAGGTCCTTGAGGGGCTCCAGGTCGGTGATCTGTGTTGATGAGCAATTGAGCGTTTGCAGGCTCTGGAGGTCCTTGAGTGGCTCCAGGTCGGTGATCTGTGTTGAATCGCAATGGAGCGTTTGCAGGCTCTGGAGGTCCCTGAGGGGCTCCAGGCCGGTGATCTGTGTTGAATCGCAATTGAGCGTTTGCAGGCTCTGGAGGTCCTTGAGGGGCTCCAGGTCGGTGATCTGTGTTGAATCGCAATTGAGCGATTGCAGGCTCTGGAGGTCCTTGAGGGGCTCCAGGTCGGTGATCTGTGTTGAATCGCAATTGAGCGTTTGCAGGCTCTGGAGGTCCTTGAGGGGTTCCAG
>JBCCEL010000473.1:0-3697 GCA_039030315.1 Pseudomonadota bacterium
CAGACGGTCTTGGCCAAGGTTACTGCAGACCCAACGAAAGCAACCAGCGCCTGAACCGGCGGATCGGCACCCGATCCTGATCCCATGACCGGCAGACGAGGTAAAGTGCGCGGTCCAGTGTCGTGACGGAGCTGTCCAGCCGAACCAGCCGCCCCGCTTCCAGATCATCCTCCACGAGCAGGCGCCTCGCGAGGGCGACACCCTGACCATCGATTGCAGCTGCGATCAATACAGCGGAGTCGGCAAACCTGACGGCAGGAGCTGCGACCCTCGCCGGGTCGAGGCCATTGTTTGCAGCCCATCGGCCCCAGGCAGGATTGAACTCGTCATTCAGAAGCGGCAGCGAGGATATGCCTAGAGGTGTCAGCGGCAATGTGTGGCCTGCCACGAGCCTGGGGCCTGACACGACAATCAGTTCTTCACGTGTCAGGCGTTCGTAATGCAAATCCCCCCAATCCGGCGTCCCGTATCTCAAGGCAACATCGATCTCACTGGTGTGCAGATCGACAAGCTCGTCATTGGTGTCCAGAAATACGGATAGTCCGGGGTAGATCGACCGGAACGCGGCGAGCCTGGAGACCAGCCATTTTGTTGCCAGTGAGGCAGACAGCGAGATGGTGATCGACTGGTTGTCCTCGATGCGGCGCACGTCACGAATGGCATCGCGCAAAACCGCAAAGGCCTGCCGCGTGGCCTGATGCAGGCGCTCGCCCTGCTCGGTCTTCTCCACGCCATGGGGCAGCCGCTGCAGCAGCGAGACACCGAGATAGTCTTCAAGCTGTTTGATCTGGCGGCTGACGGCGCCGTGCGTGACGCCAAGTTCGTCCGCAGCCTTGCTGAGATTTGAAAGTGCGGCGGCCATGTCGAAGGCCTGCAATCCGCGCAAATGCCGAGGGTGTTGGTTCATTACTATGAGGTTTCCTCATATGTCTGTGCCATAAACTCTCTTTTTGCGCCAGTATCATTGGCATACCCTCAGTTATCTACTCAGAAAACTCATACCTCTAACGGCGCGGGCCTGATCGCGCTGTTTCAAAATTTGAGAGACTTCACATGTCAGAAGACAAAGTCGCGATCATGACCGGCACGGGCCAGGGAATTGGCAAGGGTTGTGCCATCGAGATGGCCAAGGCGGGCTACAAGGTCTCGCTGATGTCGCCTTCGAACAGATCAAGGGAACTGGCAGAGGAACTGGGCGGTATAGGCCGCAGCGGGTCCGTTCTTGACGTAAGCGACCTCAAGGCGATGGTCGATGAAACCGTGGCCACCTATGGCCGGATTGACGCTGTGGTCAGCAATATGGGCCATGGCGGCGGCGTGCCTGAGGCGATCAAGACCGTCGGTTTCGACCCTGAGTTCGAGGGCCCTTTGCTGGAGCTGTCCGATGAGCTTTGGCACGAAAGCCTCGACATGTATGTGCTGAACGTCGTGAAGCTGGCGCGCCTCGTCACCCCGATCATGATCGAACAGGGCGGAGGATCGTTCGTGAACATCTCCTCCATGAACACGGTGGAACCGCGGGCTCCCTATCCCATGAGCATGCTGCGCGGTGCGCTTCACAGCTTTGCCAAGCTCTACGGCGACCGCTACGCCCGTCACAACATCAACATGAACAACCTGATGCCCGGCTTCTGCGAAAACGTGAACCTGTCCGAGTTCGCACGTAAATCCATCCCCGCGCAGCGGCCCGCATCATTTGAAGAAATCGGCAAGGCATGCGTGTTTCTGGCATCCGAGGGTGCACGCTACATCAACGGTCAGAGCATTCTGTCCGACGGAGGAATGAACCGGGCCGTTCGCTGACGAGAGGGGAGACCTGTTCGCTGCGTGAATGACGGACTCGCCGTGACGGCAGCCAGCAGAGCAGATGCGGGAACACACCTGTCAGACCGCATGTCTCCTGCAGAACCGTTTTCTCCGCTCCCGGGTGTGGGTTGCCCGGACAAGCTCCAAAACGGCTGCACCTCAACCTGATCCGTCCAACGACGCGGCCAGCTTCCGTTTCAACTCCTCCTTCGCCGGCTTGGCCGCCGCCATGATTTCGCGAACCTTGAAGAACTCGCCGGCGCGGATGTGGTCGATGGCGGGGCGGATGAGGATCTGCGGGTCGACCTCGCGGCGGCGCAACTCGGCGATCTGGTGCTGCATGAGGTAGAGCGAACGGAGGGCGAGCTGGAAGTTGGACGCGGTCTCGTTTTCCTCCTCGGGAACCCGGCCGCCTATGACATCCACGGCGACCACCAGATCCGTGCCGCCGTTCACCCTGTCGAACGGTACGGGATTGGTCAGCGCACCATCGACCAGCAGCCGTCCGCCAAGCCGTGGCGCCTGAATAAGGCCGGGAAGTCCGATGCTTGCGGCCACCGCCTCACGCATGTCGCCGCTCGTGATGACCACCTCCTCCTGGGCCGTCATGTCGGAGGCAATGATCGCCAGGGGTATCTCGGTCTTGTTCACCGCGCTGGCCGTGCCGTCCGGCAAAACCATGTCGGTGAGCACGACGCCGTCGATCCGGACCTTGTTGAGCCCGGCAAAATCGAACAGGTCCCAGACACGGGTGCCGGCCCCTTCAAACAGACGGCGCGCAGCGTCGATCCGGTTGCCGAGCACTTCGATCGTGTGCTCGCGGATCTCGACCGCACTGATCCCTGAGGCGTAGGCCGCGCCGACAAGCGCGCCGAAGCTGGTACCGGCGATGCGGGCGGGTTTCAGGCCGAGTTCGTCGAATGCCTCAAGCATGGGGATGTGGGCGATGCCCCGCGCCGCGCCGCCGCCGAGCGCCAGTCCGATGCGCGGCGCGCTCATGCCCCGCCCCTTCTGGCGTAGCCCCAGGCGACCTTTGCCAGGGGCTCGACCAGCGCTTCCAGCGCGGGGGCGTTTTCGTTGGCCGCCGTGCCGTCACGGACCCGGCCGATAATGCCCTGGTAGATCGCCGCAAGCCGGAAGAAGTTGTAGGCCAGATAGAAATCGAAGTTCGGGATGCTGTCCCGGCCGGTGCGCAGGCAATAGGCTTCTGCATAGCCTTCGGCCGACGGGATGCCGAGTGCATCGAGATCGTGGCCGGCGAGAGACCCCACGCCCGCCACGCCGTCAGAAGGCGGCATGTGCCACTGCATCATGTGGTAGGTGAAGTCGGCAATGGGATCGCCCCGGGTGCACAGTTCCCAGTCCAGGACCGCGAGGATCTTCGGCTCCGAGGGGTGCAGGATGACATTGTCGAGCCGGAAGTCGCCATGGACGATTGTCGGCGGATTGTCCGGCGGGCAGGCACCGGGAAGCCAGGCAATGAGATTGTCCATCTCCGGGACCGTCCGGTCGATCGAGGCCTGGTACTGCTCCGACCAGCGCTTGATCTGCCGCGCCACGTAGCCTTCCGGGCGACCGAAGTCGCCAAGGCCGGATGCCTCCACATCGATCATGTGGAGCTGGGCGATGGTGGCGTTGAGCGCATCGAAGATGGCGGTGCGTTCCTCGCGGGAGACATCGGGAACATGCGGGTTCCAGATCACCCGGCCGTCGACGAAATCCATGACGTAGAACATGGTGCCGACCACGCTCTCGTCCGCGCAGAGCACATGAGGCTTTGCCACCGGAAAGTCCTGGGCATGGAGGGCGGAGATCACCTTGAACTCCCGATCCACCGCATGGGCCGACGGCAGCAGCTTGCCCGGCGGTTTGCGGCGAAGGACGTAAGCGC
>JBCCEL010000474.1:0-3667 GCA_039030315.1 Pseudomonadota bacterium
ATGCACCTTGCCGTTGTAGTGGTAGCCGTCGCAGACCACGAGGAACCGGGGGTCGACCTGCCCGAAGCGGTCCAGAACCCCCTGGGTGCCGAAATCCGGTGAACAGGACGACCAGATGCCGCCATGGGACACGGCCGCCAGGAAGGCGACGATGGTCTCGGGCATGTTCGGAACGACCGCGCAGACGCGCTCGCCCGCCTGAAGCCCGGCGCTCTTGAACGCGCGATGCATGCGCGAGGTCAGATCGTAGAACTCGTTGGAGGTGAGTTCGCGCTTCACCTTGTCTTCGCCCCGGAAGATCATCGCGATCTCATCGTCACGGCGCTGCAGCATGTTCTCCGCGTAGTTCAGCCGGGAGTCGGGGAAGTAGCGCGCGCCCGGCATCTTGTCGCCGTCAACGATGACCCTCTCACCGCGTGTCTCCGCTTTCACCCCGCAGAAATCCCAGACGTCCGTCCAGAAATCCTCCTGCTGGTCCACCGAGTAGGCGTGAAGGGCGTCGAACTCTTCCAGTGCCAGGCCACGGCGCTCGTTCACGAAGCTGGCGAACGCCGACATAATGGTGCCCTGCTTGCGCTCTAGTGAAGGCGTCCAAAGTGGTTTGGACATGGTCTGGCTCCCTTGAATTTCGGGCGAAGTGCCTCTGGTGCGAATAAGTGCGGACGTGTATCTCACTCAAAAGGCCCGCCGATTCAAGAGGCGCTGCGTCCTAAGTCCCGCAGGTCGCGCGAAGCCGGTCTGGCCCTGATCGCAGCTCCATTGGGGAGATTCTGATGAAACTCCTTGTCCGCGTGTTTCTGGCCTTGGTCGTGCTGGCCATCGGTGCGGTAATTGCCGTTCCCTTCCTTCTTCCCTCTGGCTGGATCGCTGAGAAGGTCGCCGAGCAGGTCCGGGCGCAGACAGGTCGCACGCTCACATTCAGCGACGACACATCCCTGTCCTTCTATCCCGATATCGCTTTGGTGCTCAGGAACGCGAAACTGTCGAACCCGCCCGACATGCCGGATGGCTTCGTCGTTGCCATGGACACTCTTCGGCTGAAGGTCGGCCTTGAGCCGCTCATCTCGCGGAAGGTCGATGTGAAGGAGTTTGTCCTGCAGAAGCCGGTGGTCAATCTCCTGGTGACTGGGGACGGCAAGTCGAACTGGCGTTTTGGCGAGGCAGTCGCCTCTCCAGCCCCGGCGGACGGCACGACGAACGAAACCGTCGATTCCCTGAAGCCGACCGAGTTTGCACTCGGCCCGATCAAGATCGTCGAGGGCAGGCTCAGGTATCTCGACGAGCGGACCGCGACGGCACTGAAAGCAGATGCAATCAATGCGGAGATTTCCCTGCCACGGCTTGACGGGCCCGTTGAGATCAACGGTGACCTGGTGTGGAACGGCGAGAAGATCAGCCTCGGTCTGAAGGCCGATACACCGGCAGCGCTTGCCGACGACGGCCGCACGCGGGCGGCCCTGACAGTTTCCGCCCGTCCGGTGTCCATGAGCTTCTCCGGGCAGATGTCATTGACGCGCGGCGTCCGACTTGGTGGCGATGTCAACATCAAGACCCCCAGCCTGCGTGGGCTTGCAAAGTGGGTGCGCTCTCCTCTGGCTCCCGGCAAGGGGCTCGGCGCATTCTCGGCAAAAGGGGCGCTGGCCTACGGCGACAGCACCATCGGCCTGAAGAACGCGACCATACATCTCGACGGCATGAAAATCGTCGGTGACACCACCATATCGCTCAAGGGCCAGAGACCGCGCGTCACCGCACGTGTCGGGGTCGATCAGGTCAATGTGAACGCCTATACGGCGGGCGGCAGCGGCAGCGGCGGAGGCGCCGGCGGCGGGGGATGGAGCACGACACCGATCGATCTTTCCGGTCTGCAGGCGGTGGATGCGGACATCGCGCTCAACACCGGCCGCATCGTTTTCGGCAAGACCACGCTCAGCAAGGTTTCGGCGCGTCTGAAACTCAATGCCGGCGTGCTTGATGCAACCCTCAACAAGATGACGCTCTACGGCGGCAGCGCGGCTGGCGCCCTGAGGTTGAATGGTGCACGCAGTGTGCCCTCGATCGCCGGTTCGCTCCGGACCAATGGTGTCAATGCCTATCCGTTGCTACGGGATTTTGCCGGTTTCGAATGGCTTGAGGGCGCAACAGCCATTACCGCCCAGATTTCCGCTTCAGGACGCAGCCAGGCGGCCTGGGTTTCGACGCTCGGCGGCACCTTCAGCATCAAGTTCACAAATGGTGCCATCCGTGGCTACAACATTGCGAAAATGATCCGGGGCGCCACCAAGAACATCCTGGACGGCTGGAAGAGCGAACCTTCGGAGAAAACGGATTTCTCCGAACTTTCCGCAAGCTACGCCATCAAGCAGGGGATCGCCCGGAACAACGACCTGAAGCTGATCGGCCCGCTTGTTCGGCTGAGCGGACATGGAATTGTCTCTCTGCCGCCAAAAACGCTGAACTATTTGATCTCCCCGAAGCTGGTCGCGAGCCTCCAGGGGCAGGGCGGTGCCCAGGATCTGACCGGTCTGGAAGTGCCGTTCAAGATCACGGGCCCCTGGTCCAACCCGCAGATCTATCCGGACATTGAAGGCATCCTCCAGAACCCCGAGGCCGCCTTCAAGACCCTGGACGGTATCCTGCAGGGCCAGGCGGGCCTCAAGAACGTCAAGACCAAGGAGCTGGTGAACAAGATCGAGAAGAAGACGGTCAAGAAGGTCACCAAGGAGGTCGAGAAGGTTCTGGGCGAAGAGAAGACGAAGGAACTGGAGGACCTCGGCAAGGGCTTGCTCAAAAACCTCTTCAAGAATAACTGATAGGCATGATCAGAGTTCAGGAAGAGCAGTTTGATCCGGGCGCAGAGCTAGAGGCGCTGAAACGTGGCAACACCTCGATTGGCGGTTCCTGCATGTTCGTCGGGACAGTCCGCGACCTCTCCGATGGCGCCGATGTCAAGGCCATGACCCTTGAGCATTACCCGGGGATGACGGAAAAGGCCCTGGCGGAACTCGAACAGCAGGCGCTGGACCGCTGGCCGCTGCAGGCCAGCCTCATCATTCACCGCTACGGCCGGATGGAGCCGGGCGAGGACATCGTCCTCGTGATCACCTGTTCGGCCCATCGCCAGGCGGCGTTTGAGTCCGCGCAGTATCTCATGGATTGGCTCAAGACCAGGGCACCGTTCTGGAAACTTGAGGAAGGTGACCAGGGCGGCTCGTGGGTGGATGCGCGCGAAAGCGACGATGAGGCCGCCGCCCGCTGGACGGAGCCGGCAAGCTGAGCCGTGGCCGGCGCAGGCGCGGCTGGTTCCGTGCACGCAGGCTGCTGGACTGGATCCTGCTCGCAGCCCTGGTGATTGCGGCCACATACGGAACCTCGCTGCTTCCCGGCAACTCGCTGACAGGCCAGGTGAGGGTCGTTGATGGAGATTCCCTCTTTCTGGGCAATGATGAGGTCAGGCTCTTCGGCATTGATGCACCTGAAGGCCGCCAGGTCTGCACCGCATCCGACGGCAGTGCCTACCGATGTGGCCGCAGCGCGGCAAAGGCTCTGCGCGATCTGACCCGGAATCGGGAAGTGTCCTGTGATGTTGTGTCAACAGACCGCTATGATCGCGCCCTCGGCCGTTGCCGGGCCGGAAACACGGATCTGAACCTGGAGATGGTGCGCC
>JBCCEL010000475.1:0-3660 GCA_039030315.1 Pseudomonadota bacterium
GCCGGGATCACGCTGATCCACCCCGTTCGTCATCACCGGGTGGAGAATGTTGAGCGAGTTGGCCTCAGCGGCTGCGCTCTTCCAGGCGTTTGTCGCGCCAGGCGATGGCGGCGCGGAGCCCCTCCTCGCGGGCGATCTTCAGGAATGCGCGCTTGGTCTCCGTGCCCTGGCCTTCGATCAGCAGGTCGATGTCAAGCGCCGCCTCCAGTGCCTCGCCGAGGCCCATGAGTTCCATGCCCCGGTTGAGTACGCGCTTGGTCTCCTTGACCAGGGTGCGGTCGATGGCGGCGATCTTCCGCGCCATCGCCAGAGCCTCGTCGAGATGGCTGCCGTCGGGCACCACCCGGTTGATCATCCCGATCTCATAGGCACGCTGCGCCGGCAGCGCATCCTCACCTGTGAGAATGATCTCGCGGGCCACCTTGGACCCCACGATCCAGGGCAGGATCATCACCACGATGCCGGCGCCGAACTTCAGCTCCGGTTCGCCGAACGTGGCGCTTTGCGAGGCGATGGTGATGTCGCAGGCCATGGCCAGTTCGCAGGCACCCGCCAGCGCCGGTCCGTGGACGGCAGCGACCGTGGGCTTTTCCAGGTGGAAGAAGCGCATGACCGTATCAAAATCGCGCCGCAGCACCGGGCGCCACTCATCGACTCCTTGCGGCGGATTGGCGGCCTGGGCCTTCAGGTCAAAGCCGGAGGAAAACCCTTTGCCTGCGCCGGTGACCACGACGGCACCCGTTGAGTCCGCTTCGGCCTGATCCAGCACCTCGCCCAGCGCCACCAGCATGGGCTGGTCCATGGCGTTCATCCGCTCCGGCCGGTTGAGGGTGATGAGGCCGACCTCGCCGCGGCGCTCGTAGAGAACTGGTGCTTGGTCAGCCACCTGGACCTAGCCGGCAATCTTCGAGAAATCGGCAACCTTGATCGCGGCGGCCCGGATACGGGTCAGCAGAGCCAGGCGGTTGGCCCTCACGGCGCGGTCGTCAGCATTGACCATCACGCCTTCAAAGAAGGTATCCACCGGTTCGCGCAGGCGGGCAAGAGCAGCCATGGCGCCCTCGTAATCCTCCTGATAGACCGCCTGCTCCACATCTCCCTCGACCGCTTCGAGCGCGGAAAGAAGTGCGTTCTCTTCCGGTGTATCAAAGAGGCCGCGGTTGACAGCTTCGGCGATCTCCGTGCGCTTCTTTTCCTCCGCAACGAGAATGTTCGAGGCGCGCTTGAAGCCGGTCAGCAGATTCTGCCCGTCCTCACTGTTGAGGAAGTTGCCGAGGGCCTCGACCCGCTTGACGATGATGCTGAGATCGTCCTGACCACCGAGGGCAAAGACCGCATCAATGAGATCGTGCCTGGCGCCCTGGTCACGCAGATAGACCTTCAGCCGGTCCGCAAAGAAGGCCAGCAGATCATTGGTCGCCGCGATCACCTCGCGCGCCACGCATTCCTCGCGGTGGCCCTGCTCCCAGCGCGCGTCCGCCTTGGCCGGATCGCCGCCTTCCATCAGGTATTTCTGTTTGAGCTTGTCGGCAAAGGCCTCGTCGCTCCTGGCGTGCCGCTCCAGCGGCCGTGACAGGTGCGGGCGCAGGATCTGGGTCAGCGGCAGTTTCAGGCCCTGCTCCAGGACGATGCGGATGACGCCGAGGGCGGCGCGGCGCAGGGCGTAGGGGTCCTTGGAGCCGGTCGGCTTCTCGTCGATCGCCCAGAAGCAGGCCAGGATGTCGAGCTTGTCGGCCAGCGCCACGGCCTGGGCAATCTTGCGCGACGGCACGGCGTCGGACGGCCCCTGCGGCCGGTAATGGTTGGCGATGGCATCCGCAAGCTCCGGATGGAGGCCTTCCGCGCGGGCGTAGTAGCCGCCCATGACACCCTGCAGCTCCGGGAACTCGCCGACCAGTTCGGTGACCAGGTCCGCCTTGCACAGGCGGGCCGCCTCGACCGTCTGCTCGATCTCGATGCCGATGCGCTCGGCCATCTCGGTGGAGAGTTCCGCAATGCGCTCCACCCGCTCGGCCTGGGTGCCCAGCTTGGCATGGAACGTGATCTTCTCAAGCGCCGGCAGGCGCTCCTCAAGCTTCACCTTGCGATCCTGGTCCCAGAAGAACTTCGCGTCCGACAGGCGGGCGGCGATGACCCGCTCATTGCCGGCAATGATCTTTGCGCCACCGTCGTCCGCCTCGATATTCGCAACCAGGATGAAATGGTTGGAGAGATCGCCCGTCTCTGGGTTGCGCAGGGAGAAACATTTCTGGTGGCTCTTGATGGAGGTGATGATCACCTCCGGCGGAACGTCCAGGAAACTCTCGTCAAAGCTGCCGAGCAGCGCCCTCGGCCATTCGACCAGGCCTGCAACCTCACGCAGGAGCCCTTCATCGGCAATCAGTTCCAGACCATGTTCCGCGGCAAGCGCTTCAGCCTGTTCCCTGATGAGCACCGCCCGGGCATCCGCCTCGAGGATGACCTTGGCGGCTTCGAGTTTCGTGCCGTAATCTTCAAAGTTCCGGACCTCGAACGGCGCACCGTCGCTCATGAAGCGGTGGCCCCGGGTCTGGTTGCCGCTCTCGATCCCTCCGACCTCGAACGGCACCACCTCTCCTCCGAAGACGCAAAGGATGGATTGCAGGGGGCGCACCCAGCGCAGGTCGCCGGATCCCCAGCGCATGGATTTGGGCCAGGGGAACTTGCGGATCACCTCCGGGACGATGTCGGCAATGACATCGGTCGTCGGGCGGCCCTTCTTCTCGATATGCGCGACGTAGAAGGTGCCCTTCTTGTCCTGGCGCTTTTCGCAGTCCTCAATCCGCACACCGGTGGCGGTCAGAAAACCGGCAATGGCCTTGACCGGCGCATCGACGCGCGGTCCCTTGCGCTCCTCAACCACGTCCGGCTGGGCGACCGGCAGGCCCTCCACCCAGATCACCAGCCGCCGCGGCGTGGCATGGGCCTCGGCCAGACCGAACTCCAGGCCCGCTCCTTTCAGCCCGTCATCGATGAGACGCACGAGATCATTGGCCGCCCGCGTCTGCATGCGGGCTGGGATCTCTTCGGAGAACAGTTCAAGGAGAAGGTCGGGCATTTGGGGATTAAAGCTTGTTGTGGGTGCCGTCGCAGAAAGGCTGGCCGTCGGTCATCTTGCAGCCGCAGAAGAACTTCTTGCCGTCCTTGCCGCACTCCCATTTCAGGGGCTCAATCCCGGTATCCTTGTGGCTGCCGTCGCAGAAGGGCTGACGGGAGGACTTGCCGCAGGCGCACCAGAAATACGTCTTTCCGGCCTTCACTTCGACGGCGTAGGGCTCAAGCTGCGCAACATAAGGGTGGGTCATGATCTATCCTTCCTGGCTAAGGGGTTCCTCGCCTGCGCCACCTCCGGCCGTCCTCAGCCAGGCTTCCGCGCAGCCCTTGGCAAGATCACGGACACGCAGGATGTAGCTCTGGCGCTCGGTCACCGAAATGACGCCGCGGGCGTCTAGCAGATTGAAGATGTGGCTGGCCTTGATGCACTGGTCATAGGCCGGCAGGCCCATCAGATGCAGCCCCTGGCCGGTTCCGCCGGCTTCCAGGAGCGCGGCGCATTCGGTTTCGGCGTCCGAGTGAACACCTACCTCTACGAGGATCATCATCCCAGCGAGTCGCCTCTAGCCGGAGAAGGTGAGGCGTCAC
>JBCCEL010000476.1:0-3629 GCA_039030315.1 Pseudomonadota bacterium
TGTCGCCGGAAGGACAGAACCGCATCAATTCTTACCGCGTAGACGGCCAGCAGTTGTTCTTCGCGAACGCTGACTAGAGCACGATGGCTCGTTATGATTCCTACGTGATCTGCACCTCGCCGCGCAGCGGCAGCACATTGCTGTGCGATCTGCTGGCCGCAACAGGGGTGGCCGGAAACCCGGGCTCGCATTTCCATGACCCGTCCATTTCCGAGTGGCTCGGCTACTACGATCTGGACCCGGAACCCGGCCTCGCTGAGCACGAAGTGCTGGCCCAGATCTTCAGGGAAGCGGTCCGTTACGGAACGCAGCATACCGGCATGTTCGGCCTCAGGCTTCAGCGCCACAGCTTTGCGTTCTTTCAGGAGAAACTGGACCTGCTCCATCCGGGGTTCGCGTCTGATGTCGAACGTTTTGGGGCGGCGTTCGGCAAGACCCTTTTCATTCACCTCACGCGGCGCCACAAGGTCGAGCAGGCAGTCTCCTACGTGAAAGCGAGCCAGACGGGACTTTGGCACCAGGCCCCCGACGGCACGGAGCTGGAACGCCTGTCTCCGCCGCGCGCGCCAGAATTTGATGCGGAGGCCATCGCTGCACAGGTCGAGGAGTTCATCCGGTACGACGAGGAATGGGAGCAGTGGTTCGCAGCCGAAAGTATCGAGTGCGTCCGTCTCACTTATGATGCGCTCTCGGCTGACCCGGCGGGTACCCTGAAAACGGTTCTGCAAGCGCTGGATCTGGACATCGGTGCTGCGGACGGCATCGAACCGGGCGTGGCGAAACTGGCAGACGAAACCAGCCGGAACTGGGTCACCCGCTTCCGCGCCTTGAGCAGGGACACTGCCGGCAACGCACCCTCAAATTGATCAGCAGACGCGGGCCTGTTAGCGTCAGCCCATGCATGATGAAAATCAGCCGCTCGACAAAGCGACCTTTGAGGTCATCCGGCGGCTTGAGGAAAGCCTGTGGCGGGCCGAGACGCGGTTTGACAATGCGTTGATGGAAGAGGTCTTCGCGCCGGACTTCTTCGAGTTCGGACGCTCGGGGCAAACCTACCCGCGCTCGGCAATGTTCTTTGAAGAGGGCACAAAGGCCGAGATTGCGGCAGCGCTGCCTCTACCCCGGTTCCAGGCCCGTCACCTGGCGGACGATGTTATCCAGACCACCTATGTGAGCGAGGTGTCCCGGGAGGGACAGACCATCCGTGCCAACCGATCGTCGATCTGGAGCCGGATGGATGGACGGTGGCAGCTGAGGTTCCACCAGGGCACAGCCCTGCCCTAGAACCCGTTGCGCAAGACGGTGCCCAGGCCGGAAACATCATATCCCTTGAGCTCGCCGGCCCGCGTCCTGAAAGCAACGGACCGGCAGAAGTCCCAGAAGGTCTGCCAGGGCGGATCGAACCAGGCGCTGCGGTCGACCAGCAGGTCAAAGCGTTCCTCGATAACCGGCACAAACCCGAGCCGATGGGGCGAAGCGAGCGCTTCCAGACCGAAAGCAACGTCCGCCTTGCCCTCAATAACGGCCAGGACAGCATCGCTTTCACTTCTGGCGATTATGGCCGGCGCACCAATATCGATCTGTCTCTCTGCCACAAGGTGGGAAAACAGCTTTTGCGCGCCTGCATCCTCTTGCCGGGCCACCAGCCGGAGACCGGATACATCATCCAGACCCGAGACCGCCGCCGCGTGTCCCTCCTGCAAAACCAGACCACGCGCACGGGATGCCCAGCGGACAAGCACCGCGCTGGACCCCGCGCACAACTGCGCCGCCGCTCCCAGATTCCAGTCACCGGTGTCCGGTTCGAAGATGTGCAGCCCGGCCGCAATGCCTTCCGACAAGGCAAACCGCCTCAAACCATCAGAGCTGCCGTCAAAGAAGGTCGCGAGCCCGCAGCCGGATTCGCGCAAGGCCCAGTCGAGCAACGGGTCGTGGCTGCCGAGGAACACGCCTGGTCTTGGTGCCGCCGGTCGCTCGCCCGTCTCATTTCCGGCAAGCCAGGCATGTACGCCTTCTTCGGGAAACAGCAGTTTACCCATGGCCCGGGAACACGGCAGCGCGCCGGACGAGGCCAAGTCGTAAACCTTCCGCTCCTTGATCCGGAGCAGCTCGGCAACCTCTCGGGTGGTCAGGTAATTGGCCATCAGGCCTGATTGTTGCCTCTATGTCCTTGCGTCTTCAAGGATCATGTCGCTGGCCTTTTCGCCGATCATGATCGTGGGCGCATTGGTGTTGCCGGAAACGATGGTGGGCATGACCGACGCATCGGCAACCCGCAAGCCCTTGAAGCCGTAGACCCGAAGCCGGGAATCCACCACCGCGCCCTTGTCGCTTTCCGGACCCATCTTGCATGTGCTCGTCGGATGATAGATCGTCTGCGCAATGTTGCGGGCCGCATCAAGCATGTCTTCATCCGAGGATATCGCGCTGCCCGGCAGTTTCTCTTCAACAACGAACGGGGCAAGCGCCTTCGTTTCGACCAGCTGGCGGGTCACGCGCATGCCGGCAACCGCCGTATCCTGGTCCAGCTGCGTCGCCAGATAGTTCGGATGGATTTCCGGATAGACCTGCGGATCCGGTGAGACGATGTTGATCTCGCCGCGGCTCTCCGGGCGCAGCTGGCAGACAGACATGGTGATGCCGGAATAGGGATGCATCTCCAGCCCGGGCTTGTCGGCACTCAAGGGCTGGAAGTGGAACTGGATGTCCGGCGTCTCCAGCTCAGGCCGTGTCTTGCAGAAGATGCAGACCTGGCTTGCCCCCATGGCCATCGGACCGGTCCGCCCGAAGACATATTTCATGCCGATCAGCGTGCGCCGGAAAACACTGTTGATCTCATCGTTCAGAGTAGGGACATTGACCTCGTAGACCATACGGATCTGCAGATGATCCTGCAGGTTCTGGCCAACGCCGCTCAATTCGCCCCGAACCGGGATCTCCAGACCTTGCAGCAGCTTGCCCGGGCCGATCCCGGAAGTCTGCAGAATCTGCGGAGAACCGATGGCTCCGGCGGAAAGGATCACTTCGCCGCCCGGATTGAGGACTGCTTCGTTGGACAAGCCGTTTTGCGCGTAGGCGATCCCGGTCACCCGGCTCGGATCATCCTCGTCAAAGAGCAGCCGCTCCACATGCGATTTCGTGCTGATGTGAAGGTTCGCCCGCCCCCGCACCGGCGAGAGATAGGCCTTGGCAGAGGAACAGCGCAGCCCGTTCCTGGCCGTCAGCTGGAAATAGCCGGCGCCTTCCTGTTCCGCCCCGTTGAAGTCCTCGGAGCGGGGGATACCAAGCTCAACCGCCGCATCGATCAGCGCCTCGCAGACGTCCCTTTTCGCCCGCATGTTGGAGACCGCCAGGGGACCGTCGCCGCCATGGAACTCGTCGCCGCCCCGTTCCTGGCCCTCCGAACGCTTGAAATAGGGAAGAACATCATCGAACGCCCAGCCGACATTCCCGAGCTGACGCCAATGGTCGTAGTCCTGATGCTGTCCCCGGATGTACAACAGACCGTTGATCGAGCTTGAACCGCCTAGAGTCTTGCCGCGCGGCCAGTCCAGCGAGCGCCCGTTGAGCCCCGGGTCAGGCTGGGTCTTGTAGCGCCAGTCCGTGCTCGGGTTGTGCAAGGTCTTGAA
>JBCCEL010000477.1:0-3624 GCA_039030315.1 Pseudomonadota bacterium
CAGGACGAACACCCACTTTGACGGCGCCTGAATGACCGGACGGTGACGGCAGTGCCATTCCATTTTCGAAACGCAGTTTCCTGCCGTCGGCTTCCGCGTCCAGAATGTTCATCGCGGGGCTGCCAATGAACTGCGCCGCGAACAGGGTCTGGGGTCGCTCGTAGACCTCCAGCGGCGCGCCGATCTGTTCTGCGACGCCCTCGTTCATGACGATCATCCTGTCCGCCATCGTCATCGCCTCGACCTGATCGTGTGTGACATAGAGGGACGTGATGCCGAGCTTGGACTGCAACGACTTGATCTCCAGCCGCATCTGGACCCTGAGCTTGGCATCGAGGTTGGACAGCGGTTCATCGAACAGGAACACTGCGGGCTCGCGCACGATGGCGCGCCCCATGGCGACCCGCTGGCGCTGTCCGCCGGAGAGCTCCCGGGGCTTGCGGTCAAGATAGGGTTCAAGATGCAGCAGCCTGGCGGCATCGGCGACCTTTTGCTCGATTTCCGATTTCGGCACGCGGGCGATCTTCAGCCCGTAGGCCATGTTCTGGCGCACGGACATATGCGGATAGAGCGCATAGTTCTGGAACACCATGGCAATGTCCCGGTCCATCGGCTCCTTGTCGTTCACACGAGCGCCGCCAATCGCAACATCACCGTCGCTGACCGTCTCCAGCCCGGCCACCATGCGCAGCAGCGTGGACTTGCCGCAGCCGGACGGGCCGACGATGACGATGAACTCCCCGTCTTCGATATCAACGCTGACGCCGTGGATGACCTCGGTCTTGCCGAAGCGCTTCCTGACGTCTTTCAGTTCAACCGTCGCCATGTCTATTTCTCGCTGTCCACAAGTCCGCGGATAAAGAGCTTCTGCATCGACACCACGACAATGACCGGCGGTACCATGGCCAGGATCGATGTGGCCATGATCACCGGCCAATCCGCTGTGTCGTCGCCGGAGGGGAACATCTGTTTCAGGCCCATGACGATGGTGTTCATGTCCGGTTCCGTGGTGATGAGAAGCGGCCAGAGATACTGGTTCCAGCCATAGATGAAGAGGATGACAAAGAGCGCCGCGATATTGGTCCGGCTCATGGGCACCACGATGTCGATAAAGAACCGCATGGGCCGGGCGCCGTCCACCCGTGCCGCCTCGGCCAGCTCGTCCGGAATGGTCATGAAGAACTGGCGGAAGAGAAAGGTCGCCGTGGCCGAAGCGATCAGCGGGAAAATGAGGCCGGAATAGCTGTTCAGAAGACCAAAGCCGGCCACTACCTCGTAGGTCGGGACGATGCGCACCTCGACGGGCAGCATCAAGGTGAGGAAGATCATCCAGAAGAACGTGGTGCGTCCGGGAAAGCGGAAGTAGACAATGGCGAACGCGGACAGCAGCGAAATGACGATCTTGCCCACGGCAATGCCCACCGCCATGACCATTGAGTTCATGAGCATTGTCGCCACCGGCACGTTGACGCCTGAGAACAGGGCCCGCTGATAGTTCTCCAAGAACTGCCCGCCCGGCACAAGGGGCATGGGCGGTGAAACGATGTCCGCCTGGGTCACGGTGGAGGCAACGAAGGCCAGCCAGATCGGAAAGAAGACGATCAGGACGCCCAGAATGACCAGGGCGTGGGTCAGCCACAAGGCGCCGCCGCGCTGTTCGACCATGCCGGACGCGGGCTGATGCAACGAGGCGGCCATCAGTAGTGCACCTTCTTCTCGACATACTTGAACTGCAGCACCGTCAGCAGGCCGACGACAAAGAGCAGGATGACGGACTGCGCGGCAGACGAGCCAAGATCCTGGCCGACGAACCCGTCGGCAAACACCTTGTAGACCAGGATGGTTGTTGCCTGCTGCGGACCGCCGGACGTGATGGTGTGAATGACGCCGAACGTCTCGAAGAAGGCGTAGACCACGTTGACCACAAGCAGGAAAAATGTGGTCGGCGAGAGCAGCGGCAGGACGATCGTGAAGAAGCGCCGCCAGAACCTCGCGCCGTCTATGGCGGCCGCCTCGATGACCGAACGTGGCACGGACTGGAGCGCGGCGAAGAAGAACAGGAAGTTGTAGCTGATCCGTCCCCATGCAGACGCCACGACCACAAGCCCCATGGCTTCCGCCTCGTTGAGCACATGGTTCCAGTCATAGCCCAATTGCCCGAGATACCAGGAAACCACGCCGACCCGGGTGTTGAACATGAAGAGCCACAGCACCCCGGCCACCGCCGGCGCCACCGCATAGGGCCAGATGAGCAGCGTGCGATAGGTGCCGGCCCCCTTGATGAGCCGGTCGGCGAGCACTGCAAGGAACAGCGCCGGCACCATGGAGACGAGCGTCACGAGGGTCGAGAAGATTGCCGTCGTCACGAATGACGCCCGGTAGAACTCATCGGTCAGCAGGAACTCGAAATTGCCAAGCCCGACAAAGCGGGCCGACAGCCCGAACGGATCGGGAATGAAGAGAGACTGCCAGATGGCCTGGCCGGCCGGGTAGAAGAAGAAGACGCCGGAGATCAGGACCTGCGGGAAGACGAGCGCAAGCGGCAGCAGCCAGCCCCTGAATGTCACCCGTTTTTCCATCGCTTCCCGCCCTGATCGATCGCCCCGCAGCGGCCGAGCCGCCACGAGGCGCCGGTTTTTTCAAGCCAACGGGCCGTGTCCGGCTGACCGCTCTTCCTTCGGTCACACGACCGCTCTCCCAGCAGTCACAAAGCCGCTCTCCCAGCAGTCACACAACCGCTCTCTCCCGTCACGCCCGCGAAGGCGGGTGCCCAGGGAAGGAGAAGGAATGTCCTGCCGAAACGCTCCTGGATTCCCGCCTTCGCGGGAATGACCGTGAGACGGAGCAGCCGGACCGGACCGTCTGGTCCTCAACCGCTAGCGGTTGGCCTGCTCGAAGCGGCGCAGCAGCTTTTTGCCGCGGTCGACCGCGCTGGTCAGGGCCGTCTTGGCGTCCTTGTCGCCGGACCAGACCGCTTCCAGCTCCTCATCGATAATGCCGCGGATCTGGTCGAACGAACCAAGCCGCAGACCCTTGGAATTGGCGGTCGGCTCTTTCGTGGTCATCTGGATCACGGCAATGTCCGTGCCGGGGTTCTTGTCATAGAACCCGTCTGCCTTGGTCTTGACGCCGGCCTCCGCGGTGATGGGCAGGTAGCCGGTGTCCTGGTGCCACTTGGCCTGGATATCCGTTGAGGACAGGAAGTTGAGGAAGGCGGCAACGCCCTTGTACTCGGCAGCTTCATGGCCGGTCATCACCCAGAGCGACGCTCCGCCGATGATGGTGTTCTGCGGCGCCCCTTCAGAGCCTTCCCAGTAGGGCAGCGGTCGCACGGCGAAGTCGAACTTGGCTTCGGCCTTGATGCCGGCATAGCCGGCCGAGCTTTCGGTGAACAACGCGCATTCGCCGGCGCGGAAATTGGCGCCGCCCTCATTGCGGCGTCCGGCGTAGATGAACTTTCCGTCCCTGGCCCAGTCGCCCATGGTCTGGATGTGCTTCACCTGCAGCGGCCCGTTGAAGGAGAGCTGCGTGTCGAGCCCGGCGAAGCCGTTGTCCTTCGTGGCGAAGGGCACGTTGTGATAGGCGGAGAAGTTCTCAAGGTGGATCCAGCTCTGCCAGGCTGTC
>JBCCEL010000478.1:0-3622 GCA_039030315.1 Pseudomonadota bacterium
GGATCGGTCGCGGCGCGGCGCCCGGGTCATCCACAAGGTCAATATAGAGCGGCTCCATTGCCGGCTGGTCCGGGCGACCCTGGTTTGCCATCCGGGCGCGCCACTCACCGATGATGTGGGCCTGCGTCGGCGCATTGCGGGGATAGAGCATCCAGCCGTCGCCGTTGCGCGCGATCCAGTCCAGATCCTGCTGGCTGCCGCCGGTGATGAGCAGCGGCAGCTGGCCGGATGAGGGTTTGGGCAGCATGTCCATACCTGCGCCCGGGCTCCCGTGCAGATTGTCGAAGGCCGGCGCGGGGCCGCTCATGTGGCGGATGTAGTCGAAGCTTTCGCGGAACCGTTCTCCGCGCGTCCCGAAGGACACGCCCATGGCCGGATATTCTTCCGGCCGGTCGCCGGAGGCAACGCCCAGGATCAGCCGTCCGCCGGAGAGGACATCGGCACTCGCCGCCGCCTTGGCAACATGCGCGGGATGGCGCAAGGGCAGAATGATGCTGGCGACACCAAGCGCGATCTCATCGGTCTGCCCGGCCAGCAAACCGAGATAGACGAACGGATCAAACACCTGGCCGGCATCTCCGAAAGAGGGAACATTGAACGGCACATCCCGCAGCCAGACTGCCGAAAAGCCGAGCTGCTCAGCCAGCTGAACACGTTCGACATGGCGTGTCATCTCCGGCACCGGGCCGGCCGCATAGGTTTCGAGCGGCACCACCAGGCCGACACTCAGCTTTCCCGGCCGGAAAACCGTGTTGTAGCTCCGGTTGATGGGCCGGAACCTGGTATTATCGACACGATTGAGCATGTTCCGGCCTCAATACCTCACCAGAGCGCGGCTCTCGATGCTTTTCCTCGGCACGGTGATGTGCGGGTCCTCGATCATGTCGAGTGCGCTGTGGGCGACCGGTGCCTTGCCGCGGTTGTCGTAGATGTTGAACAGGGCGACCTCGTCCGGCGTCATCTTCGACAGATAGATCCATTCATGGGCATCATTCGCGACAAGACCCATGATCGAGCCGGTCCTGTCGGGATAGATGAGCTTGATCGTCAGCCAGTCAGCCTCGGCAACGGATGCCGGACGCACGAAGCCCAGTGGCGCACTATTGATCGGATTGCCGATCGGCCGCCAGATGTTGATAAAGGCAAAGTGGCCGGCTTCCCATTCCTCCGCCCTCTCCTCGCCCAGCAGATCCCTCAGCCGCTGGTGAGCACCGGCCGCGCTGTAGTCGCTGTGCACGTTCCGGGCGGGTTTGCGCGTTGCATCCGGGTCATCGGTGCGCACCGTGTGGTCGAAGATGATGGCCTCGCGCGCGCCGGTCTCACGGGCCAGCAGCTGGTGCAGTTCCTGGTCGTATGTCTCCTGCCACCGGTCCTGATCGCCGAACCCGGAGACGGCGGACTCTGACCTTACAAAGGCAACGCTGTCCCTGTTGAACTCGACACCGGCGCCATTGCGGGCGTCACCGACCCCGACCCTGGTCGCCACCAACTCCGGCGATATGAGCTTTCCCTCTTCGCCTCCTGCATCAATGTGGAAGGCCTGCTCTTTCGGGCTGGAGACGTGATAATTGACGGTGGCAGAGGCATGCATCGGAATTTTCCTTGGTCTGCGGCTGGGCTTGGACCCCAATGTATTTCTTTTGATTTCCGCATAAATCCCATATGACGGAGTTCATAATTCTGATTTGACATATAATCTTATGGACACAGATAGCGTACGTCTCTTCGTCCTGGCGGCGGACAAACTGAACATCAGCGCTGCCGGGCGCGAACTCGGCATGGCGCCCGCTGTGGCCAGCGCCAGGCTGGCCAAGCTGGAAAAGTCGCTTGGCGCAGACCTGCTGCATCGCTCGACACGCAAGGTCGCGCTCTCGCTGGAGGGAGCAGAGTTCCTGCCTTATGCCAGAGAGATACTCGCCCAGGAGGGCGCGGCTCGCGCAGCCCTGGGGCTGGGCAGTTCGGTTGTCACCGGCACCCTGAGGTTTGCCGCGCCAAGCAGCTTTTCCCAGCTCTACATCGCCCCCCTCCTCCCCGATTTCCTGAACCTCCACCCCGGGATCAATCTGGATCTGCGCTTCAGCGACGCGCAGTTCGATCTGATCGAGGGCAGTTTCGATCTTGCCCTGCGCAACGCCTCCCTGGCCGACAGTAGCCTGAAAGCGCGCAAGCTGGCCGACGACCGCAGGATCCTGTGCGCATCTCCAGGCTACTTTGAGAAGCACGGCACACCCCGGCATCCGGACGAACTCAGCGGGCACCAGCTGATAGCGTTCAGGGACCAGGGACCGAAACGGCTAATCGGCGCGAAGGGTGAACACGGGCTCTTCGATCCCCGCAGCGCCGCATGCCGTGTCGTGGTCGACGATGGCTTGAGCCAGAAGATCTCGACGGTTGCCGGCGCGGGAATCTCGATCAACTCACTCTGGAGCGTACACCGCGAGCTTTCCAGCGGCGCGCTCGTCCAGATTCTGCCTGATCATGAGATCGATGACCCGGTGGCGCTGTGGCTGGTCTATCCCAAGTCGAATGTCCTGACTGCGAAAGTCCGCGCGCTGATCGACTTTCTTCTGGAGAGAATTGGGAGATCGCCGCCCTGGGGGGCTGACCAACCCGGTTGGCGATAAGAATACGCTGTCATTGTGTCACTTATCACAATGCAATCCGCTCACGGACGTGTAAGCTCGTTCACGAGGGGGCAACTTCGCCCGGCATAGACCGGGACCAGTGGGAGGCTGATTGGCATGATGGAGAAACTCAGGCGGGCTTGGTCCATCGCCATAATGTGCTGGAACGTCCTGAAGCTGGACAAAGAACTCATTGCGTTTCCAATCTTGAGTGTTCTGGCATGCGGTCTGATCCTTGCCAGCGTCGCCGGACCGCTGTGGGCCTCCGGCCAACTGTTCGGGATCATGGAGCTTGCTGCCGGGGCGAGTGAGCAGGGCCTTTCGATCGCGATGTTCGCCATCGATTTCACCATCTACTTCGTGGCCTATTTCGTGATGATCTTCTTCAATGCGGGCCTGATCGCGTGCGCCAGGATCCGATTTGCAGGCGGCGACCCCACCGTCATGGACGGCGTCAGGGCTTCGGTCGCGCTGCTGCCGCAGATCTTTCTTTGGGCTCTGGTCACCTCGATCGTCGGGTTCCTCCTCAGCCGCATCGCCGAGAAGCAGGAGAGTTTCATCGGCAAGCTGGTATTCGGAGCGCTGGGCGCCGGCTGGGCAATCGCATCGTTTTTTGCCGTGCCCGCCCTGGTGGCCGAGAAGATCGGTCCCATCGAAGCGCTGAAACGGTCCGTGTCCGTGATCAGGAAAACCTGGGGAGAGGTCCTGATATCCGAAGTGGGCATGTCCGTTCTGTCAGGCCTGATCATCTTTCCAGCTTTTCTGGTCGGCTTCGCGGCCGTGGCCTTGCTGGAAGTTTCGCCGGCCGTCTCCATATCCCTGTTCGTGTTGATCGTCCTGTGGGTGTTCACGACTGCACTGATCTTCTCAACACTCAGCACGATCCTGAAGACCGCGCTCTACATCTACGCGACCGAGGGCAAGATACCGGATCAGTTCGACCCGGACGTCATCAAGAACCCGTTCGGGAAGAAGGACCAGGCGGCTTGAAGCATACC
>JBCCEL010000479.1:0-3622 GCA_039030315.1 Pseudomonadota bacterium
CACGCATCAGGGAGGCGACCCCGCCGGGGGCTACGACCTTGAGTCCGGAAAGCCTAAAGTTGCGAACTTCGGCCCCTTTCCCAAGGCATTGCGATTGCCGGTCCGAGCCCCGTCTGTTGTCACGCTTCAAGGGCAAGGCATCACACCCTCTCCTCCACCGTCAGCGACTACCTAGGACAGTGCCCTCGCAGTGAGGAGAGTTGGAAGAACATATACAGAACAAAAGCTCTATTGTCAAGATATTTTTCTTATGACGTCCACCCGCCCCGCCTCATGGCCTGTGAAGTATTCCGGGCTCCCCCACCCTTGCCGTCCGCGGGCTCGACCCGAGGACCCAGGGCCGCAGAACTCTGAGCGGTCCGCCCTGGGCCCTGGTCTCGGTGGCCGAGGGCGGCACCTTGAGGGGTGCTGCATTTTTCATCGGCTCTACCGAAGGATCGCGGCAGGATTGGCCGTTTATGAGTACGACGCGCTAATACAAACCCGCGCTGATGATCCGGCGGCGGTGGCGCGAGGGGGGTGAGCCGTGCTGGCGTTTGTAGGCACGGGAGAATTCGGCAACCGAGGTAAAGCCGCAGGCGACGGCGACATCGGTGACCGGCAGCTTGCTATAGGTCAGCAGACGCTCGGCCCGGATGAGCCGGATCTCCCGGTAGAGCTGGCGGGGGGGCTGGTTGAGATGCTGCGCGAACAGACGCTCCATCTGGCGCACCGAAATGCCGCCGATCCGTGCAAGGTCGGCCGTGGACAACAGGTCCTCGGCATTCTCTTCCATGGCCCGAAGCACCCTGACCACCCGCGGATGGTCCACCTGGTAGCGGATCTCCGGCGGCAGACGGGCCTCGGTCACCTCCCCCGGCACGGGCCGGTGGCCCAATTGCTCGGCGGCGAAGAGCGCCTGCTGCTGACCGAGTTCGCGTCCGATGAAGTCCAGCATCATGTCGATGGCGGCAGAACCGGTGGCCGCCGTCAACCGGTCCCGGTCGATCTCGTAAGCCGAGTTGGTGACATCAACCTGGCGGTAGGTTTCCCGGAAGCCGGCCACGGTTTCCCAGTGCACCGCCACACGGTAGCCGTCGAGCACGCCCGCTTCGGCCAGCATGATCTGTCCAGAGTCCACGCCTCCGAGCTGAACTCCTTGCCGGGCCAAGCGGCGGGCACAGGCGAGCACGGGCCTGCTGATTCCCTGCTCCGCCTCGTAGCTGGCACAGAACAATGCGATGTCCGGTTTCGGCATCGAAGAGACGGAATGGTCGGCCGAGACCGGGATGCCGTTGCTGGCATCCACCGGCTCGCCGTCGGCGGAGACGAACGTCCAGCTGAATTCCGGCGCACCATACCTGTTGACCACCCTCAGCGGCTCGAGCGCGCTCGTCAGCCCGATCATGGAAAACTTGGGAAACAGAACAAAGGCAACTTTTCGCATGGCCTGCGTCTTCCAACCCTGCCGGAACATCGCGCCGGGCCTGGCGCCATGCCTCTCAGCCCCGTCCGGAGGGTGAGAAATTCCAGCCGGTCTCTGTCGCTATTGCACAAACTTCCGGCGAAATAAATCAAAACTAATTTCCGGTGCGCAGTAACGTCTGAACCTTGAGAGGCCCGCAGCTGAGGCCCGGTTTGGAGGACCCCCATGAACCCCAAGGTTATCGTAACCTGCGCGATCACCGGTGCAGGCGACACGGTCGGCAAGCATCCGGCCATTCCCGTCACCCCTGAGCAGATCGCCACATCCGCCCTGGAGGCCGCATCGGCCGGCGCCGCCATCGTCCATTGCCATGTCCGCGATGCCGAAACCGGCCGCGGCGCGCGCCACGTCCATCTCTACCGCGAGGTGATGGAGCGCATCCGGGCGAAGAACACCGACGTCATCATCAACTTCACCGCCGGCATGGGCGGTGACCTGGAGATCGGCCGGGGCGAGAGCCCGCGCGATTTCGACGAGGAATTCACCGACCTTGTCGGCCCGATCGAGCGCCTTCTCCACGTGGACGAACTGCGCCCGGAAATCTGCACGCTCGACTGCGGCTCCCTCAATTTCGGCGACGGCAACGGTATCGTGGTCCAGACGCCCGTCCAGCTGCGCGAGCAGGCCAAACTGATCCGCTCCTACGGCGTGAAGCCGGAAATGGAGATCTTCGACAGCGGCAATCTCTGGTTCGCCAAGCAGATGTGTGCCGAAGAGCTGATCGACGAGCCACCCATGTTCCAGCTCTGCCTCGGCATTCCCTGGGGCGCCCCGGTGAACACCCAGACCATGGCCTACATGGTGGGTGAACTCCCCGAAAGCGCGGTCTGGGCGGGCTTCGGCATCGGCCGCATGCAGATGCCCATGGTGGCCCAGGCGATCCTGCTCGGCGGTCACGTCCGCGTCGGACTGGAGGACAATCTCTATCTTGAGAAAGGCGTCTACGGCTCGAACGCATCCCTCACCGAGCGCGCGGTGGAGATCATCCGCCTGATGGGCAGCCAGGTCGCGACCGCCGATGAGGCCCGCGACATCCTGGGCCTCAGGCCCCGGTCATGAGCACGGTGAAGACCGCCGGCATCTGCGGCGTCGGCCTCATCGGCTCCGGCTGGGCCGCCCGTTTCCTGGCGCATGGGCTGGATGTGGTCGCCTATGATCCAGGAGACGGCGCCGAGGAGCAGCTCTACCGCCATATCGATACGGCCTGGCCCTCCATGGAGAGCCTGCATGGCCGCCCTCTTGAGCGGGGCAAACTGAGCTTCACCCGGGATATCGCCGAGATGGCGGCCGCAGCCGACTGGATCCAGGAAGCCGCGCCCGAACGCGAGGATCTCAAGATCAGCGCCTTCACGCAGATGGATGCCGCATCCCGGCCGGACGTCATCATCGCCTCGTCCTCGTCCGGCTTCCTGCCATCCCGGCTGCAGTCGGAGTGCAAGCATCCCGAGCGCGTCATCATCGGCCATCCCTTCAACCCGGTCTACATTCTGCCTCTGGTGGAGACTGTTCCGGGCGACAAGACGACGCCGGAAACGCTGGACCGGGCGGGCGCATTCTACCGCTCCGTCAACATGAAGGTGCTGCGGCTGAAGAAGGAGATCGACGGCTACGTCTGCGACCGGCTGCAGGAGGCCATGTGGCGCGAGGCGCTGCACGTGATGGCCAAGGACGTGGCATCGGCCGAAGAGGTCGATGATTCCATCATCTATTCGGCCGGCCTGCGTCTTGCTTTCATGGGCCCCTTCCAGACCTTCCATCTGGCCGGCGGCGAAGGCGGCATCCGCCATTTCTTCGACCAGTTCAGCATCGAACTGAACCCGCCCTGGACCGACCTGCAGTTCCCACCCTGGAGCGATGCGCTGGAGAACCGCATCATCGATAGCTGCGAGGAGGCCTATTCCGGCACACCGGTCGCCGAATGGGAAGCCAAGCGCAACGCCGTCCTGGTCGACATGATGAAAGTCCTCGAAAAACACGGTATAGGCGCCGGCACCGCCATGCCGAAGAGGAGCTGATCTGCTGTCCTCGGGCCTGACCCGAGGACCCACGGCAACACCCCCGGAGCACCCGTGGCCGACTATTTCTACATCCTCAAAAGTAAGCCGAACGGCACGCGCGCAAAAGGTTTCACCGGGGAGCGCGCCCGGCGCGGCTGGC
>JBCCEL010000480.1:0-3604 GCA_039030315.1 Pseudomonadota bacterium
AAAGACGACGGAAGCCCGCTTCACCCCGAATACATTACCATGGATCAATACGGCCGTTTGTTGCCGGCCACGGAGCGCTTTCCTTCCGCTGCCGAGGGCAAAGGGTTTAAACCGCTGGCTGACTACGTCCATAGCAAGGGGCTGAAATTCGGCATTCACATCATGCGGGGCATTCACCGCTATGCTGCCTTTCAAAACACCCCGATCAAGGGCACCAGCTATATGGCGTCGGATATAGCCGAGTCATTGGATACCTGCCGGTGGTGTAATCACATGTACGGCGTCGACCCTTCTAAAGCAGGTGCGCAGGAGTACTACAACTCCCTTTTTGAATTATATGCGGAATGGGGAGTGGACTTTGTCAAGGCGGACGATATGATGTTTCAAAATTACCACAAGGGCGAAATAGAAATGATCTATAAAGCCATCGAGAACGCTGGCCGCCCGATGGTATTGAGTCTCTCGTGTGGTGAAGCGCCGTTATCACAGGCCAAACACTTATCGACCAATTCCAATATGTGGCGTATTTCAGCCGATTTCTGGGACGATTGGGATTTTGCAGTGGCGTTGCGCAAGGCGGGTGACTCCTCGGCCCCATTCAACGGCCAGACGGTTGAGCCGGGTGAAGTTGTTACCAAACTCGGCAAGCCGTCGAACGGCTTCATCGAGATAAAGAGTGGCAAAAAGCAGGGCTTTGCCAGATCACTCTTCATCATCGATGTTCCTCCGGTAGCCGAGATCACACTGGACCAGACGAAGTTCACAAAGGCCTGCATCAAGGCTGCCGGACAGTTCGGTGCCAATCCCGGAGTTCTGCTTGCGGCGGCGGTCGTTGAAAGCCGGGACAAATGGCGCCAGGGCAAGATCGCCATCGAACAGTTTTCCGACTCGGGCGCCTGGCCTCCCTTCGGCTTTACCCAGGCGCGGTGGGATCAGACTATCGCCACTTTCCCGAAGAATGTCGGTTCCTACGAACGCGGGGACATCAGCAAACCGCAGGCCCAGATCCATGTGACAGCCTATCAACTGGCCGAAGCGACGCGGACACTCGGCCCGCAGCTGGGCGGCGACGTCACGATGCTCGATCTCTTTCTCGCGCATCATTTCGGTGCGTCGGGAGCCGAGGCCCTGCAGGACCCCAAACAGGCGGACACCGCACTTGATGCCGCGCTTCTCCCGCTCATGGGAAAGAAGAAGGCAGACGTCACGGCTTTCATCAACGGCTGGAGCGATCTGACCCAGGCGAAGGGAAAGGTGGTGACCGTCAAGAAGTTCCTGGCCAACGCCTCGGCGGCCGTTCAGACGGGTCTGGACAAGGCTGGTGAGCTTCTGGCCGGCCCCAATCCGTCGGCCAATCCCCCGGTCCCGGTCAACCACAAGGCGACCGTCCCGGACGGAAAGGAATCCCCCAAGGCAAGCCGGGCGAACAAGGTCGACCGGGCAAACTTCTATGTAAGGTTCCGCCAGCTGTTCCAGTCCACCCTGACCCAGCCTCAGGTGAACGGGTACGAAGCGATCTTCGACTACTGGGACCAGCACCCGGATCTGCATGATATCCGCTGGCTGGCGTATGTTCTGGCCACCACCTATCACGAGACGGGCCGGCGGATGGAGCCGCTGCGGGAAGGGTTCTGCCACACGGACGAGTGCTCGATCGCGGCGGTCACGCGGATGTTCAACGAGCACCGCATCAGGCAGAACTACGCGAAGGTGGATCCGGCAACGGGGCAGAGCTATTTCGGCCGCGGCCTGGTCCAGCTGACGTTCAAGCGGAACTACCTGAAGCTTGGCGAGGCGCTGGGGAAGGGGGATGCTTTCGTCAAGGACCCCGGCCTGGTGCTGAACCTGCCTGTCTCGGTCGATATCATCTTTGTTGGGATGGTGCGGGGGCTGTTCACCGGCAAGAAGCTGTCGCAGTTCTTCAACGCGAGCCGCGAGCAATGGGTCAATGCCCGCACCATCATCAACGGTCACGACCGCGACCAGTTGATCGCGGGCTACGGGCGCAATTTCGACCGCTGCCTGACCGGCCGCGGGTTCTGAGGGCGCGAGGCCAGGCGAAGTCGGGCGGGCCGGTTAGGCGAGCCCGACCCGTTCGGCAATCGCCAGGACCCGGTACATGTCGCGAAGCACCGGCTTTTCGATCAGCTTGCCGTCAATCACCACCAGGCCCGTATCGGCCTCCTCGAATGTTGTGATGATGCGCCGGGCCCGGGCGACCTCGTCTTCCGAAGGCGTGAAGACCTCGTTCAGGGCCGCGATCTGCTTGGGATGGATCGAGCCCTTGCCGGAGAAGCCCAGCGCCTTTGCCTGCCTGGCGGCGACGACCATGCCGTCCGGGTCTTCAAGATCGAGATAGGGGACATCAATCACATCGAGTCCTGCGGACGCGGCCGCGTGCACCACCCGCGACCGGGCATAGAGCAGGGGCTCCCAAGCATTCTCACAGCGCAACTCGGCGGCCATATCGACACCGCCGAAGAACAGCGCGTCAATGCGGTTGCTGCAGTGAGCGATATCGTAGGCGGCCTCAAGACCTGCGTTGGTCTCAATGATGATGTGCAGCCTCGTAGCATGACCGCGTTCGGTCAGCAGGTTGTCCAGCAGGACGATTTCATCCGGCGTGCGCACCTTCGGCAGCATGAGCGCAGGTGGCGGCGTGTCGGTCGCCAGCACGGCCTGTACGTCGGCAATGCCGAACGCCTCGCGCAGGCAGTTGATCCGGACGATCCGCTCCACGCCGTCATCGGCCTGGGGGGTCTCAAACAGTTTCAAAGCGTTGATACGCGCTTCGTCCTTGTCCTTCGGCGCGATCCCGTCCTCCAGTTCGACACAGACGATATCCGTGCCAGACGCAAGTGCCTTGGGGAACATTTCGGGTCTCAGGCCGGGCGAGAATATGAAGCTCCGGCGCGGCCGGACAATTGGTTCAGTCATGAATCGGTCCCATCGGTATTTTGGTATCCAGTCCTCGCGGGATGTTCTTTTCCGCGTCATAGAAGGGCAGTGAGACGATTTCGCAAGCCTGTTCCCCTCGTTCCAGCGAATTCAGTACCAGCGTCCGGCCCACCCAGTCACCCGGCGCGCCGAACCGGACATAGCCGACCGCGGCATTCAGGTAGGGCGACCATGCGCCGGCCGTAACGCGGCCCACAGGTGCGCCGTCTTGCGAGACTGTTTCATGCATGATGGGAACAGCGGTCTTGCATCTGAGCCCGTACAGATGGGTTTGCCGGTCAGCACTTCGCAGAGCTTCCCAGCCAACGAAGCCTTCCTTCTCCATGTCGATGAACGGAGACAACCCCGCTTCAAAGGGGGTCATCGACATGTCCATGTCCGTGATGTTGTCGAGAATGCCCGCTTCCAGCCTCCGGATCTCCAGGGAGCCGGACCCGGAATGCTCAAGACCGTGGGGCTCTCCGGCTTTCAAAAGATGGTTCCAGAGGCGCGGATGGTCGGTGCGGTCCCCAAGGCTGTAGATCTCGTAACCAAGTTCTCCGGTCCATCCGGTCCTGGAGACATAGACCTCCTGGCCTCCAAGATCGAAGAACCCGGAGTGAAAGTATCCCAGGTTCTCATCGATCGCCCCATTCGAGGCATCCCG
>JBCCEL010000481.1:0-3597 GCA_039030315.1 Pseudomonadota bacterium
ATTTGCTTAGGAACTTGCGGCATTCTAGCAGCTGGCGTCCCTTCTCGTTCTGAATATGGGAAAATATGACAGTAAACAAGGTCACATTCCTCAATAATATTGAGCGTATTTTCAAACATTTCTCCAACTCGCTGAACGACCGGTTTGACTGGCGCGTCAGGCCGACCGCATTCCTGCGCGAATTACTGATGCTTTTGGATGAGAAGCACCGCTGGGTGAACCTTTCTGACGGGGGCCATATTGAGAACCTTGCTGGCATGGAACTCCTGCGCAGGCGTTGCCGCTTCATCATTATCGGTGATGGCGAGGCTGACCCCAATCTTCATTTCAATGGCCTGGCGCGCCTGATTCAGTTCGCGCGTATTGATCTCGGCGTTGAGATTGTCATCGACCTTGAGGAACTCAGGTTGAACAAGCTTCGCCGGAGCACGAAGCACTATGCCATCGGCAATATCTACTACCCCAGAGACGGCGATATCCCTCCTGAAATCGGCCAGCTTATTTACCTCAAGTCGTCATTCACCGGCGATGAGGACGAAATGATTCAGGAATACAGAAACCGCAAACCTGCCTTTCCACACGAATCGACAGCGGACCAGATGTTCGAAGAGGATCAGTTTGAAGCCTACCATTCCCTCGGCCAGCACATCGCTTCCACGGCGCTGGAAGACCTCAAGCTAGGCAGTGAAGACGGCAACCTGAAGTACGGGACACTGGAAAAACAGATTCTCGCAAGGCGGCCGCCGGATCGATCAGTGCAGAAGAGGACGCGCCTGGATCGGGCCGTCAAAGCCGCTAAGAAGGCGGAAAACGAAGTGATCGTCCGAACCGCCGGAGAGTTGACCTCTGAAGACGGTCGCGAGGCCGGAACCAGAGCCGGCGAAGGGGACGGCACCGGTATGGAAGCGCCAGACACTTAGTCTGTCCCCAACATTGTGTGGATTGCTCCGGCCAAACGGCCGGTCTGTCCGGAACGGCAGCGGGCCGGGGTATTAAACCGGCCCGCCGCCAATTCGACCGGTACTACTCGTCCAGCCAGGCAAACTCCGGCCATTCATAACCGCCGGTGTTGCCGATCGGGTGCTTGACCAGGCCTTTGACTTTCTTGGAGATCGCGTCGAGGTAGTTGTTGTGGCTTGGGATCACCCAGCCGCCCTCGTTGTGGATCAGGGTCTGCATTTCGCAGAACTGCTCCTTGCGCCGCGCCGGGTCGGTCTCGCCCGCGGACATCTTGAGCAGCTCGCCCATACGCGGATTGTTCCACTTGGTGTCGTTCCAGGGCGCATTGGGAGCGAAGGCGACGGAGAGCATGGCGTGCGCAGTCGGCCGTGTCAGCCAGGTCACCACATTGAGCGGTTTTTTCAGCCAGATCGCCCCCCAGTAGCCATCGTTCGGTACTTTCTTGAGCTGCAGGTTGAAGCCGATCTTGGCGGCCTCGCGCTGAATGAGCAGGCAGGTCTCCTCCATGCCCACGTTGACCGGTGCAACGTAGAGCTCAGCGGAGGTCACACCCGACTTCTTGAAGTGGAATTTGGCCTTGTCCGGATCATAGGCACGGACCGCCAGGTCCTTGCAGTGTTCCGGGTAAGCGCCACTGATCGGGTGGTCATTGCCCACGGATCCGTGGCCTTTCAGAATATTCTTTACGATCCGTTCGCGCCGGGGCAGATGCTTCATCCCGAGCACGAAGTCGTCATTGCTGCCGGGATGCTGGTTCTTCATGCAGCAAATGCCGTTCCACTGGTTCGACGGCGTGGAGAGCAGGTCAGCCTTGTCGCTTGCGTCCAACTGCGGGATGGTCTTCGGATCGACCGTGACGATCATGTGCACATCGCCGGTCAGAATCGCATTGAGGCGTGCCGTCGGATCGGTGATCGCGAACACTTCGACCTGGTCGATATTGGCAATATTGCCCCAATAGTCCTCATTGCGGACGTGTACGGAACGCACACCCGGCTTGAACTCCTTGAGCCGGTAAGGGCCGGTTCCGACCGGGTTTGAGAAATCCGTCGTGCCGTCCTTGACCACCTTGAACTGGTAGATGCCCATCAGGGCCGGAATGTCCGCGTTGGGATATTTCAGCTTCACCCTGACGGTTTCCGCGTCGACCTTGACCCACTCGTCCACTGAAGTCAGATAGCCTTTGGCGTTGGACTTGGAGTCTTCTCCCTGGTGCCGGTTCATGGAGTAGATGACGTCGTCTGCGGTGAACGGGCTGCCGTCATGCCATTTCACACCCTTGCGCAGACGGAAAGTCCACTCGGTGGCATCCTTGTTGGCCTCAAATTCCTCGGCGAGTTCGGGCTCGGGCTCGAGCGTGGGGCTGAGGCGCAGGAGGCCGTTGTAGTGGAGCCGGCCGCGCTGGTAGTCGATGCCGGAGGTGAAGATGATCGGATCGAGCGTGTCCGACGGACCATGCAGGCTTGCAGAATAGCGCAGGTTGCCACCCTTCTTCGGCGTCATGGCGATGGCTTCGCCCGCCGAGGAGACCAGCGAGCCTGCGGCAGCGATTGTTGCCCCAGAGGCCATGAGCCAGCTCATCACTTCTCGCCGTGTCGCACCGGAATTGAGCGCGCCCTTGATCGCCTCCTGGTCCGCACCTGTCAGGGTGGAAAATTCGGGCGCTGAGCCCATAATGTCAGAAGTTTTCTCGTCCATCAGTAGTCCTCCCGTAGATACCGTGTGTTCTGCTTTGTGGAGAGATACGCGCCAACCGCGCGTCTCATGTTTCAATGGTCTGCCCGCCGAACAGGCCCGTCAAGGAGAATCATCTCAACATTTTGGTGAGAGCAGCAAAAAACCGGGGCGCAGAGCGCGCTGATGCGTCCGGCCCCGGCGTTTGTTCCGCGGTTGAGTTGAAGAGCATGCGTTCCTGTGTTGTAAGCAGGGCTCCATGGTCATGGACGGGTCAGTGAACAAATCTGCAGAAATGTCGATGCTCGAGGCGTTGCTGGCGTCCGCCGTCGACGGCATCATCACGATCCGGGCAGACGGCACGATCGTTTCGGCGAATCCGGCGGCGGGTGCTCTCTTCAAGTACGGCCAGGAAGAGTTCACCGGCAGGAATGTGAAGTTCCTCATGCCGGAGCCCTACCAGGGGGAGCACGACGGCTACCTCGCCAGCTACCTCAGGTCTGGCGACAAGAAGATCATCGGCATCGGGCGTGAGGTTCAGGGCTTGCGCAGCGACGGCACGGTTTTCCCCATGCATCTGTCGGTCAGTGAGTACATCGTGGACGGCGCGCGCTTTTTCACCGGCATCATTCATGATCTGAGCGAACGTAACCAGACGGAGCGCGCGCTGCAGCACGCATTGAAAATGGATGCAATCGGCCAGTTGACCGGTGGCATCGCCCATGACTTCAACAACCTGCTGACGGTTATCATCGGCAATCTCGAACTGCTTGAGATGCGCATCGAGAGTTCCGCTGAGCGTGACCTCATCAGCGAGGCCCAGGAGGCCGCCGAACTCGGCGCCCGGCTGACCAGCCGGCTCCTGGCCTTTGCGCGGCGCAGCCCTCTTGAGCCTGCCGCGATTGAACTCAATGACCTGACCCTCGGCCTGACGGAGATTCTGCATCGTACACTGGGCGAAAC
>JBCCEL010000482.1:0-3596 GCA_039030315.1 Pseudomonadota bacterium
CGGAAGGCGAACAACGATGAATGGCGTTTTCCGCTGGATGCGGGCAACAAGATCCGGTCGGAAGATTTCCGCTTCGTTTCGATCACCAGCAAGGGCGCCCTGAGTGCACCGGCCAAGCTGGACAATGCGACCAGCCAGGAGGTGACGATCGAGGGAAATACGAGCGGCGATCTCGCGGTGGTGCGGCTCCGGCCTGATGCCGCGCCCGCCGACACAACCATCTTCTTTGCTGATCCGATGAAAGATCAGGCGATCACCACATTTGCCAAGAAGGAGAAGGCGCGGGAATTCCGGTTCGAGGGTGCGCCGGAAGGACTGTCGAGCAAGGACCTGCTTGTGGCCGTGGCAGAGGACGGCGGCACGCTCACCGCCGAGATCCGCTCGATCCAGAAGGATCGGGAGAGTTTCGTGCTGTCCCTCAAATTCCTGGAACCGAAGTCAAAACTCTCCAAAAAGGCCAAGCCCCCCAAGATCACCGCCTTCCATGGGCCCTTTACGGCAACGCTCCGGCCGCGCGGCCATGACCGCAATCCGCGGCTCGTCCCATCGGCTGAATTCATCCTGGACTGGGACACCAGGGTTCCCGTTCCCGATCTCCTGGCTGCCGGCCGGAAAGTCATAGTGCGCAGCGTCACGGGCATCCCTGAGGCGGTATCGGCAAGCATAACCGGATCAGATCCCAATAGACGCTCGATCACCCTGGATATCCCGACAGTGGACCTGAAAGGCTTCGTTATCGGGGATACGGAAATCTACGCCAATGTGGCGCTCGCTGGTCATGGGGAAACCAAGCCCGCCAAGGTCCTTGGCTCCGGCAATGCTGCGCTGGTGCATCAGCGTTTCACGTTGCAGGCGGAGAACATCTCGCATATCGCCGATCCGTCGCTTCCAGGCGGCGTACGTGCGGATCTCAAGGTCAGCGCGGACGGTCAGATGTACCGACAGGTCGCGAGCTTCACCGATCATCCGCCTGATGAGCCGGTGTTCGTGGTGTCGGCCACGGAGGAAAACCTGCTCGAGCTTAAATTCGGTGATGGCTACCAGGGCCGCCGCCTCCCCACAGGGCGGGACAATGTGATCGTCAGCTTCCGCAAGGGCGCCGGGCTCAGCGGGAATCTGCCGCCGGGTGCTCTGGCAACCTTGGCCAGGAAGCATCCGCTGGTGGCCGAGGTTCTGCAGTTAGGTCCTGCAACCGGAGGAGACGCGCGGGAATCTCTTGAGAACATCCGGACAAGCGCTCCTGCCGGGCTGCGCGCAAACGGTCGAGCGGTGTCGGTGCTGGATTACGAGAATCTCGCAAAAGGCATTCAGGGCGTCTGGCACGCGCGGGCGTTTGCCGGCGAGCAGAGACCGGGCCGGACCGAGCACATCACCGTGGTGCTGGTGCCGTCAGGCGGCGGAGCCCTCGGGCAGGTCGAAGACTCCGTCCGGGGCGTTCTTGAACGGAACGGTTTGCCCCAAGTGGAACTCAGCATAGAGCCTTTCGATCCGGTCGATCTGGAGATCGCCGTGACGGTCCGCGTCGATATGGCCGAATTCGATGCGCGCGCCGTCGAGATGGCCGTCCGGGAAAATCTTCTTTCTGCCTTTGATCTGAGGAATCGGGTACCCGGAGCACCGGTCTATCGCAGCGAGCTCTTCCAGATCGTCGAGACGGTCAGGGGCGTCGTCAATTCCAGCGTGTCGTTGCTCGGAGCCGAAGTCTCCGCCCGGAACGTGCCGGTGCGGCGTGTGGCCAAGGGGGATGACGGCGCGATTTGGGCCATCTGGCCGCGCAGGAACCAGGTCGTCTACGCCGCAAAGCCGGCATTGATCAGGGTTGAGTCGACGGAGCTGGTGACATGAGCAACGCACCGTCTCCCAGCTCGCAACAGCTCTACTCCTTGCTGCCCGGGGTGTACCGGGAACGTGACGCAGCAACGACGGCACCGGACCGTCATCTGCGAACCTACCTGGCCGCCCACGGCATGTTGCTCGATATGGTCCGCAATACTGTCGAGCAGATGTACGCGGACCATTTCCCCGATGTTCCGAATGAAGGGCGGGTCTGCCAGTCTTGGGTTATTCCCTATCTTGCGGATCTGGTGGGCGCCGTACCGGTTTCGCCCTTCGCGGACGGCCAGCGCGAGGAAGTCGCCAACGCGGTCCGCTGGAGCAAGGCCAAGGGCACACTGGCGGCAGTCGAAGAGATCATCGAAACCATCGCCCAGTCGGAAGCCGAGCTTCAGGAGGGTTGGGCCCGCGTCGCCCGAACCGCGCGGATCGACGAGCCTGTTCTTCCTGCGCTCTATCACGGTGCAGATGAAGTGCACCCCGTTGACCAAGTCCACGCTGACGCCGATCAGACCGCGTCATTCTTTCATATCAACCCCCAGGTTGCGGCCTCCCATCCCGGCCTTCCTGCGGTGTCTCTGGACTTCAGGAAGCATTCCCGCGCGGTCAGTGCCGCGCCCGGCAGTCCAGGTTCACAGGAAACGCTGTTCGGGCCGCCCCGGTCAAATTGGCCACGCGGTGAAAACACGCCGGCCAGCAAACCGGGTGAGCCGGCAAGCTGGCGCCAGATGTTTCCCAATGCTGCACCCTGCATGCCCGGAAGCTACCAGGATGTCTCGCGCCGCACCGTTGATCTGCGCACGCCCGACCCGGCCGGGCATTCCGGCCGGCACCATCCCAAGCGTCTGATTGCCTACCTGCCGCCACCGTCGGGCCTGTGTCCGGCCCAGGCCGAAGCCTTCCCTCTGCCCCTCATCTGGAGCCCGGCGGATGCTAACGGGCATGAGCATGCCATGAGGGACGGCGAAGTCGTCATGCAGGATGATAAGCCTGTGCTCAGGCGCATCAGTGATAATGCGGGCCAGACCATAAGCAACCTGTCTGCCGGCTCAGTGCTGCTTCTGGGTGATCTAAATGTGGACGAGGCGGGCAAGCGCACCACGCTGGAACGCATCCGCATCGACAAGGTCGAGGAGGGTGAAGGCGACGGCGCCATCCGCCTCAGCGCAGGCCGGCTGGAACTGAAGCAGTGTGCCGTGCGCGCGATCGAGATCGGCGCGGCGCCTGACGATCCGGCGGACCAGCCGGATCTCTGCGCCGAGGATTGCCTGTTTTCCGTCTTTGCGGGCGGTCCGGGCGTCGCCAAGCTGGTCTACTGCACCATTCTCGAGCTCTACCAGGCAAACATGAAGGTGAATGCCAGCGAGGTGATCTTCCCGGACAACACGCGGCTCGAGAGCCTCGCTTGCGTCCGCTTTTCCAGGTTGCCGCGGGCTGCGTTCGAAGGGGAGGGCGGTGAGCGCCGAAAGTTCACCAATACGAGCGATGTCCCACTGTTCATCAGCTCGGATTTCTGCACGCCAGGCTGTGGGATTCTGCTGCCGGAGAGCTCCACCGCATTGCTGAACGGCGCCGAGGACGGGACGGAGATCGGGGCGTTCCACGCCTGGCGGTTCAGCGCCCAGCGCCAGGCCGTTCGCGACAAACTCGCCGATTTCCTGCCGCCCGGGCTGGAGCCGGTCCTGGTGTGGGATCCGACGATGCTCTGTGAGCCCCCCGCCGTAAAAGACGCCAATCCCTAGGAGAATTGCCATGAAAGCTGA
>JBCCEL010000483.1:0-3582 GCA_039030315.1 Pseudomonadota bacterium
AACGATACCGTTCGCGGGAACGAAGGCGATGACACGGTTCACGGGGGCGCCGGCAACGACAACGTCTACGGGAACGATGGCAATGACCTGCTGGATGGTGGCGCAGGAGCAGACACCCTTGACGGCGGCGCAGGTTCGGACACGTTCTTCTTCGACGATGGATTCGGTGTCGACGAGATCTCCGATTTCGATGCCCTGGACAGCAACGAGAAGATTGACCTGAGCAGCGTCACGTCCATTACGGACTATGCCGATCTGGTCGCCCATCACCTGAGTGAGGAAAACGGCAATGCGGTTATCACGAGTGGCGGCGACAAGATTACACTGAGTGGAGTGTCACTTCAGCATCTGGATAGTCTGGATTTCATCGTGTGAGCAGAAGAGCCGGGCTTGTTCCGCCTGTCCAACAGATCAGATCGTGATTGGTCCACACGGTGTTCCCTGCTCTTCACGGTCGACCGATCGGTCAGGTGATCCGATTTTTGCCGGACGCCCGGGATCTCCAGACTGATCTCTGCGTGGTGCCGGAGAGTTGAAGTGGTTTCCGGTGAGATGTCGGTTTAAACCTGTATCTCCTGCGTCAGGCTCGGTGGTGGTTGTGCGTGCTGGATGGTTCTTGTTCGTTTGGCTGATGATCGCGGCGGCAATCCTGCCTGTGCCGCCTGTGCCGGCCCAGCCGCTTGTGACCGCGCGGCAGCTGCAGGTGTCGTGCACCTCCACTTGGGGGCACCGCGCCTATTACGAGATGTATGCGGCCTGCCGGGCATACGTGAGTGCGGTGGTGGACACGGTCACCAGCACAGGGCCGCGGCGGGTGTGCCTGCCGGTGGACGCAGACAGGGGGCTGGTCACCGAAACTGTCGTCAAGGCGTTCGGCGGGCGGCTGGTAAGCGAGGAGCGCGAGGGCAGAAGCGAAGTCGCACGTTCCCCGGTGCCCGAGCTGTCCGGATCGGCGGCCGATTTCGTAGTGAACGTGCTCGCACGGGAGTTCCCTTGCGAGTAGCGCGCTTCAGGCACCCCTGCGGCGGTCCCGCAGCGCCAGCCGCTGACGGGAAGAGAGGCGGGCAGGGCTCGCCCGCCAAATTAGCGCCGGCCGGACTTTACTGCGAGGCGTTCTGCGTGGCCTCTTTCAGCTTCTTCTCCAAATCGGCGATCAGGGCGGTTTGTTCGGCAATCTGACTGGCAGATTCGTTGGCGCCGCTCTTCAGACTGTCGACCATCGAAGTGAGCTTGGCGACGTCGCCGGCAAGCCCTGAACTCTTGAGCTTCTCGGACGCCAGCGCCTTGGCGCTTTCCGCCAGATCGGCGGCAACCGAACTCAGTTCGCTCTTGGTGGAATCAAGGGCGGCCGACTTGTCGTTCGCGTCCTTGGCCGCAGTGGCCAGGCTGGCGGTCAGTTCCTTGATCTTGTCAGCCATGCCGCCGGCAGAGGTCTTCTGATCGTCCAGTGCGGACTGGATGCCGGCCAGCTTCTCATCAAGCGCGCTCTTGGCCTGGTTGACGCTGTCCAGCATACCGGATTTTTCGGCCAGATCCGCCGCGGCCTTCTTCAACTGGCTCGTCAGATCGCCGTTGGACGCGTTGGCCGCGTCAAGCATGCCTGATTTCTCACTCAGGTCTGCAGCGGCCTGCTTGAGCTTGGCGGTGAGATCACCGACGCTCTTTTCAGCTGCTTCCAGTTTCGGCGACTGCTCGGCCAGCTTGGCCGTCAGCTCGGCCAGCTTCCCGGCGGCGGTGTCCGCGCCGGACTTGTGCTCGGCCACCTGCGCCGTGAGGTCGGCGACCTGCTTGCCCAGTTCCGACTTCTCGCCCTGCGGAATTATGAAACCTGCCGCACCGCCGACCGCGGCTGCGATCAGGTGCGTAATCCACTTGTTTGGACCAGTGCTCATTGTGCCCTCTCTAATCCCTGTTGCATGGGCTTTTGCGCCGAGAGGGGTGCCCTCTTCTCAGCTCAGCCCCATTCCTGACCCGTTAGCTCTTGTAACGTTTCTGTGAGGGCCGTTACACGCACGGACGCCGGATGTCGAGTCTGCAATCTGCCGCTGGATGCGGGCAATTGCCGCTCGCGATCATGTGTATCCGTCGAGATCGCCGTTGATCACATAGCGCAGGATATCCGCCACCTGCGCGGGTGTTTCGGTGACGGCAAGCGCCGCGGCGTCCACCTCCTTCAGGGCGTGCTGGTGATCGGGGCCGTGCATGATGATCAGCGCCTTGCCGAGTGCGGCGGCGTACCCGGCATCGAATGCCGCGTTCCACTGCTTGTACTTCTCACCGAACCGCACGACCACGACATCGGCCTTTTCAATCATGGTGCGGGTGCGGATTGCATTCACATTGGCGCCCTTGTTGTCGTGCCAGAACTTGTTCTGCTCGGCCCCGAGGATGGCCACGCCGCAGTCGTCGGACGCCGGATGGTTGGTGACCGGTGCGGCGAAGGATACGGGCAGGCCGGCGGCCCTGACCGCTTCTTCGATCTCGTTTCGCCAGTCGGTGTGGATTTCGCCAGAGAGGTAGACGTTCCAATTCATTCAGATTTTCCTTTTGAGGCGCCATCGGCATGGGCATCGCCCTGAAGCACCGCGCTATACGCCTAAACCGCGCTGCATACCACCGGCTGCACTAACCTTCTCACAGGGAAGATCCATTGCTGATTCAATAGGTGTCTGAAACAAGGCGTCTTCGTGCTGGATCTGCTGAAGAAACATTTTGCCTGTGACAAGCCGCGCATCTTCCAGGGCTCGCTGGGGGTGGTGCCCCGCGGAGCATTGCAACGGCTCGCGGAGGATGTAGCCCTGGTCGACAGTTACGATCTGGAAGAGTCCTTCAGAGCCGAATTCGCAAGTCTGGTTGACGTGCCGCCAGTTCAGGACCGGCAGGACTCTCGGCCGGCTGACATGTCCATGCCCTGGCGGATCTTTGCCGCACAGTTGCTGCGGCCGGTCTCATTGCTCGGCCCGGCCCCGATCTTCGACAAGCGGAACTGAAGCGCCTGTTCCACAAGGCCATCGAAAGAGTCCTGGAACGCCTCGTTCGCAAGATCTGGCGCCCGGTGGATGGACTTGCCTGAAATTGCGCAATCTGGCGTTATGCCAATTTGGGGGTATTTCAGGGAGTGACACTTGCCGTAATACTATTGTCGCACTGCGAACGGCATAAGAAGCGATCGTTCGAGGGTTCATGGAGGTGGATTATGAACAATTTTGACGAGCTCAAGTCCAAGGTGACGAAGGGCCAGCTCAACCGGCGCGAGTTCATGACACGTGCGCTGGCTGCTGGTGCGACCGTTGTCCTGGCAACGTCGATGTATGACAGCGCCTACGCGATGACGCCGAAAAAGGGCGGTCACTACAAGCAGGCCCTGACGGGCGGGGCGACGAGCGACGTGCTTGATCCGGCCCAGTCACTGGACTCTTTCATGATCAATGTCAGCTTCGGCCAGCTGCGCAACTGTCTGACGGAAATCGGTTCCGACGGGCAGCTGACCGGCGAACTGGCGGAAAGCTGGGAAGCATCGCCCGATGCCAAGACCTGGACCTTCAAGCTGCGCAAGGGCGTGGAGTTCCACAACGGCAAGAC
>JBCCEL010000484.1:0-3570 GCA_039030315.1 Pseudomonadota bacterium
AGATACGATAGGACATGGCTTTGGAAAGAGAAGCGTTAGCTGCGACTTCCAGAGCTTTTTTCTGGTGGTCGGTCATGCCGTTGTAGACGTCGCCGTTGATGTACAGGTCGGCGTTCACCACAACCTGGTGCAGACCCTGCAGGTAGTAGTGCTTCAGGACCTTCTGGAAACCAAAGGTGAGGTCGGGTTTCGGGCAGCACCACTCGGCAGCGTCGATCGTGCCTTTTTCAAGCGCCGGCAGAATGTCGCCGCCGCCCATGGCAACCGATGCAACACCGATGTCCTTATAGGCCTGGCCGGGGATACCGGGAGGCGTGCGGAAGCGGTATTTGCGGAAGTCGGCCATTGATGTGATGGGCTCTTTGAACCAGCCCAGAGCTTCCGGACCGACCGGCTGCAGCATGAAGCCTTTGACGTTCACGCCCATTTCTTTCCAGAGTTGGTCGTAAAGCTCTTTACCGCCACCGAACTGGAACCAGGACAGGAATGCCAGGTTGTCCATGCCGATGCCGCCGCCGGCAGGCGGAGAACCGAACAGTGCTGCGGCCGGGTGCTTACCGGACCAGTAGTGCGTCCAGGCGAAACCGCCTTCCACAAGGCCCTTGTCGACAGCGTCGAGAACTTCGCGGACGCCAACCACGGCGCCAGCCGGCAGAACTTCAATCTTGACCGGATCGTCTTTGGTCAGAGCCAGGACGTCGGCGGCGAAGTTCTTCAGCATGGTCACTTCGTCAGCCTTGGCCGAGATGACCGACTGGATGCGGATGGTGACTTCAGCAGCCTGGGCAGTCATGCTGCCTGCTGCGAGCACGGAAAGAGCAACTGCTCCTGCCGCGAACGATTTCAAACCGGTTTTAAGACCTTTCATGTGGGTACCTTCCTCCCAGGAAATGCGCGGTTGACGATAGACCCGGAGTATTTGACCGAAACCACCCCGCGCAGGTGGCAACCCGCAGGGCGTCAGGAAACTTCCCGAGTTGCCCACCAGGCTCGTGCTCCGAACGGATGATCCCCGCCCGATGCGGGGTCAAAACTTGTGCAGCGCTTGTGCGCCTCAACCTCCCTGTTGCAGATGCTGCTAGCATCATAGCTTTGGGCACTGTAGTGCCACCTTGCCATCTCGGCAGGTCCGGCCTCTTGTTGGGCCGCGATCGAACGTGCAGGTATGAACCCGCATCTTGAATTCCCAAATTAAGACCAGTAGTCTCAAAAATGCAATTGAAAATGCAAAAATGAGCAATTTGCCCGGCCATGGCGCTTGAACGCAGCGAAGACACGGACCGCATTGCGCCCAATTTGCGGGCGCTGATGATCCTTGAAGTGCTTGCAGAAGCGGGCCGGCCACTGACGCCTACCGAGATCAACGACACGCTTCAGCTGCCAAAGCCAACGATCCACCGTCTCTGCCACACCCTGCTGGAGCAGGGCTTTCTGTCAAGGGATGTTGAGGCCAACCGGCTGCGGCCGGCCAGCCGGCTCAGGACAATTGCGGCCGGGGTGATGAACTCCTCGCGCATTCAGATTGCACGCCGCTCGGTCATGCGCGCGCTTGCCGAGGAGGTCGGCGAAACCTGCAACCTTTCAGTGCCTGATCCTGACGGCATGATCTACGTGGACCGGGTCGAAACCTCGTGGCCCATGCGGTTCCAGCTGCCGGTCGGATCCAGCGTGCCGTTCCATTGCACGGCGAGCGGCAAACTGTTCCTGAGCACACTGTCCCCGGGCCGGCTCGAGACCCTGCTCGGCGCAACCAAGCTCGAAGCGCTGGCCAAGAACACCTATACCGATCCTGCCGCGCTACAGCGGGAGCTGTCCCGTATCAAGGAGGCCGGCTTTTCCCGCGACAACGAGGAGTTCATCGACAACCTTATCGCCCTTGCCGTCCCGATTCCCGATCCGAACGGACAGTTCTTCGCCGCCCTTGCCTTCCACGGGCCGGTGCAGCGGATGACCATGGAGGAGGCCGAAGATCACCTGCCGGCCTTGCGGGACGCCGCTCGCAGACTGTCATCAATCGTGTTCGGCGAGACCGTCTAGGGCGATTTCGGCTCTACAGCGCCAACAGTTCGCGGACGGCCATGACCGGGGTCGAAACACCATCCGCGACAGCACTTTCGAGTTCGGGCAACCGTTCGGCGATCCTGTCATTGCGCAGGAAGGCCGACATGACCTGCTCCTGCAGCAAGGCCCGCATCCATCCCACCATCTGCTGGCGCCGCCGATCGGAAAACTCGCCGGTCCGCTCGAAGGTGTCGCGGTGGCGACGGATTTCTTCCCAGACCGCGTCCAGCCCCTCGTTCTTCAGGCCCGACACCGTGAGCACCGGCGGCGCCCAGTTCGGGCTTTGCGGCGTCAGGATATTGAAGGCGGCCCGATACTCCGACGCAGCCGCTCTCGCCCGCTCTGCATTGTCGCCGTCCGCCTTGTTGACCGCAATCATGTCGGCGATTTCCAGCACGCCCTTCTTGATGCCCTGAAGCTCATCGCCCGCACCGGGCAGCATGAGCACGAGGAAAAAGTCCACCATCTCGGCAACAGCGGTCTCCGACTGCCCGATGCCCACTGTCTCCACGATCACGATATCGAAGCCGGCGGCTTCGCAGAGCATCATGGTCTCGCGCGTGCGCCGGGCAACGCCGCCAAGGGTCTGTCCGGTCGGCGACGGCCTGATGAAGGCATTCGGATCCATCGACAATCCGCTCATGCGTGTCTTGTCGCCCAGGATGGATCCGCCGGACCGCTGGCTCGTCGGATCGACGGCAAGCACGGCAACCTTGTGTCCTGCGGCAGTGAGATTGCAGCCGAACGTGTCGATGGTCGTCGACTTCCCCACACCGGGCACACCGGTTATCCCGATGCGGAATGCCGTTCCGGTCTCCGGCGCAACCGCGAGAAGCAGCTGCTGGGCCATCTCCTCATGATCCAGCCTCTTGCTTTCGACCAGCGTGATGGCCCGCCCGAGCGCGGCGCGTTCGCCGGCTTTCACACCACGGGCCAGTTCGCGCACCTGTTCATCAAGGGAAGTTTTTGTCATGCCGCGGTCAATAAACTGATTGGGGGCCGGCGTCACCGTCCGCCGGACATGGCCTCAAGCCTTGAGCGCAGGCTTCCCACGTGCAGCTCCAGCTTGTGGCCGTCGGGATCGAGGAAATAGAAGCTGTCGCCTTCGGAACGGTTCTCCTTCCAGGACCGCGTCCCGGACTGCTTCAGCCGGTCGACGGCGCCCACAAAATCCTCCTGCCCCACATCGAATGCCATGTGCGTGTAGTCCCGGTGCGGCTCGGTGCGCGTCAGCGGGTCAAGCGAAAGGCAGAGCCAGAATTCGCCAGCTTCCAGGTGGGCGCCGCCCGGCCATCGCTTGCACAGGCTCAAGCCCAGCACGTCGCGGTAGAACGCAACGGAGCGGTCCAGGTCCGAAACGGCAAGCGTCAGATGATTGAGGCCGCGGATCGTGCTCACTCGGGCTTCCTTGCCGACTGGCCTGCGAAGACCGGCTTGTATTCGTCGGTGAGGAACCTTGAGAAGATCTCGTGAGGTACGAAGGCGGTGTGCGTACCTTCGACATAGGCC
>JBCCEL010000485.1:0-3564 GCA_039030315.1 Pseudomonadota bacterium
CATCGAACTGGACGAACTCAACTCACGCCGCTAAACTCAATACAGAAAACCCTTAAGAAAAGTGGAAATCCTGACACAATGGGCAAAATATTTATAAGCTATTCGCATGAAGATAGCGATGAAGCAGACGCTATCGTAGGAATATTTGAAAAACTTAATATCGAATATTTCCGTGATAAGAAAGATATCAATTTTGGCGGAAAAATTCAAGAAAAAGTTCGTACTGCATTACATAATTGCTCCGCTGTACTCGTAACTGTGTCTCCAGCCAGTTTGAAATCTTCTTGGGTTCCTTACGAAATTGGCCAAGCAACAGCATTAAGAAAACTGATCCTGCCCTATCTAACCCATCCTGCATTGGATTTGCCGTTGTATCTATCAAATCTTTACCAAATTTCAGACTTGAGCGAATTGCATGAGTTCTTCGCTGAGCACTTTGAGGTCTCAGCGAACGCGAGCATGATCGTAAACCAACTGCAATCGAGTGTTGTTGGCCTCGCTGATAAGCACGCCGACTTTCTCACTGGGAAATGGACCGGAGAGGCCCACCAGTTACGGGGTCCCTATCCGGAGCCAATTGATTTCCAAATTGAAATAGACCTGCGCGCAACAGACCATGGCATCAAGGGCGACCTCTACATCCAAATGCATTTCGAGGGGCGGGATCTTGTTGTTCCATTTGATGTGTCCGGAGGATTTGTTAGCGGCAGGTTTGCATGGGTTAACTATGTTGCTAAAGATTTGAAGGAAATGCAGTTTGGAACGATTTTAGCTGGCCTTACACCCAACAGAGAATTGGTAGGGGAGTACATTGGATATGGTGCATTAACCGACAGTGTAGTTTCTGGTTTCTCACGCCTGAAGAAGGTCGAATAACCAATCGGCGTACCGACCGGGCTGGCCGCGATATTCGTTGCATCCAAATTTGACTGCTATGTCATGTTGACAGTGCTCATAGCACGAATTTGACAATGGCTAGCTTCGCGGATTGTTCATACTACACTGACCTAATATGGTACAGTAATGAAGGCAATGGCGGATGACCGATCAAGAATCGCACCCATCTCGATGGCGCTTGCCAAGAGTAGCCTAGATGACGCTTCGACCTGTCCACTAGGGTGAGAATGGGTCAAAATTGCCAATGCGAGGCATCGCTTGAGTTTCTGGTTGACTGCCGAATCTCTCTCTTCCGAAGATGGCTGCGACTGGCGCATTCTGGAAGTCTCTGGATCGCCGACCCAACGCATCTCTGCAAGAGGTGAAACCTCTCCACTTTCCCCTGGCTGCCCGACTGGGCTAACCTCTGTCGATCCGAGAATCAGGAACGCCCCTCCCATGTCCGATATCGCCCACCTGAAGACCATTGAGCAGCGGCTGCTGTGGCTGTCACACTGGATGATCCACAATGCCAATCACCTGCGCGAAAAGGATGACGGGCTGAAGGTGGGTGGTCATCAGGCGTCCTCGTCGTCCCTCGTCTCGATCATGACGGCGCTCTATTTCTCCGTGCTGAAGCCGGAGGACCGGGTGGCGGTGAAGCCGCATGCCTCGCCGGTGTTCCACGCCATGCAGTACCTGATGGGCAATCAGGAGCTGGAGCGGATGAAGAACTTCCGCGGCTACGGCGGCGTGCAGTCCTATCCCTCCCGGACGAAGGACATTGACGATGTGGACTTCTCCACGGGCTCGGTCGGCCTGGGCGTGGCCATCACCGCCTTCGCCTCGATGATCCAGGATTACGTGAGAGCCAAGACCTGGGGCCGGGACATCCCGCTGGGACGCATGGTTGCTCTGGTTGGGGATGCCGAGCTGGACGAGGGCAACGTCTATGAATGCCTCCAGGAGGGCTGGAAGCATGATCTCAGGAACTGCTGGTGGATCATCGACTATAACCGGCAGTCCCTCGACGGGGTGGTGCGCGAAGGGCTTTGGCAGCGCATTCACGGCATCTTCGAGGCCTTTGGCTGGGAGGTGGTGATCCTGAAATACGGCGCGCTGCAGCGGGCCGCGTTCGAGGAGCCCGGCGGTGACCGGCTGAAGGCCTGGATCGACAGCTGCCCCAACCAGCTCTACTCGGCCATCACGTTTCAGGGCGGGGCCGGCTGGCGCAAGCGCCTGATGGACGACCTCGGCGACCAGGGGCCCGTGACCGCCCTGCTGGACAGGCGCTCCGATGACGAGCTGGCAGAGCTCATGGAAAACCTCGGCGGCAATTGCGTTCAGACCATGGCCGGTGCCTTCAATGCCATCGACCACGACCGGCCCACCTGTTTCCTCGCCTACACCATCAAGGGCTGGGGCACCCCGCTTGCCGGACACAAGGACAACCATGCCGGCCTCATGAACAAGAGCCAGATGGCCGGATGGCAGACACAGATGGGCATTCCGGCAGGCCAGGAATGGGAACCCTTTGCGACCGTCGAGGACGTCCAGGGCCTGCGCGGCTTCCTCTCGCGCGTGCCGTTTTTCGAGAAGGGCATCCGCCGCTACCGGGATGATCAGGTGCCGGTTCCGGCCATCGAGAACCCCGGAGACCGGGAGACGTCCACGCAAGCCGGCTTCGGCAAAATCCTGGACGAGATTGCCAAGGGCGACTCCGATCTGGCGGAACGCATCGTCACCACCTCGCCCGATGTCACGGTCTCGACCGGCCTCGGCAGCTGGGTGAACCGGCGCAAGCTGTTCGCCCGCGAGCTCATGGACGATACCTTCCAGGCCGAACGCATCCCCTCCACCCAGAAGTGGACCTTCGCACCGGAGGGCCAGCACCTTGAACTCGGCATCGCGGAGATGAACCTGTTTCTGATGCTGGGCGCTGCGGGCCTGTCGCATTCCCTCTTCGGCAAGCGTTTGCTGCCGGTCGGGACGGTCTACGATCCGTTCGTTGCGCGCGGCCTCGATGCGCTGAACTATGCCTGCTACCAGGACGCGCGATTCATGATCGTCGGGACGCCGTCCGGCATCACCCTGGCGCCCGAGGGTGGTGCGCACCAGTCCATCGGCTCACCACTGATCGGGATGAGCCAGGACGGCATCGCCTCGTTCGAGCCGGCCTATATCGACGAACTCGCCGTCATCATGGAATGGGCGTTCGACTACATGCAGCGCGACGGCGAGGGCGATCCGGACGAGCGCACCTGGCTGCGCGACGAGACCGGCGGCTCGGTCTACCTGCGCCTTTCCACGCGACCCCTGGAGCAGCCGGTGATCCGCAAGGACGAGAGCTTCCGTCAGGGTGCGATTGACGGGGCCTACTGGTGGCGCGAGCCCGGACCGAACTGCGATCTGGTCCTGGCCTATCAGGGCGCGGTTGCGCCGGAGGTCATCTCGGCTGCGGGCGAACTCGGCCAGTACCGCCGCGACATCGGCGTCCTCGCCGTCACCTCGGCCGACCGTCTCAACGCCGGCTGGTCCGCCGCCCAACGCGACCGCAGCCGCGGCCACCGCGACGCCACCAGCCACGTGGAGCGGTTGTTTGCCAACCTGCCGCGCCACTGCACAATCGTAACGGTCATCGACGGGCACCCGGCCACCTTGTCCTGGCTCGGCGCAGTCGCCGGACAC